>JBFYKJ010000097.1:0-24438 GCA_041306005.1 Candidatus Altarchaeota archaeon | reverse complement strand
AAGAGCGAACACCTTGACTGTATCGGCTCGATTATCTTTGAGGAGTAATTGCACGAGAGTATGAACCTGCAGGTCTTGGTGTACTTCTCCATAGTCCTTCGCAGGGCGTTTTGGGCGTCGGTCGTCAGGGCGTCCGCCTCGTCGAGGAAGATTATCTTGAAAGGCACGTTCCCGAGGCTCATAGTCCTCGCGAAGTCCTTGATGTTGTTCCTCACGACCTCGATCCCCCGCTCGTCGGAGGCGTTCAGCTCGAGGAAATTCCCGTCCAGGTTCCCGGCGAAAAGCTCCTTGGACAGCGCGAGCGCGGACGTCGTCTTCCCAGTCCCTGCCGGGCCCGCAAACAGCATGTGCGGCATTGAGCCCTCTTTCGAGTACACCTGCAGGCGCCTCCGTATCTCGTCGTGGCCCGCAATGTCCGCTATCTTCTGCGGCCGGTACTTTTCCACCCACGGGACGTCAAGCTCCATGCAAAACGCTTCCAGCGCGCCTTTAAGCGATAAGAAAGCGGTCTATTAGAACATAATGGAATAAAAGCCGGCATTTGGCTTGCTGCCGGCGGCATTTGGCTTGCTGCCGGCGGCATTTGGCTTGCCATCCCCGGCTTTTTGCCCAATCGGGGGATTATGGCGCGCCAAAAGCGGCTTTTTGGCCGTCTTTGCCCGCTTCGGCCCGCTTTTTATACTTTTATTGACCGAGTTGCAAAATTAGGCGACATGGCCGAGGAATTCCTGCTATGCACGACCGACCTGCCGGAGACCTACAGGCTCAAGAAGGTGCTCGGCATGGCATGGGGCAGCGAGGTAAGGTCGAGAGGCGCGAGCGCGAGTTTCGTCGCCTTCCTGCGAAGCTTCAGGGGCGGGAAGGTCCCCGAACTGCAGAACATGGCGCTTGAGGCAAGAAAGGCAAGCGTTGATAAGCTGCTCGGCGCCGCTAAGAAAATGGGCGCGAACGGCGTCATAGGCGTAAGCCTCACGGGAGTCACGTTCAAATCCGACATGGTCGAGTTCATCGCATACGGCACGGCCGTAATAGTCGAGAAAAAAGCGCAATGAAAGGGGCTATAAAAGCCCGGTGAAAAGGAAGAGTTCTTATATTTTAGGCTTCTAAGTTAGGGGGTTTTGCCCGATATTCATGGCTTCTGAAAAGAACCAGCATCTAGAGGAACTGCGCAGCAAGGTCAAGGAGTTGAAAAAGACTCGCGACGACCTCAACGCCAAGCTTAGGTCGAAGAGAGACAGTGTCATGGGGCTTTACGGCGAGATAGACAAGCTGCTAAAGGAGGCCCGCCAGTTCAAGGAGACAAGGGACGATGCGAATAAAAAGGTGTCCGAGTGCAAGAAAGAGAGGGACGGCGCCAACAAGAAGATAGCGGATTTGAACAAGAAGCTCGGGTCCGTCAAGGGCCAGTCCACAGGCACAACCGTCTCGCGGCGCGATTACGAGAAGCTAAAGTCGGACTACGAGAGGCTCAACTGGAAGATGCAGACGTCGCCCATGTCGAAGCAGAAGGAAGAGGCGGCGGTCAGGCAGATTGACGAGCTTGAGGGTAAGATAAAGGAATACGAGGCCGCCGCGCCCGCTAGCAAGGAGGCCGGGAAGCTGGAAAAGGAGCTGCGCGAGGTCAGGAAGGGCGCCGACGCCCGCCACAAGGAATTGTTGAAAAACTCTGAGACCGGCGAGACCGCGCACGAGCAGATGCACGAGATTTACAAGAAGGTCGACGCCAGAAGGGAGAAGGCGAAGAAGGCCGAAGAGGAGTTTTTAGAGGTCAAAAAGGAAGTGGACGAGTCCCATAACAGGTTCATCGAGACGCTCAACGACCTGCGCACCGAGGAAGAGAAGCTTGGCATAGCAAAAGCACGCGAGCGCAAGATCGAGGTCGAGAAGCTCAAGAAGGACCAGGAGGCCAAGGAGACCGACCTCTTGTCCGAGCTGAAGAAGGGCGGGGTCATCAAGACCGAAGACCTGCTGTTCCTGCAGGAGATCGAGGACAGCCATCGCAACCGCCACGACAGGGAGTAATGCCCGGGCCTTAAGCGGTTAATAGGCAAGCGTAATCAACAAACCGGATAGGGGTAGCTAGGCCGCCAGAGATTTATGCACACAAGCTACTCACAGCTTGGCGCACTTGAGCTCTTTAGAGCTTGGCGCACCCGAGCTCTTTAGAGCTTTACGCACTTGAGCTCCTGCGCCTTCTGCCTGCGTATTATGCTGGTCTCGCCGGGCTTTAGCGGGACGAGCTCGCCGACGCCCAGGGTGAGCCTCAGCTTATCGCCCTGCCTCGCGCCGCGCCTCTTCATCTCCTTCTCGACCAGGGGGCCGACGACGAGGCGGTAGGTGTTCCAGTCGGGCGCGAGCTTGCTCTCAAGGCCGCAGTCCTTTGACAGCCTCTGGACGAGGACGTCGGGGCTTAGGTTCTCCAAAAAGTCAGCGGTCAACGCGACATATTCGTCCATCCCGAGCGGGCGGTACCGGCCCTCCTTGAACTGCTTCGCCAAGACCGTGTTCTTCATGACGACGAGCGGGTAAAGCTTCACCGCGTCTACGCCCAACGCGGAGACTATCCTTGCAGTCTCCGCGGTCTCCGCGGGCGTCTCATACGGCAAGCCCTGTATTATGAAGAATATCACCCCTATCCCCCGCTTATGGGCCTCGTTGACGACGCGGATGCTCTCGGCAAACCCGTGGCGCCGCTGTATCCGCTCAAGGGTGCGGTAGTGCACCGTCTGCGTCCCTATCTCTATCCATATCTGCTTGCCCTTCTTGACGTAGCCCCCCAAGAGGTCCAAGACCTCGTCAGGGAGGCAATCGGGGCGCGTGCCGACCGAGAGGCCGACTACGTCCTTATGCGACAGGGCCGCATCAAACAGCTTTTTGAGCTCGCCTATGGGCTTGTAGGTGTTGGTCCCAAACGCGATGTAGACGAGCGCCTTGTCGCCCGCGCCCATGGCCTTGTAGTGCTTCATCTGGTGCTCGACCTGTTCCCGGACACCCTTGTCCATGACGTCCCTGAAGCTCTCATAGGTGAACTGCCGTGCGAAGGAAGGGCAGAATATGCATCCTTCGTCGCTTATCCTCCCGTCCCAGTTCGGGCAGGTGAACTGTGCGTTAAGGGGGATCTTGAACACCTTGTAGCCGTACTTGCGCCTCCAGTACTCGCCAAACGCGGAGTACAGGAAGCCGTCCCGGCGCATGGAGTCTATGACCTTTGCGTCTATCAGGCTGCCGGGGGCGCGGTAGCGGCCCTCCTGCGAGGCAGGCTGCAGGCCCGTGGATGCCGCCGGTTTGCCCTTTTTGGATGCGGTTTTCCCGCCAGCCTTGCGCGCTGCCCTTCCCCCCGCCTTAGCGGCCTTCACACCAATAGGTTTCACAGCAGCCATGGTTGAATATGCCCATGCTTGCACTAGCGCAGCCTCAGAGCTCGGTGGGCATCTTAAACTTTGCCAGCTCGGAGATTATGTTCGGGCATATCATGTCCCGCAGTATGACCGACACGCTGTCCACAGTCGAACAATCCTTGTACTGGAAGTCTATGTAGTCCGGGCTGACGGTTATCACCGTCGAATTCCCCTTGCGCATCGTGACGATGAATTTGTCCCTGTCGGAAGCCGGGCAGAGCGATGATGCTCCCGTGGTGTCGTTCATAAAACGGCAGCCGCCGGCATCCCTCTGGTAGTGGAAGAGCTCGCCGCCCGCTTCGGCCTGCTTGTAGGCAAGTGAGGACAGTATGTCGCCCTCTGCCGAGATTATGTGCCCGTAGCTGGAGCACGTGCCCTCCATGTCCTGGATGAGATACGCCTTCGAGTGCGTGGGGACTGCATACTGCAGGTCGAAGAGGTCGATGGAGGATGTTATCGTCGCGTCGGAAAGTATCGAGTTGAATACCCACACCGCCTTCCACAGCCCGGCCCGGTCGGCGCCCTCTATCCTCACCTCGCTCCCGGCGGCCGTGATGCCCGTAGTCCCCGTGATGCCCGCGAAAAGGGTCTTCCTGCCGGACGACGCGCGGGCGCTCGACTGGCCTACGACCGCCAGTATCTCGTTCAGCGCGTTGTTGGAGTCCTCGGACTCGTCAAGCCGCTTGCCGTCGATATGCCCCGACAAGAGGCCCTTCAGGGAGGTTATGGGGTCGCCCTCGGCCGATACGTTGATGCCGTTGACCATAACCGAGGACGTCGGCTTGTGCGGGGCCCTGCCCAGGAGAGGGAGGGCGATGAACCCCAGGAGCACGACGACGAAGATTATCCACATGACGCTGTTGCTTATGTGAAGCTCCCGCTTTTTCTTCTCTACCGGGGCGTCTTCCTCGGTCTCCTTCCACCCTTCGGGCAGCGAGGCGCCCTTATTATCGTCCTTTGCAGCCATGTGATTGTGGGATTAATTAGAAATGAGGCTTAGAAAAGGCTTAGATGCTGAACGCCCGGATGAGGGCGGCAGAAGCCCGAAGCTAGAGAGCATAAGAACTCAAAAAGGCATTCATCGGAACTCAGAAAAAAGTGTTTGAACGGAGACCCGCTTGGGGCCCCCGTTCCTTTCAAAATAAACAAATGCCCCCTTTCGGGGGCTTATGCGCTTAGACGTTGGCTTTTATCCACGCAGCGAGATCGTTCGCAGCGGCCATCGTGTCGGCAGCCTCACAACCTGCTACTAGCAGCTTGTTGCTGGCGACCAGCTTGACTACGGCGCCCTTGCACAAGTCAGAGCTTGTGGTCAAATCCTTTGTCAGGCTGTTTACAGACGGTCCACCTACGAGGATCAGGTTCTTGCTGCCATCCTGTGCGCCTTCGACGACCACCAGCTTGTAGCCGATGGCGACTGGCACTGAGGATTCAGCAGTCAGAGCCGGACACGATGCTTGGACAGAGCTGCAGGTAACCTGTGTTGGCTGGCCGCCTACTATGCCGCCGCCTGACACAGATGCCGTCACACCGAACTCCTCGACTGTTACGTCGACGCCTCCGATGTTAACCACCTGCCCTTCCATGCTCTTCGTTATGGTCTTCGTAGTCGTGTTCAACGCGCTTTGCAGACCAAAGAAGATGGTCGGCCTCATCTCGTCCTCGGGGATTGTTACCCTGAGGCCCGTGACGATGTCTTCCTCGTTTCCTGAGTCCTCGGGCTCCTCTACTTCGGAGCCGTCGACCTCGATCACTGCACCGCTCAGCGAGATGAGGGTTCCGTCCTCTTCCCCTGTCGCGATGTCCTCGCACTGGCGCTTCAGCTCGCAGGAGCCGTTCCCCGGGCACCCGTTGTTGTACTCAACGAACACCTCGGAGTTCCAGAAGTTCGCGATGTGCGGCGAGACTATGTACTGGCTCTCGTTGTCCTCCAGGAGGTTCAATGCTATTGAGTCCTCCAGGCCTGAGCCTTCTGCGCCCTCTAAGAGCACAGTTGTCAGCTCAGCGCAGAACCCGATGCCGTCCAGCTCGGTGTTAACCGTGTTGTCCGGGTTGCACTCGCAGAGCGCGAGCATTGGGTCCCTCGCGGGGTTGCAGAAGTTGCAGGTCTCTGCCATGGCAAAGATGCTGTCGCCGTTCTTGTCTATCCACAGCTCCCACTTGCTTGGGGAGTCGAGGTCGACTTGGTCCCTCAGGTACCAGTCGCCGCTTCCTAAATCGGCTTCTGAATTACCGTTGGCATTCACCATATAACCGCTGCCGAACGCCTGGTCCTCGACGGTCTGCACCGCGGAGAGGATGTCGTAGTCGCCTAAGTCGCTTGTGTAGGTAGACCCATACAAGAACTGTAGGGCGTCCTCATCCTTGTAGGACTTCCACTCGGAGCCTTCCTTGATGTCGAACTCGATTACAACATCATCCTCATCGGTGTCGTTGTAGTCGATGCTCCGTATCTTGATCACCTGGGTGTTTGAATCACCGCAGATGATTATGGTGTCGCCTTCCCCGAACGGGCCCTCGTCGAGCCTTGCGTCGTTTATGGAGTCGCCGTATTCGTCGGTGTAGTCGACTGCGACTCTCCTGAATCTCTCGATCTCGTCCTCGTACGTGTCGTTCTCAAACTCGATCGAGTCCAGCTCGATGTTCACGGTCGTCTTGTCCACAAGGTCCTCGGTCATGAAGTCCTCGTTCATGAGGCCCATGTAGCCGAACTTCAGGTCTGACAAGAGGTACATGCCGTCATTGAATGGCAGCTGTATCATCTTGCCGGCCGGGAGATCGGTGAAGTTATCCTCGTTCCTGAGGTTGAACTCCATGAACCTCACGACTTTCGTGGACTGGTCATCGTCGCTAGCGTCTTCGTAGCAGTCGCTCCACTGGTCGTTCTCCTCGAGGTCGTCGGGGAGCTCGATGCCGGACCACAGTTCCTCGTTCTCTTCAAGGTCTTTGACCTCACTCACGGTGATGTCAGCGCCGTTGTTGAACTCAAGGTACCATATTCCGTCGTCGTTCTCAACGCCCTGCTCTGTGTAGCGCTCGCCGTCCTCGAATGTGTATTCAGAGGGGACGTACCACACTATCATGTCTGCCGAGAAGGACTGCTCACCCGTTATTACGTTGGATGCGGCTGTTCCTCTCTGCAACTTGACCTTCAGGTCGCCGACAATCGGTGTTCCGGATATACCGGAGGTCACCTGCTCTGTCGTGCCGTCTGGCTTTGTCACTTCAAGGGTGACGTCGACTACGCCCACTTCTTCGAGCGTCTGAGCGCCGACCAGCTTTATTGCGTATTCCTGGTCGCTGTCGCCCGCGTCGCAGTCAGATCCCTCTAGGGGTGCTGTGTACACCATCGGGGCCGATGTCGTGGCGGTGCCTGTTGCGCCGCACGCTATCGTTATCGAGTCGTCGTCAATGTCCTCTACGTAGTACTCGTGCTGGCCCAGTAAGACCTTGCCCATGTAGGACTGCCCTACCAGGTCGCCGTCTTCGTCCAGGATGTCCGCCGTCAGTATGTCGTCGGTGAATATCCCGTACTCGAGGGCGTCGTTGTTTACTTCCAGCACCAGAGCCTCTTCATCGCAGTCGAATAACAGCTCCAGCTCGTCGCAGTTTATGACTACCCACTCAGACATGAGGTGTGGATCGCAGCCGAGGGCGATGTCACAGTAGTTGTAACAGATCGTCGTTATCTCGTTTGCAAACTCCTCTGTCCTGAGGATGGATACGTCCTGCCCGAGCGAGGTCTGGCATATGCCGACCATCGTCGTGCCGAGGGTGTCTGTCGGGCCGAAGACTTCGTTTAACTCGCCTTCAGCGCCTTCCCAGTCATCATTGTCACAGAACGTGCCCTGGTCGCCGCCGTCATCCAAGCTGTCCATCAGCATGGTGTCTTCGTAGATCGAGCAGTTCATTTCCTTCTGCTGGAGCTCGCCCACCATTCCGATGGCCTTCCAGCTGAGGACGACTTTGCCTTCTGCGGACCCTGTCACTGCAGCGCACTCTGCTGCTGAGGGGGTGCATGTGGCTGTGCCTCCTGGCACTGTCACCGTCTGACCCTCTTTGGTCACTGTCGTTGTTCTAAAAGCCATGTTACCGATCATGGCTGCAATCTGGCCGGCTGCTGCGCCGTCTGAGGCCGCTGCCTTCTCGCCGACAACGAGCTGAACCTTCGGGTTCATGCTGCTGTCGAAGAAGAAGCCCTTGCTTAGGCCTGAATCGACGGTCACCGCGCCCGCGAGGGCGCTGGCAACAGCTGTACCCAACATTGCAGCACCGGTAACGATGGCACCGATCCTTCCAATTGTTGTGGTCTTCATTTTTTCACCAACACTTTGGTTGTATATAGATAACACAGCAAACTGCTGTTAAAAACGTGATTTGCTTGAGTGAGCCTTGCGTGAGCGGACGCACCGCGCAAGGTGGTTTTACGCCTCCTGCGAAGCGTTATGTGCTAGATGCCCCGTATGTTAAGCCCGCAACCTATAAAAAGGTTTCGCTTTTTGTTAGCTTTTATAGGTACTGGCGTCTTGGAGGGAGAGCATCCCTTCAGACAGAGCATTTCGGCTGGTTGCTGATTTATAGAAGGAACCCCTATAAAAAGGGTCGAATAACATCCATCGGGGGCCGAAAAATGGGCTCTCCCGGGGTGCGCGAGCGGGCCTTGCAGGCCGCTCTGGCGCCCCCGGCGCCCTTATTAACATATATTAAGGGGATGTTGAGGGCCGAATATAGGGTTTTGAGAGCCGGAAAAAAGCCATAAAGCAGGGGAACGAGGCTGTCGGCGGCCTTTCGGCCGCCGTCCCGCCAAACGCCTATTTCAAGATCTTCTGGAGCTCGGCCCTTATACGCTTCATGTCCTCCATGTCCCTGTTAAGGGCGCGGTTCTTCTTGGAGACCTCGCTTTCCCTGGAGCTCATCTCGGCCTCCCTCTTGCCCAGGGCCGCTATCAGCTCGTTGAGCTTCTTCAGGTCGGCGCCTATGCCGTTCTCCTTTGAAAGTATGTCCTGCTCGAGCTCGAATACCTTCTGGTATATCTCGCCTGTGAGCGCGCCCATCTTTGCGGGTTCTGCTTCCCCCTTTTCCGCAGGCTTGCCCTTGGCCGGCTCTGCCTTCTGGGCCGCCTTTGGGGGTTTCGCTTCTGCCTTTGCCTGCTTTTGGGGCGCTTCAGCCTGCGGCTTTGCCTGCGGTACCGGCTTTGCCGCCGCGCTCGCCTCTTCGCCCGAACCGGGGCGCATCGCCTTTAGCCTGTCAAGGAGCTCCATGAGCTCCGCATTCTCGTCTGCCATCTTTTTGCCTCGTTTAGTGTGGGTCTTAGGTGCGGGTCTTTCAGGCGCTTTTGCTCCGGATACCCTAACGGGCCCTCCGGCCGCACGCCTCGACAAAGTTTTTGAGTATTATTTTACCGTTCTCGGTATGAAAAACCTCGGGGTGGAACTGGACGCCGAAAATGGCCCTTGTTTTGTGCCTCATAGCCTCTATCTTGCAGGTCTCGGAGTGGGCCAGCGCCTCAAACCCTGGCGGCAGCTTCACCACCTCGTCCCTGTGGGAGACCCATGCCTGGAAACTCTTGGGCATGCCCTTTAGTATCATATCCTCGTCGTCCACGGCCACCACGCTGTGCCCGTACTCGCCCTTCTCCCCGTATTGCACCTTCCCGCCAAGCGAGTGCGCTATGAACTGGTGGCCCCAGCAGATGCCGAGTATGGGGATGTCAAGGTCGAACAGGTCCCCGGACATCCCGAGGCTGTCCTCATAGACGGACGTCGGCCCGCCGCTCAGTATCAGGCCTATCGGGCTTTCGGACTTCAGCTTCCCTTTTATCGCAGCGGGCGGCACTATCTCTGACTCGCAATCCAGTTCCCTCAAGCTTCTCCAGATGCGATGGACATA
Organism: Candidatus Altarchaeota archaeon; assembly: GCA_041306005.1. Lineage (GTDB taxonomy): Archaea > Altiarchaeota > Altiarchaeia > JAFGQM01 > JAFGQM01 > JBFYKJ01. Next base: position 15,151 of record JBFYKJ010000097.1, on the reverse strand, counting down.
TTGTCCACCGTTGTCCACTATCAGTATCTTGCCGGCCATTTGCTTTTAGGGAGGTGTGCCGCAGCCGATACCTCCTATGATATGCGTAGGCGACGATATTTACGTTATTCGGGTAAAAAGTGATTCCCTGCGCGCGAAGGCGCGTCACGCCGGCAGGAAGAAGTGCTCCACATACGCCCCGAGTACCACCAGGAACGCCGCGATTATCATGAAGAACGTGCCGTCGAAGACCGTGAGCCAGAAGGCCTCGCTCCTGAAGTGGTGCTTCATCACCGCGACCGAGATTATCCCGCCGCCTATCGCGGCCACGAGGTATGCGAGCACCTCGGGGATTGCCCATAGGGCGATGCCGAGCGAATAAACTGGAAAACCGGTCGCATACGCGTGCAGCGGGTCGCCCCCTGAAGACGCGATGCCCGCCTTTATCTTGTTCCCGATGAACACCGCTATCACCGAGGCGTTCCAGGTCAGTATCCACAGCGCGCCCGCGCCGAAAAGGAACGACGCGAGGAAGCAAAAAAGCATGACGCGCATGTTGTTGCTGTAGAGCCGGACAAAGCCTTTCTGGCGCGCATCGGCCTCTGCCTGCGCCGGCTGCGGGCATGATGCCGCGCCCGCGGCCCCGTCAGCTATCGCATACCCCGTGCCCTCCGGGTACCCCGCGCCCTCTGAGTACCCCGCGCCCTCCGGGTACCCCACCGCGTGCCCGGTGTTTATCTGCTTCTGCAGCGAGCCGATGGTCGCGTTCTGCAAACTGAAGACCTCGGCGCCCGAGGGGATCCCATCGGCGTGGTAGGGCAGGATGACATACCACAGCGAGAACGCGACAAGCAGGCCTATGAAGAGGAAGCTATACGCGCCGATCACATCGACGTGCCTGGCAAGGACCCCCTTCACGCGCGCACTGCAGGCCCTCTCGTCCTTCTCCTCCTCGATGGCAAGGACCCTCTGCACGAGCGGCGCGACCGCCATGACGGCGACGACAAGCGTCAGTATGGAAGCGGGGGCGGTTATGTAGTCCGCAAGGTAGTAGCCGACCCAGACGGATACGCTGGCTATTATGAATCCGAGGATCGCCATGTCCCACGGGTCCTTCTCCGCGGTGCCGGGCGAGATTATCGATTCGAGCATGGGGCAATCGTGTTGGATTAGATAATGGGGCGGTAAATAAAACCGGATGGCAGGCTTAAGCTGGCGCGCCGGGCCGGGATAGCCCCTATCCAACCTTAAACACGCCGGGTTAGGCGGCTTGCCCGGCCTTGGGCGGCCTGAGGAAGAATGCCAGGCCGGCCGCCGCAAAGCAGAGAACGCCTGCCGGGAGGAACGCCCACATGTAGCTGCCGCTCATGTCATAGACCATGCCGCCGAGGAGAGGGCCCACTATGCCGCCGACACCGTAGGAGGTGAACACCATCGCATAGTTGCGGCCCAGGTTTTTCGTGCCGAAATAGTCCGCGGTGGTCGAGGGGAAGAGCGCGAAATTCCCGCCGAAGTTAAAGCCCAGCCATGCGGCGGCGAGGCCGAACGTCAGTTCGCCGGCGCCGATCGCGATGAACGCGAGCATCATTGCGCCCTGCAGCGAAAACATGAGGAACATGGACTTGGTCCTGCCTATCCTGTCGGAGATTATGCCCCAGCAGACCCTCCCGGCGCCGTTGCATACCGCAAGTATCCCGACAAAGGTCGCGCCGGCCGCGACCGGGCCGAGGCCGAAGAACTTCCCTATGCTCGTCAAATTGCCGATGACCATCAGGCCCGCAAGGGCGCCGAACGTGAACATCGCCCAGAGCATCCAGAACTGCCTTGTCCTCATCATCTCGCCCCATTCAAAGTCCCTCTTCTTGGCCGCCTTTGCCTCGGGCGGGTTCCACCCGGCGGGCTTCCAGCCGGCGGGGGGGTTCCTCAAGAGCTGGGCGCCTGCGGCAACGAGCAAGACCAGTATTATGCCCAGGTAGGTGAACGCGTCAAGGACGCCAAATGATGTGATGAACATCTCGCCAAGCCTGCCAAAGACCCATGCGCCGGCGCCAAAACCTGCGACTGCAAGGCCTGTCACAAGGCCGCGCTTATCCGGGAACCACTTGACGCACGCCGCTATCGGGCAGACGTAGCCAAGGCCTATGCCTATGCCGCCGATCACGCCTATGCCCAATGCGAGCAGTATGAACGAGCCGCCGCTTATGCCGCCTACCAGGTAGCCTAGCCCGAGGACCGCGCCGCCCAGGGTGGCTATTACGCGCGGCCCCTTCTTGTCCTGCCACTTGCCGGCGAATATCATCGATATCGCGAATGATGCCAGGCCCAGCGAGAATATGACTTGCGTCTCGGTCTGCGTGAGGTGATATGCCTCCTTGAGGGAGGGTGAGAATACGCTCCATGCGTAGATTATGCCCAGGCACAATTGCACAAGGACCGCGGCCGCGACGACCAGCCAGCGGTTGCCCGCCTTTGCCGCCCCGCCCGTTTGAGCCTTCATCGCAGCCTTTGACCCCGTATCGCCCGATTCCCCGGCCTCGCGCGCATTCGGCTTGGCTGCAGGCGTTCTTCCCTTCCCAGCACCGGTTTTCTTTGCCATCTTAGAGCTATTTGCCTTTGAAGATAGTTTTAGGCAACGGGCATAAAAGGCTGGGCGGCATAACGGATGGACGCAATGCCCGATGCGATTAAGGGCAAAATATTATTCGGAGTATTAACAGGGTGCCTGCAGGATATTATATCCAACTAAACGCTGATTTATATCCATCTAACCCCAAGATATAACCGCCCACAGGGACCATTATCGGGCATATCCATCCAACCATGGTGAGCGAGTATGAGATCGCAGTCATAAAGGGCGACGCCGTCAAGGCGCGGAACGTTGCAAAGAGCCTCGAGCCCAACTCAAGGGAGCGGCTTGTCGGGGCCATGTACGTAAACGAGCTCGCCCAGAGGCTTAATTACCTGGCAGGAGCGCCGGCTGCCGAGGATGTCCGGGACATGCTCGGGTGGGTTACGGCGGAGATGAGCAGCTTTATGAGGCAGGAGAGGGGGGCAGAGCAGGCAAGCCTGCGGGGCAAGGCGGATGATGAGGCCTACAGGACGTACATGGAGGCAAGGAACACCCTCATGAGGATGGACAAAGCCGCTGGGGGGATTGCCGTCTGGAAACGGCCCGCTGCGCCGAAATCGCCGGGCGCCCCGGATATTGCCGGGCCCGACGGGCTTTCAGCGAAAGCCCCCAATACCCCCAAGCTGCTCATCGAGGACTCTATGCTGGCAAGGGACCTTGAATCCGCCGGATTCGCAGCCCGCGGGATGAAATCGGCCATGGCGGGGGGCCCGCAACCTGCCGCCGAAGATGCCGACGTCCAAGAATCGCCGGAGGATGTGATTGTTGCCGGGGGCATCGGGCCGGAGGGCATGCAGCCCGAAAACGGGCCGGATGACGAGCCGGCAGAGCCGGGGGGCGAGCCCATAGAGCCAGAAGAGGGCTCTATAGCCGAAACAGGGGGGCAGGGATGCGAGCCGGAGGGTGATTTTATAGCCGAAACGGAGGAAGACCAGGAGCTCGAACAAGAGAGCAGCGCCGTATCCGGGCAGGAGGTTGATGCTATAGCCGAAACCTGGGAGGGCCGGGAGCTCGAACAAGAGAGCAGCGCCGTATCCGGGCCTTGCGATGAAGTTTTATGCGAACAGTATGGCGGCGAAGCGCCGCATGTGAGCCTGCAGGAACTGGAGGCGTTCGAGTGCGAGCTTGACCGGGTGCTATCTGAGGTCCGGGGCCATCGCACTCCTTCGGATAGCCGCGCCAGCATGAGAACTGTGCAGGCCGCGCCCTATGGGTTCGCAGCAGATGGCGGCCTTCAGGCGGAATTTGACAAAGGGCTGCGGGCCGAGCTGAAGGGCGCGCAACAAGCGGCTCCAAAGACAAACACTGCACGCAAGCAGCCGCAGGGCAGGCGGGCTAATGCCGCTTCAGCGGGCGCCAGACTGCAGGCGGCCGCATCGGCCAAGAGGCCCGTGAAAAAAACGAAGAGCGCGGCCGCGGGTGTTGAAAGCGAAAAGCCCGAAAGCAGACCCGGCAAACCGAGGAAGGGTTGGCTCCGCAGGCTATTCAGGCGCTGACTATAATAGCGGGCTATATGCCTGTTTTAAAACCTTAGGCCTAAGTTATAAGCAAGGAATGGACCAAATAGAAAAGGACACTATAGAGCGCTGGCAGCAGATGCTAAAAGCCTACGAGAGCATGCCCAAGGGGACCCGCGAGGAAAGGATAGCCGCCAAAAAGGTGTTGAACCACATAAACGCCGGGGCCCGCGGCTTCATGTTCGGGCAGGACGACATGGCCAGGAGGGACGGGCGCGAGAGGACACGCGCTTACAACGAGGCTTTCAAGATAGCGGATTCCGCGCAAACGGCGCTAAACCGCCTCGACACCTCGTATGAGGAGAACAAAACGGCTAACCGGGAGTTCATGGACCGGCAGAAGGTCGAGAAGGCGGAGAGGCTAAAGAGGCTCACGGAGGAAAGGAGGGCCGAGGAAAAAAAGCGGCAGGAGATGATAAAAAAGGCCGAAGAGTCCAGCGCCCTGGTGCACGGCACGATGATGGGCACGCACCCGCACATGCCAGGAGCTCCCGCGGCTTTGCAAGCTAAGAGGAAAGGGTTCTTCAGCAGGTTTTTTAAACGCCCGGAGCACCGCGCATAAGGTAAGGGGACAAACAATATGGAAGACAAAAGCCGCAATGCAAGGATGCGCGTCGACGCCTTGAGGATGAGATGGATAGAATTCCAGAACAACCCAAACAAGAAGGAGAAGGAGAGGGAGGGCCTGCACATAGCCGAATCCGCCTTGAGGATGAGGGATGCGGCGCATCCCGGGACGCCGGAGCATGCCAGGGCCGAGGACCTGCTGGCAGACATGAGGAGGGCGATGAGGGGGATTACTGGGGAATCATCTGCCAAGCTCAAAAGCCTTGAGGCGGAGTATGCCCGGGACATAGTGCGGCCGGCAGAGGGAAATCCCGCTAAGGGGGCCGGCGCCGCGGGCAAGGCGAACGGCAGGGGGGCAAGCCGCGGCGATAGCGATCAGATGCAGATTTCCGAGGAGAATGAGCTGCCGGTCAACATGCTTCGCAGGAAGGCCGCGGCGTTCGAGGCCGCAGGCGGCGTGCGCGCATCGAAGCAGAATGCAAAAAAGCCGGAAACCCACACGCCCGCGAAACCCAAGAAAACCGGGACGTGGCGCCCAAAATTCCTGCGATGATGCGCGGGCAAAAAGGGGCTATGTAGGACGTAAATTAAATAAAAACGTAAATAAAGGAAATACATAAATAAGAGAAAAATAAACAAAGCGGCGCAGGGAAAGCCCCTGCGCGCAGCTTTATCAAAGCCTTCCGTGGAGGAAGCCTCTGTTCTTAGCCCATCTTGAGACTTGGCTTAGAGAGCTTTAGTCCTCCATCGTGGACAAGTCGCCCACGGGGAGGCCCAGCTCCTTTGCCTTCAGGACACGCCTCATTATCTTGCCGCTTCTCGTCTTCGGGAGCTTGTCCATGAACTCTATCTCCCTCGGCTTCGCGTGCGCGGCGAGATGGGTTTTGACGAAATCCATTATCTCTTCCTTCAGCTTGTCGCTCGGGGCGTAGCCGGCCCTCAGCGTCACGAAGGCCTTGATTATCTGGCCCCTCACGGGGTCCGGCTTCCCGATGACGCCGGCTTCAGCCACTGCCGGGTGCTCGACAAGAGCTGACTCCACCTCAAATGGCCCCACGCGTTCGCCGCTGGTTTTGATAACGTCGTCTATCCGTCCCTCAAAGAAGAAGTAGCCCTCCTTGTCCATGTAGGCGCTGTCGCCGCTCATGTACCAGGGCTGGTGCTGGAAGTAGCTGTCGTACTTCTCCTTGTTGCCCCATATCTGCCGCATCATGCCCGGCCATCCCTTCTTTATGACGAGGTTGCCCATCGTCAGCGGAGGCACCACTTTCCCGCTGTCGTCGACTATTGCGGCTTCGGTGCCCGGTATCGGCTTGCCCATGGACCCCGGCTTTATCGGCATCGTCGGGTAGTTGCAGATGAGCTGGTGCCCGGTCTCGGTCATCCACCACGTGTCGTGGATCGGTAATTCATACGCCTCAAGCCCCCAGTGTATCACTTCGGGGTTCAGCGGCTCGCCGACTGAGCAGATGTGCCTTAGGGACGAGAGGTTGAACTTCTTCTCAACCCCGCCCTGGGCCATCAGCAGGCGGAACGCCGTCGGCGCGCTGTACCAGATCGTTATCTCGTGCTCCTGTATGCACTTGTACCAGGACTCGACGCTGAACCTGCCGCCCTTGACCACGTTGGTTATCCCGTTAAGCCAGGGCGAAAAGATGCCGTACGACGTGCCCGTCACCCAGCCCGGGTCGGCGGTGCACCAGTATACGTCGTTCTCCTTCATGTCCAGCACCGTTTTGCCGGTCTGGTATTGCCCCAGCATGGCGTTTTGCACGTGGAGAACACCTTTGGGCTTTCCGGTGGATCCGGACGTGTAGTGCAGTATCATCGGCGTCTCCAAATCGCCGAAGACGACGTCGAACTTGTCCGATGCTTTTTCCATCTCGGCCTCGTAGCTGACGAATTTAACGCCCTTGGGCGCTTCCGCGTCCAGCTTGTGCTTGACAAGGAATTCCCTTGCGCCGCCCGAACCCGGGGGCTCTAGCGTCTCCTCGGCCATGCCTGCCTGCTCCGGCTTCCTCTTGCTTAGCACGTAGAGCACGGTCCTGAGGTCCGGCAGGTCTGTCACCGGTATCCTCTGGCGCAGCTCCGGCGTCGTTATTATCATCGCCGACTGGCTGTCGAGCATCCTGTCCTTGACGGCGTCTGTCATGAACGCCTCGAAGAGCGGGCCGGCTATGGCGCCCACCTTAAGGATCCCCATCGTCGCCACATACAGCTCCGGGCTCCTCGGCATGAAGATGAACACGCGGTCGCCCTTCTTGATGCCGTATTTCGTCAAAACGTTGGCGAACTTGTTGGAGAGGACGCGCATCTCCTCGTAAGTGTATTTCTCCTGGCGGTCGTCGGCGTCGTATATGAGCGCGACCTTGTTCTTCTTGCCGGTCTCGCAGTGCCTGTCTATGCACTCGTAGGCCATGTTGACCTTGCCCGTCTTGTCCCAGGAGAACGCCTTGTGGACGCTCTCCCACTTGAACGTCGTCGCCTCTTTGTCGTAGTCCTTCAGGTTGTGCTCGCCGCCGTCCCTTTTCCCGAACGGCTTGTTCACGAGCTTTGGTTTTTCCTCAGCCATTTTCGATTTTGCCTTGATTTGTTTTGAAGCGAAGCGCAATGTGAAGCGCAATAGCCCCCACTATCCCCATCGCCACCAAGAAAGCGCGAATATAGAAAAAGGGTGCATAAAAACGGGGGGCCTAATGCAAAAGCATGCAGGGCAGGTCACTTCTTCAGCTGCTTTGCTATTGCACGGCCTACTTCTTCAGCTGCTTTGCTATAAGCGCCTCAACGCTCTTAAGGAAAACATCCCGCTTGTCCAAAGGTATCTTCGCGCCCGCCGCGACATCGTGCCCGCCGCCCTCCCCGCCAAGCGGCCGGCTGGCTTCCCTTAGCGCCTCGCCCAGTTTCAAGCCCTTCCTGACAAGCTCGTAATTCCCCCTCCCGGATATCTTCAGCTCGTTCTCCTCGGTCGTGCCAAACGCGATTATCGGCTTTCCGGTTTTAACTTGCATCGCGCCGTAAGCCATACCGGCTATGACGCCTACAAGCGTCTCTCTTATTATCCCGCTCGCGTCAAACCAGTAGATGTGCTCGCTTTCCTGTATCCCGCTGACCTTCAGCCACTCTAAGCCCTCGCGCAGCTCCCTGCGATGCTTCTCGAGAAGCGCCCTCGCCTGCGACCATCCCGCGCCCCGATCGCCCATGCAGACTGCGACTCCCACTTCCCCTTTCTCGTGGCGGCCACATGCGTTAAGCACTGTCGCGAATTCCTTCGCGTCGCGAAGTTCCGTCTTAATCTTCTCCTTCTGGAACTCATACACCTCGCCGATGAGCATGTCCACCACAAGGTGCGGCGCGTTGTTGTCTAGGAGGAGCATGTATAGGGCACTTGTCAGTCTCTGCTTCTCCTCGTGACTCAAATCCACATAGTGCCTCACCTCGCCCCCGACAGGGTCGTTCAGCGCTATCCCCAGCTGCTCGATGAACCTGACGCATGACATGTAATTCCCGGTCAGGCCCGGGAGGAGGGGTTCTGAACAATACTCGAGCATCTTGGGCAGGGGCCTTGACTGGCGGCCGAAAAGGGTGAGGTTGCGGTGCGGGTTTACGATGCCCAGCTTCTCCCCGTCCTCGAGTATTTTCCTGTTCGCGCCGCGAAGCCCGCCGTGCAGATCCTGCATGTCCCCTACCGCGCCTATCACCCCGACCATCGCGAGGTCCTGGTTAGCCGGGTCCATCGCCTTCGCGACGAAGTAAGCGACGCCCGTCGCGGAGAGCTCCCTCGTCCCGTCTATCCCGTGCTGGAAGGGGTTCACCTGATTAGGAGTCTCCTTCACCGGCGGGTGGTGGTCCACGATGTAAAACTTGTTCTTAATCTCTTTCTCAAGAAGCTCTATCTGCCCCGACCCCATGTCGACGAACACCACAGGCGTCGTCAGCGCGTTGACCTCGGCGATTTGCTCGGAATCTATCTGCCGGGTGTTGATGAAGTTTGTTTCCACCCCTGCGCGCCGGAGGGACTTGACCAAAATCGCAGTCGACGCGAGCCCGTCCGCGTCGTAGTGGCCAACGACAGTTATGGATTTCTCTGACTTCAGCTGGTCTGCAACGCTCTTGCACTTGCGGAAGAAACCGTCAAAGTCCATCTTGTGATTATCCTATTCGGGGTTTAGAGAAAGGAAGGAGAAAAAAGGGTTTGCGGGGAGGCTACTATCTGCCCTGCACGGGATATTTATCGCCCCCGCAGCAATATCAGGTATGTCCCAGTACTTCACCCAAAGGCTTGACGATTACCTAAAGGCCTATTTCAAGAAATCCCCGCCACAGGAAGGGAACCGGGTGATGCTTTCCTACACGCCGCTGCTTGAACACATGCTGGCAAGGCGCATGGAAGCCAAGGGCGTCCCCGCCAGCGATTATGAGCACTATGATATCAAAGGGATGATAGAGGAGATGTCCAAGGGGGGGCGGTTCCTCGAGGTGGGCGCAAGATACGGCGGATTTCTCAAGTTCCTGAAGGACCACGGCGCAGCTGTGGCTGGCAGCACGCGCCTGGATTACGTGGAGGGCGCAAGGAAGGCGGTGGGCGGGCAAGATGTTGCCGGGGCGCCCCTCATCATCGGGTGCAGCGCGGAGGAGCTTGTCAGGAACGAATATGCCAAGGCGGCAAAGCGCTTCAACGCCGACCGGGTTTACTCGCTCAACGTGTTCGACAGCCGCCGCTGGCCCGATGGGGCGCCGGTAGACAAGATACTCAAAGGGATGGCTAGCGCGGTGGCAAAAGACGGCGAGATATATATCGCGCCTTCGGTGGACAGCCACTCCGTCCTTAAGCCAGAGCACCTGCAGAGGCTTAGCGAGTCCGTCCCGGTGCGCATCATGGAGAGGAACGTGCACAAGCATGGCGACCCGAGCTGGCACACTATACTGCTAAGGCCCTTGAAGAAGCCTGCGGGGCCCCATCATTAGCCGACCTGCCCACGAACCATTGGCGGCCCGACTAGAGAAATTTATTAGCCCCCCCGCGTAATTAACCCATGGAGCACCACATCAAGCGCGCGCAGATGCTTATCGTCATCGCGATAGCCGTGAACCTGGCGGTCTTCGCGGCCCTTTACGTCTCAATAAGCTCGCAGATGGGCGGGATACGCAGCGATATAGACTCTCTGGGCTCCAAGATGCGGGACCTTGACTATCGGGCATCCGAACAGCTGCGGGCCCTGTCCCAAAACATGAGCGCGGTCAAGGGCGGCGTCGACGAGAACCGGGAGGGGCTAACGCAAGTGGGCGCATCGCTTGACCGCCTGGGCGACGAGATACAAAGGGTCGGGAACGAGAGCCAGCAGGGCATACAGGGCATCCGCTCGGCGCTGAACTACACCGGGATCATCGACACGGCCCTAGATTCGGTGGTACTCATAATCTGGACCGATAAGGAATCGGTCGTCGGGTCCGGGTTCTTCGTGTCGGGCAACGCGATCCTGACGGCCAAGCACGTCCTTGACGATTTCAAAGGCAAGCCCATCAGGGTCAAGACACGGGGCGGGGAATTGTACATAACCGCGGTGATATATGATGATGAAAGCCGGGACGTCACAGTCCTAAGGGCCCCCGTAAACTCGACATCCTATCTTGAAATCGGCGACTCCGGCTTGCTGGCCCCGGGCAGCAAGGTCTTTGCGCTCGGCGCGCCCGAGGGTTTCGCCTTCTCGGCCAGCGAGGGCATCGTCAGCGCGGTGAGAGGGGTGGACGACATAGAGGGGGAGACGGGCGTCGAGCTGGACCTGGGCGAAGACGTCACAGTCGTGCAGACTGACGCCGCGATCACGCACGGGAATTCGGGGGGCCCGCTGATAGACAACGCGGGCAGGGTCGTTGGGCTCAACTCCTTCGGAGTCAGCGTGGCCGAAGGCGGGAAGTACACGGACGTCGAGGGCCTCAATTTCGCCATATCGTCCGGGGACCTGAAAGATGTCTGCACCGCGGCAGGTTTGTGAGCCGCGGCGGCCTGATACTCTGCAAGATAAAAGCCACCGGCGAGTGCGTTATTTTAATTCATTATGCGCTTAATAGCCGGGCTTATACACGCATGGATGCCGAGGAAAAAACAAAGGATTTGGAAGCGGATGGGAAAACAAAAGGCGGCGCTACCGGAGAGGGGAAATGCGATGACACGCACGCCGAAGAATGCGCCCGGCCGGCCAAGGAAAGCGCCCTCGGCGGCTCGCACATCCTCATCGGCGGCTGCCTGCTTTGCATCGCCGCCATAGCCGCGATGCTTGTCATGTGGCCGGTCGGCCACGGCGCCGCAACGCCCCCCGAAACCGTTTCGGGCGCGCCAGGCGCAATCAACCAGTCGAACATGACGGGCGCTGCCGGGAACTCGAGCGCTCCAGAAGGGAACTTGAGCGCTCCACACGGGAACTTGAGCGGCTATGTGCCCGGGTTCGAGATCACCTTCACGACCGACAAGAGGTCGTACGGTTCCAGCCAGACCATGAACCTGACCGCGAAAGTCATATCGCCCGCCAAAGCCGACGACCTGGAGGTGTGGTTCTTCGGCATCAAGAACAAGTACAACGCCAACAAGGTCTCGCTCAAGGTCAACCCAAAGCTGGTCCCGGGCGAGAACACGGTCAGCGCGAACGCCGTCCTGCCCAGATGCTACGGCTGCTCCGGCATAAAACCCGGCAACTATACGCTATATGCCGGCGTGTACACCAAGGGCAACATCCAGCTGGCCAACGCGACGTCCTGGATAATGATGGTGCAATGACCGCCAGCATAAAGGACCGGCTCGGGCTGATAAGGAAGGCCAGCTCGGACGCCCGGGAGCGGATCGGCGTGATTCTCACGAGGGACGACAAGATAGACATTGCCACCCTCGACACCAGCCCCTATGCAAAAGACCTTTTCCACCTGATGAAGGATGCTGCGCACGTCGCCAACGGGCCCCTGCGGGACATGGGCCTAAGCGAGGACGCGATCGACAGCGACATAGAGGAATATGTCAGGCTCTTGGAGGACAACGATAAGGAGCATTATTTTGCCTCTCTGAACATCGACGCAAAATACAACAAGAACAGGAAGGCACTCACCAACTTGTCAAAATGGTTCCTGCGGCTGGAGGGGAGCATAGACAAGATAGAGAGCTTCATCGACGAGAGCGGCGACTCGCAGGAGCTGAGTGAGCTCTTCCGCAAGATAGACCGCATGGACATCCCTGACGAGAATAGGGATGAGCTGAAGGGCGACTTTTTGCGCGTGCTCACAAAGGCCAAGTATCGTAATCACCAGCAAGTGAGGGACTAGTCGGTTCGCAGTTTGTATAAGAGACTCTTGCCGCCCCCGGTTCATAGCTTGCCTTGCCAACTACCTCATCGCCTTTATTATCGCGTCGGCCATCTGGCTGGTCCCCACGGCTGTCGGGTCGTCCCTGTCAGGCTTCATGTCGTAGGTGACGTCCTTCCCCTTCTTGACGACTGCAGCAAAGGCCTTTTCCACCCTGTCCGCGGCGCGGTCCTCCTTCAGGTACCTTAGCATCATCACGCCCGAGAGTATCATCGCCGAGGGGTTAACCTTATTCTGGCCCTTGTACTTCGGCGCCGAACCGTGGGTCGGCTCAAAGAGAGCGCAGTCCTTCCCTATGTTCGCGCCCGGCGCGACGCCGAGGCCCCCGACAAGGCCGGCGCACAGGTCCGACAGGATGTCGCCGTAGAGGTTCGGGAGAACCAATATGTCATACAATTCCGGCTTCTGCACTAGCTGCATGCACATGTTGTCCACAAGGCGGTGCTCGTATTCTATCTTAGGGTAGTTCTTCGCGACCCGCTCGGCGGTTTTCATAAAGAGGCCGTCGGAAAATTTCATTATGTTGGACTTTGTGACCGCTGTGACCTTCTTCCTGCCGTTCGCAACCGCGTACTCAAAGGCGAATCGCGCTATCCGCTCGCTGCCGGCTATGGAAATCGGCTTGATGCTGACCCCGGAGTCGGCGCGTATTTTTGAGCCCGCTTTCTTGTTGATGTAATCTATGAGCTCTCTCGTTTCGGGCTTGCCCTCCTCGAACTCGATGCCGGCGTACAGGTCCTCGGTGTTCTCCCTGACGATTACGAGGTCGACGTCCTCGTACTTCGTCCGAACGCCGGGGTAGTACTTGCACGGGCGCAGGCAGGCGTATAAGTCAAGCTCCTTTCTCAGCGCGACGTTCACGCTCCTAAAGCCGGTCCCTATCGGGGTTGTTATCGGGCCCTTGAGCGCGACCTTGTTCTTACGGATGGATGCAATGACTTCGGGCGGCAGCGGGGTGCCCGCTTTCTCCATTATGTCAATGCCGGCGTGGACGACGTCCCATTTTATGTCGGCCCCGCTCGCTTCGATCACCCTTCTTGCCGCCTCGGTTATCTCCGGCCCGGTGCCGTCGCCGGGTATCAATGTGACTCTGTGCATTTCGGTCTCCTGTCCTGGGTCTTGCATGTGTGTTGCTTACTTTTTCGCATTAATTACCTTTTCGCATTAATTACCTTTTCGCCCTGTTCTTGGATTTGATTAGATTCAACAATCCCCCGGCGCGGAGTATTTTTTCCTCCCGCCCGGACAGCGCGCACTCAAGCTTTATGCCGTTTTGGCCTTTCGCGGTCAGCGTTTTCGCGTCGAAGTCTATTTCCACATTTTCGCCCTGCCTTATCTTGTTGTAGTCCCAGACATCCGCGAACTCGAACGGCGCGATGCCGAAGTTTATCAAATTCGCGCGGTGTATTCGGGCAAACGACTTCGCGATGACCGCGCGCACGCCCAGGTACATCGGCGCTATCGCCGCGTGCTCCCTAGAAGAGCCCTGGCCGTAGTTCTCTCCGCCGACTATGAACCCGCCGCCTATCGGCTTTGCCTCCTTCGCGCGCCTGACAAAGCCCGGGTCAACGCCGGAGAATACGAACTCGCTGATCTTGGGTATGTTGCTTCGCAGGGGAAGTATCTTCGCGCCGGCGGGCATGATGTCGTCGGTGGTGACGTTGTCGCCCAGTTTTATCAGCACTTCGCCGTTGAGCACCCCGTCCAGCGGCTTTGCCAGCGGCAGCGGCGCGATGTTCGGCCCGCGCACCACATCGCCCCTCCCGGCCGGCGCTATTATCATCGAGTCGTCGATTACCGTCGGGGGCAATTTCACCAGCGGGATCCTGGCGCCCTTTCCCGGGACTGTGATCGCCCCGGCAAGCGCGGATGCGGCTGCGGTCTCGGGGCTTACCAGATACACCTTCGCGTCCTTCGTCCCTGACCTGCCCTCGAAATTGCGGTTGAACGTCCTTAGGGAGACCCCGCCCGACGGCGGCGACTGGCCCATCCCGATGCACGGGCCGCATGCCGATTCGAGCACCCTCGCGCCGGAAGCGATCAAATCCGCGAGCGCCCCGCTCCTCGCAAGGGCCTCATAGACCTGCCTTGACCCGGGGGATATCGTGAGGCTGGTGTTTGGGGAAACTGTCTTCCCCTTCAGCATCGCGGCAACCGTCATTAGATCCTTAAGTGATGAATTAGTGCAGCTCCCGATGCACACCTGGTCGACCGGCGTGCCCGCCAGCTCCCCCACGGGCGAAACGGCATCTGGGCTGTGGGGCTTTGCCGCAAGGGGCTCTATCTTTGAAAGGTCTATGTTGAGTGAAGAGTCATACTGCGCGCCTGCATCGGCCTCTATCCCCTTCCATACGCCTACCCGCTTTTGCAGCTTAAGGAACTCTTTTGTAACCGCATCGCTCGGGAATACCGAGGTCGTCGCGCCCAGTTCGGCGCCCATGTTTGTTATCGTCGCCCTCTCGGGGACCGTAAGGGATGCGACGCCCGGGCCGCAGTACTCGACGATCTTCCCCACCCCGCCTTTGACCGATAATTTGTTTAGGACGTGCAGTATGACGTCCTTCGCCGACGCCCCCGAAGACCTCTTAAGGGACCCGGACAACGAAACACCCAGCACCTTCGGCGTCTGCAGGTAGAACGGCTCGCCGCCCATCGCGGCCGCAACGTCAAGCCCGCCGGCGCCTATCGCTATCATCCCGAGGCCCCCGGCAGTCGGCGTGTGGCTGTCGCTCCCAAGGAGGGTCTTTCCCGGAACTGCGAATCTTTCTAGATGGACTTGATGGCAAATGCCGTTCCCAGGCCGCGAGAACTTTACCCCGTACTTGTTTGCGATAGTCTGCAAGAAACGGTGGTCGTCCGCGTTCTCAAAGCCGGTCTGCAGGGTGTTGTGGTCGATGTAGCTGACCGAGAGTTCCGTCTTCACCTTCGGTATGCCCAAGGCCTCGAATTGGAGATACGCAAGGGTCCCGGTCGCATCCTGAGTGAGGGTCTGGTCTATCCTTATGCCCATCTCCCCGCCCCACGAGCCGTCGACTATGTGGGACTTCAGGATCTTTTCTGCGAGGGAAGCCATTTCGGTTTTGAGTCTTGTATTGGAGCAGCTTGAGAGGTC
>JBFYKJ010000096.1:0-10952 GCA_041306005.1 Candidatus Altarchaeota archaeon | reverse complement strand
AGAAAGAGAAGCACAGCGCCCCGTGGACAAAGCACTCGACGCCGACCCCCAGCGGTTTAAGGGCATCGGCTATCTCCTTCACTTCCTTCATCGAGAGCTCCCTTGAGAGGACTATCCTCTTCATGCCGAGCGACGCGAGGAACTCGGCGCCCTGTTTATTGTGGCAAGTCATCTGGGTCGAGGCGTGGAGCGGCAAATCGGGGATCAATTCTCGCAGGGCCGATATGAGGCCCAAATCCTGGACTATCGCCGCATCGATTCCCGCGAGATAAGCATCCTTCGCGAGGCTTATAGCTTCATCTAATTCGGAATCCTTGATCAGCGTGTTTATCGCGAGATAAGCCTTCTTCCCGTTGGCGTGGCACAGCTTTACAGCCTCAATAAGCCCCTTCTCGTCGAAGTTCTCTGCAGTCGCCCTCGCGCTGAACCTCTTCGCGCCCAGGTAGACCGCATCAGCCCCGTTCGCTAAGGCCGCCTTCAGGTGCGCAATCGAGCCTGCCGGGAGGACGAGTTCGGGTTTTTCCATGGTTTAAGGAGTTACGCTACATAAGTTTAAGGGGATTTACACTACACGGCTTTGCCCGCTTTTACACTACACGGCTTTGCCCGTATTTACACTACATAATTGCGCTACAACAGGCAAAAGCGAGTTAGGCTGCAGGACGCCAGCTAAACCCGCCAGCAGACCGAAGACCCGGGACCGAAGACCCAGGACACAAGACCGCCAAGAAACCCAATCACCGCTAATACAATCGAATCCTAGTGGGCCCAGCCAGGATCGAACTGGCGGTTTCCGCCTTGTAAAGGCGGCGTCATAACCACTAGACCATGGGCCCAAGAGAGTGAGGATACTTCGCTGTCTACAGTCTTGAGTCCTGGGTCCTCACTACAAGACCCAAAACCCGAAACTCAGGACAGCCAAGTATCGTAAGCGTCCTACGGGCTTATGAATACTATCGTGTCGCCCCTTACAAGGAGGGAGCCCAGCTTCTTTTTGACTTCCCCGCCCTCGAGCTCCTCCGCGTTCTTCATGGACAGGTTCAGGTGCGGGTCGTAAGCCTCGAGGATGCCCCTTAGCTCCATCCCGTTCTTCAGCTTGACAAGTACATTCTTCCCCAACGCGGTAGTCAATAAATCAAATGGCTTGCTCATTTTTAAAAGGCGCCGAACACTGGCGCAAGAGTGAGGATATATAGACGGGCAGGGTATTAAAACGGTTCGGGGCGGCCGATTCGGCCCCCGGGGCCGCTATGGCAGCTAGTTGTGGCGGCCGGCAATAGGCTCGATAGATACAGCGTACTTGAACATCTTCTTGACGAAGCCCTTCGTCTCGTCCTGGACATGCTCGCCCACGATGATTGCCGCAAGCCGCCTAAAGGCCCGCGCGGCCGGGCTGTCCGGGTTCCTCATTATTATCGGCTTGCCCTCGACGCTGCCCCTCTTGACGTTGTCGTCATACGGTATCACCTGCAGTATCGGGGAGTCAAGGAGCACTGAGACCTCCTCCGGCGTCACCTCCGCCTTGTCGCCCCTCACCATGTTCAGGCACACGCCGAGGATCTCCATATTGAGCCGGTTGCCGACGAGTTTTGTCTTCAGCGCGTCCGCAAGGGCCGACGGGTCAGGCATCGTGACTATGAGGAGCTCTGCGGCGGATATCATCGCGCCGAGGACGTTCTTGCCCAATCCCCCCGGCGCGTCTATCAGGAGTATGTCCGTATTCTCCAGCAGGCTTGCGACGACAGGCCTTAGCCGCTCGACATCGACCCTAAGGAACGTATCAAGGGATAATCCCGAGGGTATGAACTTGAGCCCCGCAGGCCCCTCGTATATGGCGTCTTCGATGTTCGCATCGCCCGCAAGGACCTCGTGCAGCGTGGTCGGCGTGTCCTCCATGCCGAGTGTTATCCCCAGGTTGGCCATGGCCAGGTCCGCGTCGAGCAGCGTCACCCTTTTGCCCATCTGGGCCATCGCTATCGCCATGTTTGCGCACACGCTTGTCTTCCCGACGCCGCCCTTCCCGGACGCGATGGCTATGGTCCTTGCTGTCATTCTGGTCTGTAGGCGCCGGCCGGGCCGGCCCCCGCGGCAGCATCCCCGCCGCCGCTGCTTAGAGTTATGTCACTGCTTAGAAAAAGCTTTTTCTGCGAGAGGGACCTTTCTATCTCATTCAGTATCCTGGACATGTCGGAGTTATCGAGCTCAAGGGGCGTGGAAAACGCGTAGACGCGGTCCCCCCTGCGCAGAACGTGGTATTTTTCGCCCCTGTCTATGCATATAGCCCTGACGTCCGGGCACCTCTGTTCGAGGCTAGAAAATACCTCCATCTCGCGGGCGTAGCTGGCAGACCCGAGCTTTGTGACGCTGCCCCCCGCAGACACCCACAGCGACTCGATGTTGTAGAGCCTCTTGAGCGTGCTGGCGTTGAGCGGCTTTGACAGCGCGTCCGCCTCGTACTTCAGGCTCGCCTCTATGCTCTTCCTTATCCTGAAGAGGCGGTCCCTCCTGCCTAAGTCTTCCTTCACCCGGAAGCCGAAGAGTTCCATCATGGACATGTCGCAAAAGAAATTGAGCAACTCATTTCAAGCTACAGACTGAAAAACCTTAAGCGGCACATATAAGCCGGAGCATGCCCCGATGCCGGACTGAAGACTCCGGACACGAGACCTGCCAAGTTACGCTTATACGCGACCGAAGACCCTACTCGTCCGTCCCCAGCCCTTTCAACAGCCCTTCGAGCGCCTTCTCGTCGGGATGGGATATCCCGTACTTCTTAAGCACGTCCTCCTTGGACACGCCGCCCATCGCTTTCACCGCCTCGATGCGGACCTTCTCCGCCTTCTCCGGCGGAGGGATCTCGGCGAAGGTGTCGGGCAGCAGGGCGAGCAGTTCCTCTTCGGTAGGCTTGTACTTGAGCACGCACTCCCTGTCGCCCTCCCTGGCGGCAACCATCTGCGCATCCTCCAGCTCGCATATGTCCAGCTTCCCGTCCCCGGCGCACGCGTTCAGCATGAGCTTTAGCGCGCCGTCGCCCTTTATAACAAGGCCCTTGGCCACGTACGCGTATTGTGCCGCGGCGACTTCGCCCTCGCCGTAGAGGAGAATCCCCTCCTCGATGCCGCTGTTTGTGAGCAGCTCGGTGACAACATACCCCGTGAGCTGGTGCTCCTTCAGCGCCGGCAGCAGCTTCCTGAAATCCACGTTTCCGGTGTCCATGCCCTCCTTGACGGGGGTGCCGAGGGGTAGATCCATAGCTTGGGGTATATCCGTTAGTATAAGGTTTTGATCCCTGTCTTGAGTCTTCGGTCTTGAGTCTTGTATTGGGGATGATAAGTTCGGTCTTGTATTAAGGGGGCTTTTCAGGTTTCCTGAGCTCACAAATCGAAGAACCTGTCGACGCTGTTTATCAGCCCCTCGCTCAGGTTCTTCCTCACGCCAAAGCCGATAGTCTCCTTCCCGTGCTGTTTGGCCTTGAGTATAGGCGGCTGGAAGTCCCCGTCGCGGGTGACTATGCAGATGACATCGATGTTCGGGTTGTGGACCGCCTCCATCACTTCGGTCGCGAGCGCGACGTCGCAGTCCACGGGCGTGATTATCGACTCCATCCCCTGCGCCGAGACCGCCTCTATTAGCTTCTGCGGCGCGAACTGGTTGAGGAAGACTTTAGCAATCGACACCGTCCCCATGCGGTTTATCTGCTCCATGAGCCTCTTCAGGTCGAAGTCGAATTCCCTCCTAAGCAGGTTCGGCCCGTCGACAAAGACAGCTATGTTCTTCGCGCCGCCCTTGAAGCGCGATTTTATGTCTGCTATGTGGGGGACTCTCATTTTTCGGTTTCCGGTTTCGGGTTCTCGGTTTCCTGTTTTCAGCCGGCCATATGCCGGCCGGCCCAAGAGCCCCGCGCATCAAGAGCCGGGACTATCCGGCGCATCGACGCCTTAATTTAAGCGCGAAGCGGTTAAAAAGCCAGTTTCCGGCCGGGCCGCCCGGTAATCCGCAGCCCGCCAGCTTTTTATTGCCCCTGCTAATCCGCCGCCCATCGGCTTTTTATGGAAGCTTTTTCAAAATTGTGCCGTCCAAACACCAAAATGGCAATCAAGATCCTCGAAGTCCGGGAGCTGAAGAAAGGCAGTTACATAGTCATCGAAGGCGAACCCTGCAAGATAATCGACTACTCGTCATCCAAGCCGGGCAAGCACGGGGCGGCAAAGGTGCGCATAATAGGCACGAGCATCTTCGGCGACAAGAAGATGCAGCTCCTCACGAACGGCGGCGAGAAGGCCGAGGTCCCCATCATCACGAGGAAGGCCCACCAGGTCCTCTCGATAAACGGCAACAACGTGCAGCTCATGAACGTCGAGACGTTCGAGAACCTGGAGCTGCCCATCCCCGAGGGCGTCACCCTGACCGAGGGCCAGGAGGTCCAAGTCATGGAGGCCATGGACCGAAGGGTGATAGTGGCGAAGGAGTAAGTGGGCTAACGCTAATCCCTTATTCGCATATTATTAATCGAGCAGCTTTAGCTCGCCTCACCCGATAAAGCTCTCGACCCGTCCTCTCGGCACGCACCCGACGAAGCGGTCCTTCTCCTTCCCGCCCTCAAACTTCACGACACACGGTATCGACATCACTCCAAAGGCAGTCGCTATCTCCCGGTTCTCGTCTATATTGACCTTCCCCAAAGCGACGCCCTTATCCTTGCACACGCTTTCCAAAACGGGCGCAAGCATCCTGCACGGCCCGCACCAGGGCGCCCAGAAGTCGACGGCGCAAACCTTGTTCTTCTTCACGAACTCCTCGAACTCCTTTCCTTTCAGGTCCATCTTGTTTTGGGAAGTTTATGTGTCTTGATACTAAAGCTTTGTTTGTATATCGCTCCTAAAACCTTTATCTTATCCCGCTGTCGTAGCTTATCTGCACGTCGGTTAACTGCCCCGCTTCTACGACAACCGTCTGCTGTTCCCCTCTCGGCAGCATGCTCCCTGCAGGCGACTGCGGGTCTAGGAGATACGTCCCTGGCGCAAGCTCGACGCGGAAGGTGCCGTCCTCGCCGGACGTGAACCTTGTTATCTCCCTTAGCCCGTCTTCGCTTTTGACTATGATGGTAGCCTTATACGGCCTGTCGGCACAAGCAGGGTCCGGCGGGTTTCTCATCACGGGGCACGTCGGGCCGAGGAGTATGGTGCCCGTTATGCCGCTCTGCCCCACAGTATCGTTGCCCCCGCATTCCAGCGGGCACGTCTCACCGGTTTCGCAAGTCGCCGGGCAGGGGGCTCCCTGCTGCATCAGCAACACGGCGGCTATCACGACGATGGCGGCAATAGCTACCACCCCAATCAACAGACACTTCCTGCACGGCGCGCTCTTCTTGCATATCGGGCAGTTCATTTTAAGTATTTTCAAGTTTTATTGCTCCACCTATAAATATAGGGGGGCAAAGGGCGCATAGCGCCCGCGGCAAGCATGAACATATCTGACCTTTTAAAACTGTGGCGCCTTGAGAAGGCTTCGCCCCAGCTCGCCAAGATGCCCGCAGAATTCTACCGCGATTCCCACGACCTAATCTCCGACAAGAACCCGTACGAGTCGAAGAAGGCCAAGGACCTTTTCAACGACATCCTCCACATGCGCCAGCACAAGATGCTGATGGCGTGCCTGCGCCAGCTGCAGGGCGGCGACAAGCCGGAGAACCTCTTGACGACCGAGAAAATCGGCTATGACAACATCTACCGCGAGCTCGAGTCCATGCACCTTAAGGGCGGCGACGAGGAGCGGGCGCAGGACAGGAGGACCCGGGACGTGGAGAACGACGCCCGGCTGGCGGCGGCTGAGGCGGAAGAAGCCAAGGACAGCCGGGAGCGCAGGGCGATAGGCTCCGAGGAGCCGGAGCCCAAAGAACAGCACGAGAAGAAGGAGCGCCGGCCGGGCGCTGAAAAGGCGAAGCTTGAGGCGGAAAGGGCGTCGCTCCAAGGCGAGGCCGAACGGGGCATAGCGTCGGCCAAAGCCGGGCTTGGCGAAGAAACGGAGGACAGCATGCTGGAAGACATATCGGCGGGCGCCGAAGAGGGCGACCTCCTGGACGAGGGCCAGGCCTCCGAAACGGTTGAGACTGCAGGCCAGGCCAAAAAGAAGGCGCCGCACGCGGGAAAAACCGCATCTAGTGTTTTTAAAGGGAAAACTGAAAATAAAGCGCTCAAGCGCGTGCGGTTCCTGCGGTCTATGCCGGCTGTCGTCGGCCCGGACCTGAAGTCCGTCGGGCCTTTTGAGGAGGGCCAGGTCGCTGAGCTTGACGGCGAGGTCGCCGAGATTTTGGCAAAGAACGACGTTGTCGAGTTCGTCGAGCCGGAGTCCGAGTAACTAATGCTTGTTTTGCCCCATACGGGGCTTGATATCATAAGAGGTTCGATTAAAGATGAAAATCGATGAGGAAGTGAATGCGTATTGCAAGACCTGCAAGAAGCACACCAAGCACAAGGTCAAGAAGGAAAAGAAGGGCAAGACGTCGCCGCTGTCCTGGGGCCAGCGCCAGTACGAGAGCGTGAAGATGGGCCACGGCAGCAAGAGGCGCGGCGAGGTCAAGGTTATGAAGGTCAACAAGGGCGGCAATCTCCGCCTGACTTGCTCGGTTTGCGGCAAGAGCCACTTGAGGGCATATGAAAAGTCCAAAAAAGAGCCCGAGATCGTCAAGAAGTAAGGCTCAGAAAGCTGCGCCGCGCGGTTCTGCCGCGCCGGCGGTTTCCCCCCGCAGGAATGCGGCGCGCCTGCTGCTGACCCTATTGCCGTTGCCCATGGCGCTCTCCCTGACGCTGAGCACGGAGATGGGCGAGTTCACGATACTGGGCGTGCTTCTGGTCTTCGCATTCGGCGCGCTTGTCGGGACCCTAACCCACACCTACTGGCTGCGGACACTGCTTCACGAGCGGGCGTTCTACAGGAAGTTCTACGAGGAGAACGCCCTCAAGCCGCAGAAGCTGAACATCGACATCAACAAGAGGCACACCAGGATACTTCTCCCATTCTACGCGTTCAACATCCTTATGTTCTTTATCATACTCTTCGTCCTCGGCCTTATGGGCCTTGACTTCCACTACCTCCTGCCGTTCGCATTCGGCGCCCTCCAGGGCGTCCCAATAAGCTACCTTCTCATGGAGAAGGGTGTAGTCGGCATGTGATCCTGCATGCGCCCGGCGGCGGTTCTGTGTGGTCCCGGGGATTCCATCCATTCAAAAATCCCCCTTTTTCTTCCCCCATTCTCAATATATCCCATGCCCGAGATCGTAGGATACATCTACGGAGAGGTGAAGCCCACGTCCTTTGACATACTCGTAGAGGACAAGCAGCAGGCGGAGGCGGGGAAGTACGTCAAGATACACCATGAGATGTATGGGTGGGTCCTCGGCCAGATATCCTTCGTGCGCAGGTTCTGGGACGAGAAGAAGGGCATCGAGAAGATGCTGGCGAGCATCCGCGTGATAGGCTTTAAGGACTCGCAGGGCACCGTCCTTCTCCCAAAGACCCCCTTCAAGCCCGAAGAGCGCGTCTTTAGGGCGCACCAGACCCTGATAAAGAGCATCCTCGGGCTTGACACGCCGGCGGCAGTCGCGCTCTACATCGGGAAACTGGAGGGCGAAGAGGACATCAAGGTCTACCTGGACGCGAACAAGCTGATACAGAAGCACTTGAGCGTTCTCGCAAAGACGGGCGCCGGGAAATCATATACCGTCGGCGTCCTGATAGAAGAGCTGGCCGACAAGGAGGTCCCCTGCGTCGTCATCGACCCGCACGGCGAGTACTACACCCTCAAGATAGCGAACGACAACCAGGGGGACTTTGAGAAGTTCGCGAGATACCAGGTGATACCCAAGGGCTTTGCCAACGTCGTGGAGTTCACCCCCAACAAGGCGTTGAACCCGACCGCGGATTTTGAGTTCAAGCTAAGCGACAAGAACCTGGACGCAAGGGAGATAATAGACATACTCCCGACCAATATAACAAGCGGCCAGGAAGCGCTCCTCTACCAGGCGGTCAACGAGCTAAAGCCCGGCGGTGAATATACTCTTGAATATGTGATACAGCACCTGCAGCTCACGGACACCAATGCCAAGTGGGGGCTCATCGCCGCGATGCAGGCGCTCCTTGACACGAACATCTTCTCGACAGAGGGCATCCGGCTCGACGACATCGTGAAGAAGGGCCAGACGACGATAGTCAACCTCAAAGGGGTGAAGCCCGAGCTGCAGGAGCTTGTGGTCTCAAAACTGGCAAACGACCTATTCGAGTCAAGGAAGCAGAACAAGATACTGCCCTTCTTCTTCCTTGTTGAGGAGGCACACCGCTTCTGCCCTGAGCGCGGTGTCGGGCAGGCGATGTCCCTTGGAATACTTAGGACAATCGCCGCCGAAGGGCGAAAATTCGGCATGGGCCTTGGTATCGTGACCCAGCGGCCGGCGAAAGTAGACAAGAACGTCCTCTCCCAGGCCAACACGCAGATAATCCTTAAGGTAACCAATCCCAACGACATAACCGCCATCTCAAAGAGCCTCGAGAACTTCACGCCGGAATTAGAAGACGTGATGAAGAACCTGCCGATGGGCGTTGCCATCATAACGAGCGAGAACCTCGAGCGGCCCGTATTAACAAACATCCGCGTTAGGAGGTCAAAGCACGGCGGGACGGCGGTGGATCTCGTCAAGACTAAGGAGAGCGGGGGCGGGGGTGGCCGGATGAGCGGCATCCTGGGCGGGCGTTCGCGGCCTCCCAGTTCAAAGCCCGAGGGCGAGAGCGGCATACTCGGCGCGCTGAAAACCAAGATAATAGGCACGGAGAAGGAGATCCGCCACGAAGCGGCGAAGGAGAATTTGGAAAAATTCGTCGAGCATAAGGAGCAGGCCGCCGTCGCCGAGCAGAAGGCCAACGAGTGGAAGGAGGGCCTCACCCCTGACGAGATAGATTTCCTGGATGAGCACAAGGAGCCGGGAGCTGTAAAGAAGGCGCTTTACGCTATAAAGCGGTTTTTCATAGAGGACAAGAGAGAGGAACGACGATAGGACCTATAAACTGGGAACCAAGATGACACCAAGACCGATAGAACCTAAAAAGAAGCCGAAAGCGGGTGAACAGATGATAAAGCCTATGAAGGGCGGGCCCGCGAGCGTGAATCCCGTGGCGAAGATGGCCCCGAAGGAGAGGAAGGCCTTCCAGGCAAGGATAGATTACCTAAGGGACCTATACCGCCAGAGGGAAGCCCAGCGGGCGAAGCAGGCAAGGAAAAAGAAGTAGGCGATTTTCGGATACCGCCGGACGCCGCTTACGCCGCCGCACTCACGATGGGACTCATAAAATTCTCCATACGGCATGAGCCGGAGCACCCTAAGATAGAGCATTGGACAAAGGAGCTCTTGCGCACCACCCGTCTAAAGGCCCTTCCCGAGATCCAGACACATCTCGTCGCATTCGAGGCCGAGATGCCCCGCGGCATTGGCCTCCTCTCGAGGCGCACAACGGTCAAGTACTCGGGCCAGGCATATGGCCGGAAGGCTAAGACCGAGGGCCCGGTGGCTTACATCTATGTCCCGCCGGCCCACCAGCACTGGGGCATAGCCAAGAATCTGCTCAAGGCGCTCGAAGGCTCCGCGCTAAACGCGGGCCATAAAAGATTACTGCCCATCGCCCCCATGTCCCAGAGGTCGTCAAGCACCCTGCGCGATAGCGGCTACGAGCCGCTTGGCCTCATGCGCGACGTCTCCCGCAACCTGATGGTCATGGAAAAGAGGCTCATCGAGGTCCCGGCGAGGGACCCGGTTAAAGCGTGGCTCGGGGGGCAGAAGGCGCGCGGCGAAAGGCCATAATCCGCCTATCCGCGGAGGTCAAAACCCGATTGCCGCTGTTTCTGTTTAGGCAGCAGATAGACTATGTCCACCCCCCGCCCCCCCGATACGTCTTCGACCGAGTTATGGTGCAGGGCCGACATCGGCGGCTTTAGGCCCTCGCGGAGATTGGAGTTGACGAGCGTCCTGACGGCGTCAAGGACGAAGTGCTCTATCGGCTTTTTGTTTTCCGGGCTCAGCGCCCGGACCTCCACCTGGAGCATTTCGCCCCCCAGCACATAAGGCCTAAGGGTGAGTATCTCCCTTCGGATCCTGCCGCTTGCGTCCCTCCGGGCTATCCTGAGGGCGTGCACCTCTTCGGGGTGAAACATTGCGCCGTGGTGCTCTACCGATATGCCCCTCTTTTTGCTCACCCACAGCCCCTTGTTTATCTTTTCCGGGGGCTTGAGGATATATTTTCTGGGTTCGGGGTTCATTTAGGAAGGCCGAAGTTCATTTAGAAAGGAGTTGTAGCATAACCTTCGCCGCAGTGACCGATGTTATATCCCCCGCGTCAAACAGCGGGTTCGTTTCGACGATGTCAAAGCCGGCGACGTTATCTATGCCGGATAATATTGATAAGACCTCCTTAAACCCGAGACCGCCTGGCTCCGGAGTCCCCACGCCCGGGCATATCCCCGGGTCAAAGACGTCCATGTCGATGCTGATGTAGGTCGGTTTCTTGGGATCAAGCTTCTTAGGCAGTTTTTCCATAAGCGCTTTCTCATCATCTGTCCCCGCGCGGACGCCATATGATATAATGCCGACTCCTAATTCGTGGACCCTCTTCATCACAGTCGCATGCGACCACTTCTCGCCAAGGTAGTCGTCCATCAGGTCCGGGTGCGCGTCGAAGTGGGCGACCTGCAGGTTTTTGTGTTTCTCTGCAAGCACCTTTATCGGTGAGTAAGAAACCGAATGCTCGCCGCCGAGCGTAACGACCACCGCATTGGGGTTTTCCCGGATTATGCCCTGGACAGTCTCTTCCACTCTCTTATTCGTCTCCTCTAAATTCCCGTGGACTACAGAAACATTCCCGGCATCGAAGACTTTCTTACCAAAGTAAGATTCGGGCTTGTCTATCTC
>JBFYKJ010000095.1:0-33643 GCA_041306005.1 Candidatus Altarchaeota archaeon | reverse complement strand
AAGAGGAGGGATTCAAGCAGGTGGCAAAGCTTTTCAGGGCTGCCGCGGATGCGGAAACCGTCCACGCCCTCGCGCACCTCAGGGCCATGGACGCCGTGAAGGCCACGAAGGAGAACTTAAAGGAAGCGATAAGCGGCGAGACGCACGAGTTCACCGAGATGTACCCGAAGATGATAAAGCAGGCCGGGAAGGAGAAGAACGCGGCCGCGACGGCGTCGTTCAACTTGGCGAACAAGGTCGAACAGGTCCACGCAGGATTATATAAAGACGCGCTGAAAGCGGTCGAATCCGGGAAGGACCTAAAGAAATCGGACATCCACGTCTGCCAGGTCTGCGGCTACACGGTCGAAGGGGATGTGCCGGACAGGTGCCCCATCTGCGGCGCGCCGAAGGAGAAATTCAAGGGGATTGAGTGAGCCGGTTAAGGGTTTACGGAGATCAGATAAGCATCGAGCGGCTTAAAGAGGTAGGGAAATCCTAAAGGGGGAACCTAAAGGCGCTACACCGACTTCAGGAACCGCTTTACGCTTTCGACGAAATCCTCGGCGTTGCTTAACTGCTCGGAAACTTCCTCTTTTGTTATCTCGAACTCCAGTTCGTAATCGCTCTTGAGCCGGATCCTAAGCGCAGTGGACAATTCCCTAAGCTGCTCCCGGTCCATCTTGCCGAGTTTGATTATGCGCTCGCCGAACTTCATCACGAGGCCCTTGTGGGTCTTCGGGCTCACGTCCTGGGTTAGCAAAGCCGCCTTGGCGGCGTAGTACATCGAATAATATGCCCTGCTGACGCAGTCCTCATAAAGCCCCCCGTCAAAGAGTATTCTCGCGGCTGCGGCGCTTTGGTCGGCCCGCTTAACGTAGGACTCAACCGCCGCTCTTGGTGTAAATGACTTTGCCATCCCTTAAAACCTCTCGATGAAACGGCGAATCCCGGTTCTTGAACTCCTTCTCGGTGTAGACCATCGGAACGGCAAGCTCGGATTTCTCCAAGATGTAATCCGTAACCATCTCGTCCAGACCCCGCTCTATCCCGGCTTTCCTACGGGTAAGCACCAAAAGGTCTATGTCGCTGTCCCCGGTGTCTTGGCCCCTGGCCACAGAGCCATAGAGTATCACGGATGTTATTTGCGGGAACCTAGCTCCGGCCTCCTTCGCAAAGCCCTTTGCTATCGACAACCTGCTTGCCATCTTACAGCAAGATTAGACTATGCAGGTATTTAAGCGCGGATTGGCCGGCCGACGAGAAATCCTGGGTGCCCGCCCAATGCGCCCAATATGTTATATATGCGCTTTACATGCACAAGATGAACGCCTCACGTGCAGGAACGAACACTCACTTCCTCGCCTTGAACTTCAAACTCTCAAGCTTTATCCCGCCGTATTGGGATTCAGCGATGCCCTTGTCCTCGTGGAGTATCTCGACCTTGAAGCCCGCCTTCTTTATCTTCTTTAGGTAGTCTTCCCTGAGTAACGCCCCGGCGACGCATCCGCTTATCAGTTCGTGGTCGCTCTTCTGCTCTTCCGAAAGCTCCTCGAGGAGGACTATATCCGAGGCGAACATCGCCCCGCCGGGCTTAAGGACCCGGAAGGCCTCCCGGAAGACCGCATCCTTGTCGGGCGCGAGGTTGATTACGCAGTTGCTTATTATGACGTCGACCGAATAGTCGTCGACCGGCAGGTCCTCTATATCCCCCAAACGGAATTCCGTATTTGAATACCCGTACTTCTTGGCGTTCGCGCGCGCCTTCCTTATCATCTCCGGCGTCATGTCAACGCCTATGACCTTGCCCTTCGGGCCGACCCGCTTAGCCGCAAGGAACGCGTCAAAGCCCGCGCCGCTCCCCAGGTCAAGGACTGTCTGCCCCTCCCTGATGCCGGCTAGAGCCGTCGGGTTCCCGCAGCCGAGGCCGAGGTTAGCCTCGGGGACGTTGCCGATTTCCTCGTCCGAGTATCCTATTTCCTTGGAGACTGCCTCATTCGACTTGCCGGCGCAGCAGCAGCACGTGCCCTTGGACTGGGCTATCTTCGAGTACTTCGCCCTGACCACGCCCTTGACCTTGTGAGCATCCATTGCGGCTAATTGACGGCATGTCAAAAAAAACGTTTAGAACCGTTTGTTTACCCTGCTCCTTAAAGCGTTTATCTGCCCCCGCCCCTTAAACTAGCCTAAATTAAACATGGAGCTCTCCAAATCCGCGATGGAAGATGCCCTAAGGGCGCAGAGGGACGAAGCCACCGGACATCAGTTATACGCTAAGCTAGCCCGCTCCACGAAGAACAAGAACAACCGGGAGATCCTGGAAAAGATATCGAATGAGGAGCTTTCCCACTACAACACACTGAAAGGGCACACGGGCAGGGACGTCGGCCCGGCGAGGCTGAAGGTCTTCCTTTTCACACTAATCTCAAAGCTCTTCGGCCTGACATTCTGCGTCAAGTGGATGGAGAACGGCGAGAAGGGCGCGCAGGCAGGCTATGCCGAGCTCGGGAAGCACATAGCCGGCATGGACAAGATAAACAAGGAGGAAGAGGCGCATGAGAAGGCGCTCATCGCGATGATAAGCGAGGAGCGTCTGTCCTACGTCGGGTCGATGGTCCTCGGGCTCAATGACGCCCTCGTCGAGCTGACGGGCTCCCTCGCAGGCCTCTCTTTCGCCTTCCAGAACACCTCGCTAATAGCGCTCTCCGGGCTCATCATGGGCATTGCGGCATCCTTCTCGATGGCCGCGAGCGAGTATTTGTCAAAGCGGGCGGATGGTGAGAAAAACGCAGGCAGGTCGAGCCTGTATACGGGCGTCGCATACATAATGACTGTAGGGCTCCTCGTGCTCCCGTTCCTCGTGCTCGCGGACTACAGGATAAGCATAGTCGTCACACTCATCTCCGCCGTGCTTGTGATAATGGTGTTCACCTTCTACATGTCCGTGGTGAAGGAGTACAACTTCAAGAGGCGCTTTGCCGAGATGGCCGGGATAAGCCTTGGGGTTGCGGGGCTGTCGTTCATCGTCGGGGTAGTGGTGAAGAGCGCGCTCGGGGTGGAGGTGTGAGGGTATGAAATAATGCCTTCTGCAGACCGAGAACTGTAGACAGAAGACTGAACTGCTCCCGCCGGGATGACAAGGTGGACACTACCTCTAGGCATATTACCTTGGCATCAGGCGGGAGCACGAGCTACCCAAAGAAGGACGGAGTGCTCCCGCCGGGATTCGAACCCGGGTCCCCAGCTCGAAAGGCTGGAATGATTGGCCGTACTACACCACAGGAGCAAAAGCGCCCTTAAGACCTTAAGAAGTTAATCTTAGAGCGGGGAAATTAGATAATAAGGGTATAAAAAGGCTGGCGGCGGCCCATTTAGTGCCTCAGAAGGAAGTACGCTAAGGATACTATCGCGGCAAGCGCGCACATCGCCGCAAATATCACCAAAAAGTACTTGTCGCTCGCGTATTTGACTTTCCCCTTCTTCTCGCCGACGTCGTGGACGTACTCAAGGATGCCGACGAGGACTATCAACCCTACAGCTATTAGTAGCGGCATGAAGGCTATCGTCACGAGCATGGGCACGAAGAGCAGGACCTTTTGCTTGTCGGTGAACTTCATGAGGAGTATTCCCGGAGGGGATATAAAAGCCTCGTATTGCCGCCTAACCGAACTTTATTAGCCCCTAACCGAAAAATAGCGGTAAGGCTATGGCTATCCTGAAGTGCATAGAGTGCGGGGCAGAATACCCGCTTGAGAAGATAAGGTACAGGTGCGACTGCGCGGGCCTCTTAGAAGTTCACCACGACCTGGAAAACATAGAGGTATCCAGAGAACTATTCGACAAGCGGCTGGGCACCCTGAAGTGGCCATATTGCAGCGGGGTCTGGAGGTATAAAGAACTAATCCTCGACGTCGATGACAAGTACGTCGCCGCGCGCCCCGAGGGGAACACTAATTTATACTGCTCGTCCAAGGTCTCGCAATATGTCAACCACAAGAACTTGTGCCTAAAGCACGAGGGGGAGAACCCGACCGGGTCGTTCAAGGACCGGGGCATGACGAGTGGTGTCACAGCGGCAAAGATGCTGAAAGCGAAAGTGGTCGCCTGCGCATCGACTGGAAATACTTCTGCCAGCATGGCGGCTTACGCAGCCATGGCCGGGATGAAAGCTGTCGTCTTCATACCCGAAGGGAAGATAGCGTTTGGCAAATTAGCTCAAGCAGTCGCCTACGGCGCCAAGGTCATCCAGATAGAGGGCAACTTCGACGACGCGATGGAGCTTGTCCAGCACGCGTCATCCGAACTCGGGATGTATCTCCTAAACTCCATAAACCCGTTCAGGATAGAGGGCCAGAAGGCGATAGGGATAGAGGCGATACAACAGATGGGGTGGAACGTCCCCGACTGGTTCGTACTCCCGGGGGGGAACCTTGGGAATTCAAGCGCTCTCGGAAAGGCGCTGATGGAACTTAACGAGCTCGGCCTCATAGACAAGATCCCGAGGATAGCGGTCATCCAAGCCGAGGGCGCAAACCCGTTCTACAGGTACTACAAGTCCAAGTTCAAGAACTTCGAGGCTGTCAAGCAGCCGGACACCTTGGCAACGGCAATCAAGATAGGCAACCCGGTGAGCTGGAGGAAGCTTGAAGCCGTCATGAAGTGGTGCGACGGGGTCGTCGAGCAGGTGAACGAGCAGGAGATACTTGATGCCAAGGCCGTTGTAGACGGCGCGGGGATAGGTGCCGAGCCCGCATCTTGCGCGACGGTGGCCGGCGTGAAGAAGCTCGTGGAAGAGGGCATAATCAAAGAGGATGAATCGGTCGTCGGGATACTCACCGGGAACGTGCTAAAAGACCCGGACATCGTCATCAACTACCACCAGGGCAAGCTTGAGGGAGTGAAATCAAAGTTCGCCAACCCGCCGGTGAAGATAAAGCCTACGCTGGCGGAAGTCAAGCGGGTGCTTTAGCCAGCAAATTAGGGAGCATCGGGAGATAACAAGAAATCAGGATAATGAAACACATCATCATCGTCGGGGACGGGATGGGAGACAGGCCCATAAAGGAGCTTGACAACAGGACGCCCCTTCAGGCCGCCGACAAGCCTAACATAGACGCTCTCGCGAAGAGGGGAAGAAGCGGCCTTCTGCAAACAGTTGCCAAGGGATACCCCCCGGGCAGTGACGTTGCGAATCTATCGATCCTCGGCTACGAGCCCGATTTGTATTACCCGGGCGGCAGGGGGCCTATCGAGGCGGCAAGCCAGGGAATACCCCTTAAGCCGGGCGATCTGGCCCTCAGGGCCAACATCATAACAGTTGAAAACGGCAGGATAAAGGACTACAGCGCCGGGCAGATAAGGAACGACGAGGCGAAGGAGCTCATCGCGCTCGCCAATAAGGAGTTCGGGGAAAAGGGCGTCGAGTTCTACACCGGGATAAGCTACAGGAACCTAATGGTCCTAAGGAACACTACCCTTGAGCCAAACGAGTTTCGGTTCAGCGCCCCGCACGACCACGGGGGGGAAGAGATCGTCGACCTGCTGGCGGAAGGCGATGAGAAGGCCGAAGCGTGGGCCGAGCGCCTCAACGACTGGACGCTTCGCTCGCAGGAGCTCTTTGAGAAGAGCAGTGTCAACAAGAAACGGGTGAAGGAGGGCCGGCCGCTTGCAAACATGTTATGGTTCTGGGGGCCGGGGAAGAAGAGGAGGGAGATGCCGACATTGAAGGAAAAATTCGGCTGGACCGGGGTGGTCATCTCAGGCGTGGATTTGATCAAGGGTTTGGGCGCGCTAGCGGGATTGAGGATAGCCGACGTCCGGGGCGCGACTGCGTATTTCGACACCAACTTCGAGGGCAAGGCCGACGCGGCGGTCGACGCTTTAGAGATCGACGACATAGCCTTCATACACATAGAGGCGCCCGACGAGGCAGGCCATGAGGGGCTTGTGAATGAGAAGATCAAGGCCATAGAGAACATAGACAAGAGGGTCGTCGGCAGGATAGTCGAAAAGATGGACAAGAGGGGCGAACCTTATCGTATAGGGTTCCTTTGCGACCATGCAACGCCGGTCAGGGTGAGGACCCATACCGAAGACCCAATACCGTTTATCATATCGGGCGCAGGCGTGGAGAAGGATGGCGTGACAAGATATGATGAGGAGAGCGCGAAGAAGGGCGGCTACGGCCTGAAGAGGGGGCCGGAGTTCATGGGGCTCATGGCTAAGCCATAAGGCTTACGGGTGGTATTAGGTTTAGGTCGGATTAGTGTTATAAGGGGGATATGGACCTGACAAGCTGGATACAGGAGACCGCCGGCAAGCCGGCTGCAGACTGCCACGCCAGCGGCGCGCAAAAGAAGGACGCGCCCAAAAGGGATCTCCCCTGGGCCGAAAAATACAGGCCGGCGAAGGTGGATGAGATAGTCGGCAACGAGGCGTCTGTCGCCGCGGTCAGGAAATGGGCCGCGACCTGGGCTAATGGCAAGCCCGCGAAGAAGGCGCTGATAATCTACGGGAAGGTAGGCACCGGGAAAACCTCTCTCGCATGCACACTGGCCGACGAGCTTGGCTGGGAGGTCCTGGAGATGAACGCCTCGGACAAGAGGAACCAGGACCTTGTCGAGCAGATAGCGGGGCTCGGCTCCCAGACACGGAGCCTTACCGGCAAAAGGAGGCTGCTCCTAGTGGAAGAGATAGAGGGCCTTTCGGGCGTCGCCGACCGGGGCGCGTCAGCCGCTCTCGCGAAAGTGATAAAAGAGACCGAAACGCCGATAATCCTCACCTGCAACGACCTAGAGAACAAGAAGCTCTCAGGCATCAAAATCCATTGCGAGAAGGTCGAGCTGAAGGGGATATCGCCCGGCTCGGTCGTGAAGGCGCTTGCGCGGATACTCGAAAAGGAACATGTAAAAATCGACAACATCAGCGCGCTGCAGAAAATAGCCGACAACTGCAGCGGGGACATGCGGTCGGCTATAAACGACCTGCAGGCGGTCTCGCAGGGCGAGGACGTCATCAGCGCTGACAGCATCTTTTTGGAGCAGCGCGACCGGCCGATAGACGTGTATAAGGCGATGCAACGCATCTTCCGCTGCCAGGACTACGGGACGTGCAGGAAGATAATATGGGACCTGGACGAAGAGCCGAGGAACTTTATCGCGTGGCTTGACGAGAACGTGCCCATAGAATACGAGTCTAAGTCCGAGAGGGCAAAAGCGTTCAACCAGCTCTCGAGGGCCGATATCTTCCTCGGGAGAGTGACAAACCGCCAGTACTGGGGCTTTTTGAGGTACGTCAACGACCTGATGACTGTCGGCGTCGCGTTCTCGAGGGAGAAACCGAACTACGGCTTCCCGAAGTACAAGTTCCCCTCGCTCATATGGAAGATGGGCAGCACGAGGGGCAAGCGCGCGGCGGAGGCCGCCCTCGCGGCCAAGATCTCCCCGGTCGTCCACGAGTCCAAGAAGCGGATAATAACGGACTACCTGCCGCTCCTGCACAGGGTGATAGAAAAGAACCGGGATGCCGGGTTGAGGATGGTGGAAGCCTTCAAGCTCGAGCCCGAAGAGATGGAGCACCTCTAATGCCCGGCCGCGAGGTTTAACCCGCGCAACATGCTTTTAAAACGTGCGCCATAAACCAAATATGAAAACAAAGGCTAAGCCCGCCGGAAGCTCGATAGCCAAGCTTGCAAACGAGCCGTCGATGCTCTTTCACCGCATAGCCCTGGAGGCGTTCTGCCACGCGACCGAAGACGTCAAGAAGGTCAAGCAGGCGATGGCGAATTTGGTGCCCTTCGAAGTCCCCGACTCCGCATTCGAGAGCGAAAGGATGGAAGGATCCTTCGGAAACGAGATCATATCCCTTACTCTCGAGTTCTCAAAGCAGGGCGAGATAAACTGTATAGTGAAGTCGCTTGTCGAGTCCCTGCCAAAGCAGGAGATGAAATCCATCGACTTAAAGCAGCACATCAACGAGGCCCTCGCCTTCTGGATAAGATTTGACAAGCAGTCCGCTTATAACGGCGAGGTCAAGCTCGACGGGCATGACACAGTCCAGCTGAGGGGCAAGATAGCCGCATTCCCGGCGACCCGCCAGAGGGCCGTGCAGGTGATGAAGGGGCTTTGGAGCTGAACCTAAACCGCGGAGGGGGCTTCGCCCCCTCGCGAGGTTCGTGTTCCACGAACCTGCGCACAAGTTGGGCTTTGCCCAACTTCGTGCCCCAGTTTTAAGTTAATCCTGACCCACCCCCGGCAATGCTGGGCATATTTGAGGTAGCCGAACCGCGGGGAACCCCCTTTTCTACACCCTTTTTCTAATTACTTTAGTCTATTATCACAACATGAAGACTGCGCTGATTCTGGCCGCGGGCGAAGGGACCCGCATGCATCCGCTTACGCTTACGAGGCCAAAGCCTCTTCTCCCCGTCGCGGGCAGGCCGATGATAGATTGGACCATAGACGCCCTGAAGAAGAGTGGCATCACAGACATCTACGTCCTCGTCGGGAGCAACGAGGAGAAGATGAGGGCTGCCCTTGACGGGAAAGTCAAATTCATCCGCCAGGAGAAGAGGGAAGGAACAGCACAAGCTGTCGGGTGCGCAGATGGCGTGATAAACGGGCCGTTCATCTGCATGAACGGGGACTTAGTCGTCGAGGAGTCTGTTTTCGCGGGCGTGATAAAGACGTATGAGAAGCATAAGTCCAACGTGCTCACAGTCACCCAGTCGAGCGAACCGCAGCACTTCGGTGTGATAGAGCTTGACAAGGATGGGAAGGTCATGGGCATAATAGAAAAGCCCGAGAAGCCGAAGAGCAACTACATCAACGCGGGCGTATATGCGTTCACGCCCGAGATATTCAATTATATCAGGAAGACCAAGAAGTCCCCGAGAGGGGAATATGAAATAACCGACACCCTCCGGATGGCCGGGTGCTACGGAAGCGTGTATGACGGCTTCTGGCTCGACGTGGGAAAGCCCTGGGACATGCTCGATGCGAATGAGTTCTACCTTAAGAGGATGAAGAAGTCCGTCAAGGGCGAAGTGCACAAGAACGCTGTCTTAGAGGGCGATGTCGATGTCGGCGAGGGGACGATAATACGTTCGGGCGCCTACATCAACGGCCCGGCGCATATCGGGAAGAACTGCATAATAGGGCCGAATTGTTTTATCCGGCCGCACACATCTGTGGGAGACAAATGCCACATCGGGAACGCTGTGGAGATAAAGAACTCGATAATCTTCGACAGGACGAACGTGCCGCACCTCTCTTACGTCGGCGACTCGATAATAGGCGAGGGCTGCAACTTCGGGGCGGGGACGAACGTGGCGAATTTAAGGTTCGACGATGCCGAAGTCAAGCTGAACATCCGCGGGGAGCGGGAGAGCAGCGGGAGAAGAAAATTCGGCTGCGTCGTCGGGGATAATGTTAAAACCGGTATTAATGTTTCAATAATGCCCGGGAAGAAGATAGGGCCGAACAAGCTGATACCGCCAAACTTCATAGTCGAGAAGGATATGGAGTGAAACTTATGGACAACATAGCTAAGAAGAGTAAGTTAACTGAGAAAGATGCCCAGGAGCTTGCAGACATCATAGACAAAAAAGCCTGGGAAAGGATCAAAAGGGAATGCACACAGTAGTCCGATTCAATGACAAGCACCTGCGCGCGCAGAAGCGAGTGAGGGTCGTGGAGACCGGAGAGCTTATTTTATAACACATTGGATAGGGCGGGAACGTTTTTAAGACGCCCCCACTAAATATCTTATGCTCGCCAAGAAATACAAGATCCTTGCGGTGCTGGGCCTTGCAGGCCTGGCGATGATCGCTTACGTCCTTTTGTCTGTACCCACCAGATATTGCGAGGTGGAGGGCACCGCATTCCACAACGCCAGGGAGAGATGTTACACTGAGCAAGGGACTCTGGAGGGGTGCGACTTATCCGGGCTGCAAGCGGAATTCCAGCGCTGCGGTGACGCAGTAACGTCGAAGTTATCCATACTCATATGGGTTATGTTTATTGGCATATTCCTTGCACTAGGCGCCTTCATTGTAGCCCTCGCCATGCTGCTTCGCGACCGCATCATATGCTGGGAAACCGTGACGGTCGTGCTCCTGGGTGGCTTGATATACCTGATTTCGATGCACTGGTTCTATCTCTGGTGGCCCAACACAGCTTACCTCGTCCTGCTGGGGGCCATCATCATCCTCTTCGCCTATTACATCGAAAAAACCCGCAGGAAGCCCAAGAAATAGCCCGAAAACTATTTTTACGCTTGGGGTTTCAAAATAGGCGATGGCAGATAAGGAAACCGCCAAGAAGGCTGACGCGGGCAAGGCCGAGACCAAGGAGAAGGTCATGGACATCTCGCTTAGGCGGGGCTTTGTCTGGCCGTCGTTCGAGATATACGGTGGGGCCAAGGGGTTCTACGATTACGGGCCGATGGGCTCTCTCCTTAAGCACAACATCGAGGAATTAGTGAGAAAACAATACGTCATCGAGGACGGGTGCCTGGAAGTCAGCTGCCCGACGGTCACACCCGAGGAGCCGTGGGTCGCTTCCGGCCACGTCAAGTCGTTCTCAGACATCCTAGTCGAATGTGAAAAATGCGGCGAGCCGTACCGCGCCGACCACCTGGTCCAGGAGCACGTGAAGGACCTGCAGACAGACGGCATGGGCATCGCCCAATTAAAGGAACAGCTCGCCAAGCACGCCATAAAGTGCCCGAAATGCAAGGGGCATTTGGGAGAGCCTTACGACTACAACCTCATGTTCAAGACTTTCATCGGCCCGGGGAAGATGAAGGTGACGGCTTACCTTAGGCCCGAGACTGCCCAGACGACTTACCTTCTCTTCCGCCGGCTCTACAACGCGGGGAGGGAGAAACTGCCGCTCGGCGTCATGCAAATCGGCCACTCTTACAGGAACGAGATCTCCCCACGACAGGGGATGCTCCGCCTAAGGGAATTCACGCAAGCGGAAATCCAGTTCTTCATGGACCCGCAGAACAAGGACAACGGGCGGCTCGGCGAGGTCAGGGATACGAAGGTCAGGATCTGGTCCGAAGAACTCCAAAACGCCGGCAAGGAAGCCCAGGAGATGACAATCGGCCACGCCGTCGAAAAGGGGATAATCAAGATACCGATGCTCGCCTACGCGCTCGCGAGGGCCTGGGGGCTGTTTGTCAAGCTGGGCATAGATGAAAAACGCCTGCAGATGCGCCAGCACAAGAGCGACGAGAAGGCGTTCTACTCGAGCGACACGTGGGACATAGAGTACAAGAGCAAGGACTATGGGCGCGTGGAGATGATAGGTATATCCGACCGGACCGATTACGACCTGAAGGCCCACCAGGACCTGAGCAAGGTCGGCATGGAGGTCAACAAGGACGGGAGAAAGTTCATACCGCATGTGGTTGAAGTCGCGTTCGGCATAGACCGCCCGTTCTATTGCACCCTTGAGAGCTGCTTTGTCGAGGAGACTGGCGATAAGCCGCGAGAGTACTTCAGGTTCCCAAAGGAAGTCGCCCCGTACCGCGCCGCGGTGTTCCCATTAGTGGGCAAGGACGGGGTCGACACGAAGGCAAGAGAAGTCTTCAACGTCCTCAAGGACGCAGGCCTCTTTGTCCAGTGGGACGAATCCGGGAGCATCGGTCGAAGGTACGCGAGGGCTGATGAAGTAGGTATCCCCTTCTGCATCACTATAGACTACGACACCCTGAAGGACGACACGGTGACTGTCAGGGACCGCGACACCATGAAGCAGGAAAGGGTGAAGATCGCGGAGCTGGCCAAGAGATTGTGCTAGATTGCAGGTAGAAGTATAACCCGGTAGTTCTTGTCACCCGCAAAGCCACTCTACCAGCTTTTCGACATCCTTGTCCTTTATCTGGATTGTTATCGTCCCGAGAGCCACCGGGAAGTCGACGAAATTAAGCTTTCCGACGAACGCCGCCTGCTTGTTTATCTCGAATTCCAGCTTCCCGGGCTTTGACTTGCCCCTAAGGAAAGCCATGGCGGTGGCGCGTATGTGCTGCTGCTTCAGGTGCTCTTTCAGCACCTCAAGGTCGCTCTCTTCCGACCCTTTGCCCACGAGGGCCCCTCCAACAACCTCAAAATCCAGGCTCGGAAAGACGTTCTCAACCGCCCTTAACACCTTCGCCTTGTCCTCTGTCGGGTTCACCGGGACGCTTATCTTTATTTCCATCTTGCAGGCGCCCGCAAGGACCTTTTAAAGGGCCGCCCAGCGGGCCTATTCTCCCTTTTTATTGAGCCACATGGAATATAAACTATATGACCGCAGCCTACCTGATGTACCTGGCTGTACTGTCCGTCAGCCCGGTGCTCGCCAAGTTCGGCCTGAACTATATCTACCCCGACGTCAAGACGTTCATAAAGTCGAGGAGATGGACCATCGCGATAGTCTTCGGCCTGGCGGCATATGTCCCGGCGGCGGCGATAGCCGTCAGCGAGGCCGTGGTGCCCATGTATTCGCCCTTCGGTGCGACGCCGGTGTGGTTCGACTCCGAGGGGAACGCCGTCTTCATGATGGTGCTCTTCCTGGGGGTCTTTGTCATCAACGCCTCGATAGTCGATTTCTTCGTCCTGCGGCGCAGGAACATGACAGTCGTCGGCATACCCAAACAGGTCATCAGGTACAGCATAGACAAGGAGATTGCAAAGGCCAAGCAGGACACCAGGGAGCGGGACATACACAGGATAACGACGGAGCTCGAAGGCATGCTTAAGGAGGACACCGACGTGAAGCCGCTCCTCCAGAAGATACGGATGTCCGTCGCCAAGGAGCGCGGAATGGGCGGCGAGGAGATGCAAAAGTTCATCGCAAGGGAGCAGATAGAGCTGCCCACAAAAACACTCCCCGCAGTAAGGCTTAAGGAGGAACGGAGGGAAACCCTGTTTGAGCTTGGCAAGGCCATCTCCTTTGAGAAGGTGAAAGATGCGGAGGCTGCAAAAACTGAGGCGGCAGAAGCCGCAAAAGCCGGCGCACTCGAGGCCGCCAGGAGAGCCAACGAGATCCAGGCTTTTGAAGCCGAGAAAACGAAAGCCGCAAGAGCCGGGGCCGCAGGGATAGAACAGAGGGTTCGGGCGGCCGAAGCAGCGAAAGGGGCGGGAGAGGCTGCGCCAGGCGAGGAAGAGGTGGTGGAGAGAAAAGGGCTTGGAGGTTTATTTGGAAGGATACTCCCGGGGGGTAGGGAAGGCGCACCTGTCGCCGAAAAACCGGCCGGGAAGAAGCCGCTAACGGGCAGGTTCACCGGGATATTCAAGCGCGGGGCGGAAGCCGGGGGAGCCGAAGAGGCCAATGTTCCGGGCGGGGGGGAAACCGCTGAGACTGCTAAGGATGCCGAAGCGAGAAGGCTGCGCGAGGCGGAGATAACGTCAAAGCTGCGTGATATGGTCGTCGCGGGCCGGGCGGAGGCGGCAAAAGGGCGCGCGGCTGCCGGAGCGGCGGCCAAGGCTCCAAAAGCCGCAGAGAGCGATGAGCTGATGGGCGAACTCGAGAGGAAACTGAAGCAAACGACCGCAAGCAAGGCTGACAGGACCCAAGAGCTGCTGGACCAGTTGAAAGAAAGGCTGGGGGAGAGCCAACAAGTGGCCGAAGAAGGCCCGTACGTCGGAGAGGACGTCATGGAGATAACAGAGGCGCTGAAGTCCATGAGGGAAGGGGCTGAAGCCGGGAAACCCGGCAGGAAGCACGGCGGCAGGGAAGAAACAAAACTGCCAGAATCCGGCATCTCGCGAGAGGCCGCCTTCGCGGCCGAAGGGCGCAAGCACGGCAGGCCAAGGGGCGAGGGCGAGGACCTGCTCAGCGCGATGATAGGCGACGTAAGGCAGCAGCTAGTCGAGCCTAAGAGGGAGGAAAAGGGCAAGACGGGTGCAAAGTGGTACGAGGAAGAGCCGGCAAAGGAGGCTGAAGATGCCAAACCTGCCGCGGCCGGGGGCATGTTCCCTGCCGCTGCTGCGCCGGCCGGCGGGGGCATAGAGCTGTTCGAAAAGGACATGTCGTTTGACGAGGCCGGGATGGGCTTGGGAGACCTCGGCGGGCTCGGCGAGGGCTTGGGGGGCCTCGGCAACCTTGAGGACCTGAGCCAGGGTCTGGAGTCAACGCAGTTCGACGGGATGTTCGTGGACGTCGGCGAGACGAAGAAGGGCTGCCCGAACTGCGGCAAGAAGGGCACGTCGATAGTCTACTGCTCGAACTGCGGCAAGCCGCTGTGCTCGAACTGCGCGTCGGCGGTGGAGGGGTCTGAGGGCTTTGTCAAATACAAATGCCCGCACTGCAGCGAGGAGTTCGCGATGAAGAGGCGGCAGTAGGGCGCATAGCGGGCGCTTGCCAAGCATATCTAACACAGGGCCGAAGGCTTTCTAATACAGGACCGAAGACTTCCTTAGAATCCCTTATGCAAGACCTGCCAAGCACCCCTTATGCAAGACAGCCTAGAAACCCTTATCTACGGCTGCCAGGTGCAGATGTTGAACATCGCGTAGCACATGTTGCCCGCCTCGCCGCCTACAGTGCATCCGGCCTTGTTTGGGTACGTGAGGGCGGATGACGCGCACCTCGGGCTGCCGACTTTCGCGGCGAACGTCTCCTCGCTGACTATGTCCGTGTCTGATGAGATTATCGACTCGCCGAGCTTTTTTGAGCCCTCCAGCAGGGCGAAGCTGAAGTGCCAGCCCAGGTTCTCGTGATACGCGGCAAGTATTTCCTTCAGGTACTGCACCGCCGGGTCGGCGGACTCGCGCAGGTTGGTGTTCCCGTCCGAGAGCTCGCGCGAGACTGCGACCATTATAGACTTCCGGTAGTCCTGCGACGACGAGTCCTTCAGGTAGGTTATGTGATAGAGCGAAAGGAGCGTGTTCTGCGCGAGCTTGTCGGCATAGGTGTCCTCGTAGATTCCTATGGGCGTCGAGCCGTAGTTTGCGGATATGCTCAGCAATACCACCGCGCAGGTCGCGGCTATGAGCATCAGTATCAGGCCGTCCATTATCTCGGCCTGGCCCTTCGAGCCCATGCGGCCCGCCCCCGGCCCTTTGGCCGCCTCTTGTATGCCTCTTGCCATTTATATGCCTCTTAATCCGCGTATGCCTCTTGCACGCGCCCGTCAGCTGGGCTTGTACACGGTTACTCTCATGAGCGCCGGGTAGACCTCAAGGTCCGTCGCGCCTACCTTCAGCGCTATCGGGAAGCGCTTCGACAAGCTTTCCGCCCCGGCCGGCGGCGGCTTGCCCGAACTGCACCCTTCCTCGCGGGGGCGGGTGCAGACCGGCGACGACTCGTCCAGCGCCGTCAGCTCAGCATAAACCTCGACCTGGTAGCTGCTCACGAGCTTCTCCATGCGCAGGGTCCAGAACTCGGAGTCCCTGCTAAGGTCCCCGGGTTTTATCTTGGCATTCTCCTTTAGGAACGATGACGCGGCATCGACAAGGGCGGCCTCCATGTCTATCCTCGTCTTGCCCGCGCTGAACTGCTGGTTGGCAAGGTAGACGGAGGATATGAAGAAGCCTATGCTGACCACTATAAGTATTATGGAGGGGATGTCGCCGCTCAAAAAGTCGCCCTGGCCCTTCCTGCCAAGCCTGAGCGACCCGCTCGAATTGGTCTTTGCCGACATTCTCAATTCTCCTCGAAGGTCTGCTCGAACACCATCTGCTCGTGGCAGGACTCCGATGCGTCTAATTTAACGGTGACGGTGTAATAAAACTTCTCGTCCTTGGTGGAATAGGAATATTCGTTGGTTTTGGTGACTATGATCGACGCCCCGTTCTCAATGTCCGACCAGGTGCAGGTTATCGAATCGCTGCTCGGGACCTTGGTTGACTTAGTAAGGGCCAGGCCAAACCGGTTTATGCCGGTTATGTTGTCGTAGGGGTACCGCTCAAGCCGTATGATCATCTGGCCGTTCTGTTGCACCGTTAGGCTATATGGGACGGACTCCTTGCCCACCATCAGGTACCTCTTC
Organism: Candidatus Altarchaeota archaeon; assembly: GCA_041306005.1. Taxonomy (GTDB): domain Archaea; phylum Altiarchaeota; class Altiarchaeia; order JAFGQM01; family JAFGQM01; genus JBFYKJ01. Next base: position 17,683 of record JBFYKJ010000095.1, on the reverse strand, counting down.
AGGTTCACCGTGGCGGTGTTGCCAACGCCCTTAAAGCCTATTATGTCGTCTATCTGCTTGGCCAGGCGGGAGGCCTCGGAGTCCGCTATGTCCTCCGCGCTGTCCATGTTAAGGGTGTTGTAGAGCGAGTAGAATATCCCGACAAGGCCCAGGATGAATATCAGCATGACGCTCTTCGTGAGTATGAACTCGTACATGCCTTTTCGGTCCATTTTGTTTATGCGCCTTGCGGCGCCGGTTATCCTGATCGCCGGGTCACAGCCCCGACCCGGGCTTGCCTATCGTTATCTCCGCCGGGCCTGTCTTCTCTATCTGGACGTTTATCGTGCGGAGCAGGCCGACCGAGCCGTCCTTCCACTGGTTCGAGGGGTCTTTTATCGAGCTGAACAGGTCGGGGTCTGTCATATCCAAATAGGTGTCGCCGCTGATGTCGATGCAGTTCACGTCAAAATCCCCGCTGCAGCCGCTCTCGGTCATTATCACCCAGCAGTCGTTCGGGTGGTTGGGGCAAAATGACCTGCAGCTCTGCGCGCTCGCCGCCGAGACCTTCCGTATGAATATCCCCTTCGCGCACGAGCCCAGGCTCTCGATCTCTATTATCACGTTGGACCTGCTGTTTATGTCGCCCTTCCCTATGCTCGTTATGGCCTCGCGCAAGTCCGTGGCCTCTATCTTGAGCATCTCGTCGCACTTCCAGCAGTTCACCATGTTGAACAGGTACGCGCCTATCACGAGCGCCATGCCGAATACCACTATGCCTATGAAGAGCTGGAACGGGCCTTCGGCATAACCGCGGGAGTCCATTTTAGCTGGTCGCAATAAGTGTAAAATCAGGCAATGGCATGGCCAAGAAATCAGGCAAATGCCCGGCCCAATAAAACTGAAATGCCGGCTCCGGGAGCCGCACCGGCACTGAAGGGAGAAATCCGCGCAGAGGTCGACGAAACGGGGGTGAATATGTCCTCGACGGTCCTCTGCGTGGTCTTCGACGTCTCGCGGAAGTAGCTCTTGGCTATCGCAATCGCGATTATCGCGATTATCGCGACGACCAAGAGCTTTATCAGGGACTCGCCCTGGCCCAGCTTCCCGAGACTCGGCATCTTATCCTGCTTAGACGTTTATCACCGTTATCTCGCAGGCGTAGTTGCCGCTGGCGCCAGACGCCTTGGTGCAGGATATGAGCGCCTTGAACTTCGTGTCGGAGTTGGCCTTTATAGTGGTGCCCCCGGAGACGTCTATCGGGCCGCCTGGCTTGCAGACGGCAGAGTCCATATTGCAGTTGAACGAGACGCTGGCCAGGTTGTTCATCTTGTTGATGAGCGCCGTGTCCTTGAATGTCTCGCCGGCGTACATGCACATTGCGCCTGTCGACGTGTCCATGCCCGCTTGCGCCTTCTGTATCTTGGTTATCATCTCGTCGATGGGGCTAGATACGCACGTTATCCCTCCGACCATGTTCCATATGTTCTGGAACACGCCTGTCACTATGCCCAGTATTACCATGGCTACGACCGCGGCTATCAAGAGCTTGAACGTGTCGCTGCCCTGGCCCTTTTTGTTGCTGAATGTATTCATTTTGGCTCCTGTTGTTTAATCTTAGGTTTTACTTTTGCGGGTGTTTAATCTTGCCCTTATTTGCTATTAGGGGTTGTTTGGGTAGAGTATTATCACGCCCGCTTATAAAAACATCAAAGGGGGCCATAAGCCGGTCTTTCCGTCACCCGGCAAGGCCTCCGACGAGCCCGCCGCCCATGTAGAGTGCCGCAAGGAAGACTATCGTCGACACGGGCAGGGTCTTGCCCATCGTCATCATTATGGCCGTCCTGTTGTCCCCGTATTTCACCTTCCCGGCGAAGTATGCAAGTATCGAAACCAGTATCAGGATATAACAGGCGATTATCAGCTGGAACTCAAATGGGGTAGCCATGTTCTCCATCGCGCCGGTGGATATCCCGCCGAGGCTGCTCTTGGCCCCCTCGACCGCCATGGTGCCCGTCTTGCTGCCCACGTCGGACGTCGCCTCGCCGCCCGTGAGGGGCGCGATGACCGCTATTATCACCTGCTGCAGGGACGCGACTATGCCCAAAACCACCGGGGCTATGAATTTCGCCATAGACTCCATCATGCCCGTCACGTCGTCGAGGAGCTTCCTCATCAGCTCGTTTATCTTCTGTATGTTCCGTATCTGGTCGGAGACCGATATCAATGACGTCGAGGCGACCTCCGGGCCGAGCTCTATAGAGTCCGTCATTATCTTGAAGGAGCTTGCCATCAGCCTCGACGGCACGTACTTCATCGCCCCGTAGGTCGGGTCGAATATCGCGCTCTTCAGCGTAAGCCCCATGACCATGATGTTCCTCTCGACGTTCTCGAGAAGCTCGGTAGCGACTTTGCTTTCCGGCATGAATTTCTTGACATAGGATATGGAGTCTTCCAGCGGGTTCTTCTCGCCGAGCCGGCTCGCGAGGAGGTACATCGCGTCCTTGAAGTCCAGCTCCATCTTGAATATCTTGTCCTGGACCTGCCGCTTGTTGTAGCTCTTGCCGATGAGGTAGAACCCCACGGGTATCGCGACTGCGAGGGGGATGACGTATTGTATTATCGTCGGCTGGGAGAGCGTCTTTTGCCTTATGGCCTCCAGGTCCTTGAGCTCCTGCTCGGGTATCTTTATTGCGGACTCGAGGAAGAACCCGACCGCGAGTATCGATATGCACAGCATCACGGTGACTGCCTTTACAGGCAGCTTCATCCCGTGTATCCTTAGGATGCCTTTCTTCGGCAGTTCCGGGTTGTCGTCAGCCACTTCCGGCGGCACGTAGCCTCCCGGCCTCTTGGAGAGCACGTTCTTGGCGTAGAAGAAAGTTATCAGCGGGAGCACCACTATGTAGAGCATTACCAGGATCGGCGTCGACGCCACCGGCAGGTTGGCGAACGCCGCGGCGACCGGCAGCATTATGATGATCATCAGCGGAAGGAGGACCGCTATGTAAAACAGGTACATGGACGGCTGCTTCATCGAGTGGGCGTACAGCTCCATCTTCTCCTTGGTCGAGTCAAGGACGTCCTGGATGGCCTTGTCGTAAAGTATCCCGCGCTCAACGTCGCTCGGGACGAGGACCGACGCGCGCACCATCGTTATCGCGTGCTTGAACTCCTCGCTGTACGGCTCCCACCGGTAGGCCATATCGTCAAGGCCCTCCTCTATGCTCTTGTATATCCCGATGCGGTTCTTCCAAAGGAGCTCGCGGAACTCTTCCGCGATGCGCCCTTCCCCGTGCTCGGCCGCGAAGTCGACCGCCCTTTCAAGGTTCGGCTGCAGCCTCATCTGCATGACAAGGTAGTTGAGCATCTCCGGCACGTACGTCAGCGCCCGCATCTTCTCGCCGTTGGCTGCGCTGACCGGGTACTTCTGGACGTATGTGACCATTGCAAGGGTCAAGAAGATCGGGATGAACATTATGAACAGGAGCAGCAGTGGGCTCGTGGTGGCCAAAGGGTAACCGTATTTCACAGCGCCGAGATTGGTGTCGCAGTCTTTCGGGCAGGATGTCGGAGTCTCTTCCACCCCTTCAGGGCTATCATCGCAGTAGCCGTCGCCGCACTCGTATGGGTATGTGGGCGGCTGGGACATGACCATGTAAATGGCGCCGGCTATGACCACTGCAAATATTATCGTCAGTATGCCCGCCGCCCTGGGCATCGCCATGACGATGTCCGGGTCCAGCTTCCACCCGAGGAAATCAAATGCCTCGTGGTAGGCCTTGGAGATAGTCTTTTTCTCCTTCTTCTTGGCTTTCTTCTTGGGCTTTTTCCTCCGCCCTGCGGCGAGGTCGCCGAGCGTCTCGGGCACATCCGGCTCAATCGCCTCGGGGAGCTCGTATTTCTTCCGCGCCTTTTTCGCGAAGTGCTTCGCTGTGAAGTCGTAAAGCCAGAAATAGAAGTTCTCGTGCCCGAGGAACTTGCCCTTCTTCTTTTTGGACGCCGCCGCGCGGGCCTCGGCTTCCACGGCCTCGGGGGTGGTCAGCTGGCCGTACAGCCGCTGCTTGAACGGCGCCGGCTCGCTGGGAAAAGTCTCTTCCCGTCTCCGGTCCCTTTCAGGTCGCGGCATTTTTGGGTCTTGGGTCCTATGCGCAAGAACCGAAGGTTCCTCGCGCACAGGTTCGGCTTTGCCGAACCTCGTGTCTTTGGTCTTTTGTCTTTGGCACTATCCAAATCACGGATAACCTGTGCAGCGGCCTTAGCCGGGTATTGCTCCTAACGGATGCTAGGCGATCTTAAGCGAAGCCGTCACTTCTTCTTATCGGACTTGATCTCGTGCTGCGCGGCCTTCTCGTAGAAGAAGTACATCATGTTCTCGATGTACCTCCTGCGCATATTGTAATAGATCGCCAGGCCTATGGCGGCTATTATCAGCACGAAGATAGGGAACTGCGTCGCCCAGAAGGCGGGCACCTCGGTGCCGAGTATGGTCGTGACTGTCTCCGGCGACGGCGTGATCGCCGAAAGCTGGTTTACGAGAAGCAGGAGGAACCCGCACGCGATTAGTAGAAAGATGAAGAGGAACTCGTTGCCCCAGCTGTTCAGGTACTCAAGGACCATCAGCGGCTGGGCCTTCTCGGCCTGGACCATGAACTCCCTGTTCTTAAACGGGTCCTCCCGGGGCTGTAAAGCCGCTTTAGACTGCTTTTTCATCGGTTAGCTTAATGCCGGCGGCTATAAAAATAGGTTAAGCCCTCAGGAATCTTACCCCTTCCATCCCGCTGAATTGGGCGTCGCCGGTCACGAATTCTACCCCCCTCTTCCGGGCCAGCGTATAACCGAGGGAATCGACGTAAGACAGCTTCTTGTCCTTCTTTTCAAACCGGAACTTGACCGAATCGAAGCAGTCTATCGGCGAATAGCTGATGCACATCGGCAGCATGTAGTCGAGTTTGTCTTTGATCCTTTCATCGTTTACCCCTTTCCTATGGTAGTAGTATTGCACTTCCATTAGGTTAGAAAGAGTAGTGATCCCGTTATTGAGATCGATCTCCTTATAATGTTCCGACCCGGAAAGTATCGCGATTAATGCGTAGCTATCCAGAAAGTATTCAATCGCCCCAAGCATCTTTGTTCTCAGCGACAAAATCGTCTAAGTCATCAATCGGTATATCCTTAAAACAGCCGAATAGGTTTTCTTCGACTTTGGGCGCTATGGTTATCCTTACCCGCATGCCTGCGGGTATTCTTTGATTTTCCAAAACGTCTTTCGGTATTAAGACACCCACCGAGTTTCCGACTTTTCTCGTAGTCGCGGTAAAGCTCTCCATGTTATAATTAGTTATAACATGAATAAAAAAGAAATGCTGCAAATCTCGTTGATAGGGTGAATAAAAAGGCCGGGGCTATCCTAATTAGAATCGATTGGGAGAGGGAAAAAGGGTCTCCCGTTTATCCAAACAATGCGCCTAAGCCCTCGGCTGCCTCTTCCTCCGCCTTAGCCTTGTCCTGCTCGGACGGCTTGTCGGCTGCCTTAGCGCCTGCGGCTGCTGCTGGTGCAGCGGCTGCTGGGGCGGCTACGGCCACCGCGGCTGCCTTGGTTATAGCCTCGTCGATGTTGACGCCCTCAAGGGACGCCACCAGAGCCTTTATCTTGGCCTGGTCGACCTTGGCACCGGAAGCATCCATGACTTTATTCATGGACGCCTCGTCCACCTTCTGGCCCGCAGAGTGAAGCAACAGCGCTCCGTATACATATTCCATTTTGGTTTTTAGACTGAATGATTTCAGCTTTGTTAGAGTGAACGACCTACGCCCTTATACCATCACGCGCCTTCGGCCGGCGCGGCTGATGCGTCGTACTTGGCCTCCCCGGCCAGCCCCTTCGCCTGCCTGTCGGCCTTTGAGAGGAAGTAGTCGATCGTGTCCTTGGTGTATATCTCGGCGTCTATTGCCAGGCTTCTTGCGTGGCGCGCGGCCTTCGTTATCATCAGCGGCACGCTCTCCTTGTTGTAGATGCCCGCCTCGACCGCGAGGTTGACCGCGGCCCTGTAGCCTGCGACCATGTCTGCCAGCACCTGCTCCTTGCTGATGTTCAGGACGTCAGAGCCGTAGACCATGCCGTTTTCCAGCGCGGCCCTTATGTCTACGCCCAGCTCCATCGGCATGATCGAGAGCTGTGTCAGTACGTTGGCCAGCTTCGGCGAGAACTTCTCGCCCGCCTTTATCACCGGCGAGTCCTGCATCACGACTATGATAGGGCCCTGTATCTTGGCCTTTATGCCGACTTCCTGAAGCTCACCGATTATGGGGCCCGGTTTGAACGGGGTATCGCCCGCCGGGACCACTATGTCAGCGGGGGCTGTGCCATGCGGCTTTGCAGGCCCCTTCACCCTGCTTGCGGCGAACGTTTGGTACAGCTTGAACGGGTTGTCCTTTGAGAAGATCAGCGCGGTGGAGCCCTGCATCGTAGACTCAAGCTCCGGGAGGCCGGGCTTCTTCGCCTTCTCGAACGCGAGGTGCGCAAGCCTGTTCTTCACCACCTTGATCTGGACCTGCCCGTGCAGCTTCTTTCGGATCTCGGCCAGCTGCTTTGAAGGAAGGCCTGCCAGGTTGGCGACTGCTATGACTGGGCTGTCCTTTATCTTCTTCGCCAGCTCTTCGACTTCCTTGATCTTCCACTTGGCAGGCATTGTAGCAGGATATTTATTATATTAGCTTTATCGACGGACCCATTGTCGTCTTTATCATGAATGATTTTATGTTGTTCTCTTTTGCCGGGAGCTTCTCCAAGAGCGCGTTGTAGACCGCCATCGCGTTCTTCACGAGGTCCTCGTCCTTCATGGTCTCCATGCCGACCGAGCACGACAGGGTCTGCGGCGTGTTGCCGCGGCTCTTCAGGCTCACCGTGTTCTTGAGGCGCGTTATCATCGGTGTCGGGTCGGCGCCCGGGGGGAGCGGCATCGGCATCTTTCCGCGGGTGCTGAGGAACTTTCCCCACGTCTTGCCTATCTCGACCATAAGCGTTGTCTGCGAGACGAAATAATCCATCTGCTCGGCGATTTTCCTGATCTCCTTCGGGCTCTTGCGGACCTCCTTGTCCAATATCTTCAAATCCGCGCTCTTGGCCTTGCTCAGGAAATCCGTATCGCCAAAAGCGCCCACCTTAAGGATCTTGCCCCTGCCGGCAGGGAGAGTGACTTTCAGGTCAATCCTGTTGGACGGGTTTTTGAAATCGATGTTCTGCAGGTTCACGACTACGTCTATCGACTGCGCGAATTTTCTTTTAGGCGCCTTGCGCGCCTCTGTAAGTGCCTTCAGAACGTCTTGGTCGTTCATTCTGGTCGAACTACTGCGCAAAGGCAGTAAGCGTCTGTCCGGGGACAGTGCGGTATGTTAGAGAGTAAGGGTATAAAAGCTTTGAATAGCTCACTTCTTCTTCTCGCCGCCCTTTGAGGCCGGGGCCGCGCCCTTCGCGGGTGCCGCGGCCTTGCCGCCTGCCGCGGCTGCCGATGCCTTGCCCTTCTCGGCCGGGGCCGCGCCCTTCGCGGGTGCCGCGGCCTTGCCCTTCTCGGCCGGGGCCGCCTCTGCTGCAGCGCCCTCGGCTGCTACGGCTTCGCCTTCAACCGCAGCCTTGCCCTTGTCTGCGGCCTTCAGCTCGTCGAGCTTCTTCTTCAGCTCGGCGGCCTTGACTGCAAGCTGTTCTGCAAGCTGCTTCTTCTTGTCAGCGGAAACCTCGGTCTTGACCTCTTTTATCTCCTTGTCGAACTTGCCGTCGTTGACAGCCTTCGTCGCGTCCCTCGGCTCCATGCCCTCGACAAGCACGCCTATGGAAACACAGGTGCCGATTATCGTCTTGGCCGCGCTCTTCATCGACATGCAGTTCAATGAGTCTAACTTGGATTGCGCTATTTTGATTACCTGCTCGATGCCGAGGTTGCCGACTTTCTCGAACTTCGGGTTTGAGGCGAGCTTCTGGACTGAGATCTCTTTCATTATTAAGGATGATACGGGCGGGGACCCCGTCTTGATCTCGAACTTCCTTGTGGCCGCGTCGACTATGACCTCGACCGGCACCTTCATCCCGGCGAAAGCCTTTGTCTTCTCGTTTATCTTGGCTATGACCTCGCCGACGTTGACGCCCGTCGGGCCCAATGCCGGGCCTAGAGGGGGGCCTGCGGTCGCCTTCCCGGCATCCACAAGGACCTTCACAGTTTGCGCCATTTTGAACTTGAATGAGTTTTATTTGCCCGCCCTAAAGGGGCCGCACCGTTTGAATTTCCCGATGACAGCCCGCTACTTAGACGGTAAGCATAGAAAAACCTTTTGCGCGGCTTACACCTTATCGATAGGGTCTTTGCCCTCGTCGGCGTAATACTTCGCGTCCTCTTCAGCCGCCTTTTCCTCGTCGAAGTCCTCTTCGGGGAGCTCTTCGGCGAGCTTCTCGGCATTTCCCCCCGCGGGCGTCTCCGCCCCCGCGCCGATGACTATCTTCTTCGGCTTCTCCTTCTTAGGCTTTTCTTTCTTTGCCTCCGGCTCAGCGCGCTCCTTTTCCCTGTCGTCCGCGGTCCTCAGCGCCGGCAGCGGGCCCTCGCCTATTATCGGGCCGCCCCTCCTGCGCTCCTCAAGGTCCTTCTTCTGGCTCTCCGCGGCCTTGTCCTGCGTGACGCGGTCGACTACCTTGATGTGCATGCCCTTTGCCGTGACAGGTATCGGGACTGTCGCCTCTATCAGCTCGACGGTGACCTCTTCCTTAGATTGGTCGACCCTTATGACCTTGGCCTTCTCGCCCTTGAACGGGCCGGCTATGAGCTCGACCATGTCGCCCTTCTTGACGTCAAGGACGCTTGACTTCGGTTGTAAGAGCGGCTTCACCTCTTTCTCGAAATCGACTTCGCCCTTGACAAAGCCCTTTGTGTGCGGCACGCCCTGGACGAGCTGTATCGCATCGCCGAGGTCGAGAGCCTCCATGAAAACGTAGCCCTTCACCGCGCCCGGGTGGAATATCCCATACACCCCGCAGTCCTTCTCCGACTGGGCCTTCTGGTACAGCATGTCAACTACCGCGTCCTCCTGGGTCGTTGTCGTCCTGAGGAGATAGAAGTGCGTGCCGGCTTTTTGTTCTTCTTCCATTGTAGTGATTTTGATTGCGATGGTTTTAGCGTGATGGTTTGATTGCGAGCGTTTTTAGTGTGCCGGTTTTGATTATATAATCAATAGATCTTTATTGCACCGGCGCAAAAACACGCGCAATCACGCGAACTTCCCCTCGAGGAAAGCCCTCACGAGCAGCATCACAAGGCTTATCGCGCCGAGGATGACAACCCCTATGCCGGTGACACGCGTGACGTCGTCATACTCCGCGCGCGTCGGCTTCTTCGACAGCTTCATTATGCGAGCGGCCTCGCTCGGCAGGTGCTTTATCGTGTCAGTCGTGGCGCTCATTTTGGCGTTCCCCTCAAGCGGTTTTACACTAAAGGTGTTAAATAGCCAAAGCCTTTCAGCCTTAGTTAATCCTAACCTAGTAGAACGGAAGATTAGAAGTTAAGGCTATAAAAATGAAAGGGTGGAGGTGTTAAGAGACGCGAGGGCGTGCAGCCGCACGCCCGCGTTGGCCTCAGATGAACTCGACGCCCATGTCCACCTTGCCCTTCGGCCCGGCGATCGGCGAGCCCGCGAAGAGGTCGGCTTCCTTTGCCCCGCTCACAACGAGCATGACACGGACCGTGTTGTTCTTCAGGGTCTCCTCGACCTGGACACCCCATATCACGTTGGCGTCCGGGCTTATCTTGCTTGACAGGTATTCCACTGCGGCTTCGGCCTCGTGGAGTGTCATGTCCGGCCCGCCTATGACGTTTATGAGGGCGCGATCCGAGGATGATATATCAACGTCAAGGAGCGGCGACTGCAGGGCGGACTCAAGCGCCTCAAGAGTCCTGTTCTCCGCAAACGTCTCTGCTGCGCTCTTGCCCACGCCTATCATCGCGGTCCCGCCGTTGGAGAGTATGGTCCTGACGTCGGCGAAATCCCTGTTGACAAGGCCGGGCTTTGTCACCACCTCGGTGATGCCCTTGAGGGCGTCGGAAAGCAGTTCGTCGGATACCTTGAACGCCGCGTTGAGCGGCAGGTCCGGCGCGATTACCAGGAGCTTGTCGTTCGGCACGACGATGACAGTGTCCGCGCACTTCTTCAGCTTCGCGAGCGACTGGCCGGCGTTCTGCCACCTGACTTTGCCCTCGACATTGAACGGAAGCGTGACTACGGCGACTGTGACTGACCCGGAGTCTTTAGCCACTTCGGCGACTATGGGGGCCGCGCCCGAACCGGTGCCGCCGCCTAGGCCGCACGTGACGAAGGTCAAGTCGCTGCCCTGCAGCGCCGAGGATATCTCGTCAAGGCTCTCCTTGGCCGAGTTCTCGCCGACGGACGGGTCGGAGCCCGCGCCAAGGCCGCCTGTCAGCTCTGCGCCGAGAAGCACCTTCTTGTCAGCGGACGAATAAAGAAGGTCCTGGGCATCGGTGTTCATGGTTACGGTCTCCGCGCCCTCGACGCCCATCTCGGACAGCCGGGTTATCGTGTTGCAGCCGGCGCCGCCTACGCCGACTACCTTGATCGACGTCTTGAGCCCGTCGATAAGCTTTATCAGCTGCTCGTCTATCGCGCTCAAGTTCCTGTCGCCTGGGTACGCCGTCTTATTGTTATCAGATGCCTTTATGACCTTCCTCATTTTGCCACCCGTAAGAGTCCAGATTTAGCAAGCTAAATACCCGTGCAAAGGATAAAAACTTGTTTGCGGGACCTTGGAAGGGCCCGAAAACCCGCTGCGGATTTCGAATAGCCGGCGCATCGCGTCATACGAACTCGGTATAACTAAGCCTGCTGATTGCGATTTGCAGGGGGCTTTAAAAAGACGGGAGTATGCCAAAAAATTGAAAAAAGAAAGGCTTGGGGCCTTGCGGCCCCGGCCGTCCCGGCGCATACGCACCGGGCGGCATGCTTAGGCGAAGTCGACGCCGCTTAGGCGAAGTGTCGATGACGCTTAGGCGAAGTCGACGCCGCTTAGGCGAAGTGTCGATGACGCTTAGACGTACTCGACGTCCATGTCGACGCTCTGCTTCGCGGCGTAGTGCCTGCTGTTCAGGAGCTCCGCAGCGCGGACGCCGCTGACTACCAGCATGACCTTCACGGCGTTCTTGTTGAGGCCCTCCTCGACCTGCGCGCCCCAGAGGATGTTCGCCTCGGAGCTTATCTTGCTGGAGAGGTACTCGACTGCGGCCTCGACCTCTTGCAAGGTCATGTCCGGGCCGCCGACCACGTTGAGCAGCGCCCTGTCGGCTGTCGAGACGTCCACGTCGAGCAGCGGCGACTGCAGCGCCTCCTCGACGGCCTCTATCGCCCGGTTGCCTGAGACCGACTCGCCCGAGCTCTCGCCCATGCCGATGACCGCAGTGCCTCCGTTCGTCAGCACGGTCCTCAGGTCCGCGAAGTCCCTGTTGACAAGGCCCGGCTTTGTGACCATCTCCGTCGTGCCCTTGAGCGCGTTGGAGAGCATCTCGTCAGCGACCTTGAAAGCCGCGTTGAGCGGCAGGTCCGGGACGAGCGCCAGCAGCTTGTCGTTCGGTATTACTATGACGGTGTCCACCTTCTTCCGAAGCTTGTTCAGGCTCTCGGTGGCGTTCTGCCACCTGACCTTGCCCTCTACCGTGAACGGCAGTGTGACTATGGCTACAGTGACTGAGCCCGTGTCTTTTGCCACTTCAGCGACTACAGGCGCTGCGCCTGAGCCCGTCCCGCCGCCGAGTCCGCATGTGACGAAAGTAAGGTCGCTTCCGGAAAGGGCGCCTGACACTTCGTCAAGGCTTTCCTTCGCGGCGTTCTCGCCCACGGAGGGGTCCGAGCCTGCTCCAAGGCCGCCCGTCAGCTCTGCGCCGAGAAGCACCTTCTTGTCGGCCACCGAATATAACAGGTCTTGGGCATCGGTGTTCATGGTTACGGTCTCCGCGCCCTCGACGCCCATCTCGGACAGCCGGGTTATCGTGTTGCAGCCGGCTCCGCCAACTCCGACCACCTTGATCGACGTCTTGAGGCCGTCGATCAGCTTCATCAGCTGGGCGTCTACGTCGCTCAGCTGGCCACCCTCGAAGCGCATTGACTTGTCAGTCGCGCTCTTTATTATCTTCTTCATTTTGTTTTTAGAAATTGACCCGATTTGTTTTAGAAGTTAGCGTTCTCGCAGTGTGCAAGGCGTTCTCGCAGTGTGCAGAGCAGAAAGCCGCGGGATATTGCCCCGGTATAACCCCGCTGGAGTATTCAAAATTAAAAATATAAAAAAGGTGAAAACATGCGGCGGTGACCGCATGGCATGCTCAAATCAGTTATACGAAGCCTGTATAACTGCTTCGACCGGCGCATGTTTTGTTTTGCGGGCTGTTGGATGGATTTTTTCGTCACTGTAAGGGAGTAAAATTTAGCGGGGAATCCCTAATGCATTGCGTTGAACTGCTTGCCGAGGTTACCCAAAATGCATATCCTTTTTCTGTGATGCGCCATCTGCTTTTCTTTGTGATGCGCCATCTGCTTTTCTACATAGTGCGAATAATCTATGGAGGTTTTCCAAGTCCGGATAAATATGGTTTCCAAATCCGAGTTCGAACTGCTCAAGCTCCTGGGGTCCAAGGGGTTAGCCGAAGCGGGAAAACAGCTCGGGCTCGGCGACGGTGTGTACTCAATCGCCCACGGGCTCGAGAGCGAGGGCCTAGTCAAGCTGTCTGAGAGCGCGTCCGAAGTGGTCTCGCTCGGGGACGAGGGAAGGGCGTGTGCCAAAGATGGCCTCCCGGAGAGGCGCTCGCTCGAGCTGCTCGGCAAGGGGCCTGTCGAAATACGGGCCCTGGGGAAGGGCGCCCCGATAGCGCTCATCTGGCTGAAGAAGAAGGGCTGGGCGGTGATAGAGGCCGGGAAACTGAACATCACCGGCGCCGGGAAGAATGCGCTCGGTTCGGGCGGGAAGGACGAAGAACTCCTTAAACTGTTGGCGTCCGGGGACATGGACCTCGCCGAGCTGAAGGCCCGCGGGCTCTGGGATGCGGTCGAGATGCTGAAGGGCCGGGGCGGGATGATAAAGATCAAAGAGACAAGGTCATTCGAGGCCGAGCTGACCGCCAAGGGCCGGGCGGCGGTGAAGAAAGGGCCGGGAGAGGATGCGGGCGCATCCTCGGTCACCCACGAGATGCTCAAGACGGGCTCCTGGAGGAATGCGAAATTCAGGGAGTATGGGATAAGGGAGGCGGAAGAGGTCTGGCCCGGGAGGCCGCATCCCATGAAGATGGCGATAGAGAAGATACGGCGCATCTTCCTGGAGATGGGCTTCACCGAAGCGAGGGGAGATTATGTGGAAAGCTCCTTCTGGAATTTCGACGCCCTCTTCCAGCCGCAGGACCACCCGGCGAGGGAACTGGCCGATACTTTCTACTTAGAGGGATTGGAGCACGAACTGCCCGAGCACCACAAGGCCGTCCGGGACATGCACGAGAAAGGCGGGGGGATAGCGTCGAAGGGCTGGCAGTACGACTGGAACCCGGAGACCGCGAAGAAGGCTGTATTGAGGACGCATACAACTGTTGTTTCAGCAAGGAACCTCGCAAAAGCCCAGATACCGGCGAAGGTGTTCTCGATAGGGCGCGTATTCCGGAATGAAACTTTGGACTACAAGCACCTGGCGGAGTTCTACCAGGTCGAGGGGATAGTCGTCGGCGAGGACGTGAACTTCAGGAATTTATTGTGGTACCTTAAGGAGTTCTACAACAAGCTCGGCTTCAAGAAGGTCAGGTTCCGCCCGTCGTATTTCCCTTACACCGAGATGAGCTGCGAGCCGGAAGTCTATTTCGAGGAGAAGGGCGAGTGGGTGGAGCTCGGCGGGTCCGGGATATTCAGGCCAGAAGTGGTGAAGCCGCTGCTTGGGGTGGAATGCCCGGTCCTCGCGTGGGGCCTCGGCCTTGAGCGGCCCCTGATGCTGAAGATGGGCCTTGACGACATAAGGACGTTCTACAAGAACGACCTCGACTGGCTTAGGAGCTACAACCTAAGGGGGGTTTTATAGGCTTAACGAGCCTTATAGGCTTAACTATTGGAGGTCCCTATGCGGATAATCCACGGCAGCTCTGTTTCCGAAGTCGAGCTCAACTCCACGAAGACCGCTTCTTTGATAAAGAAGGCGCTGCCTTTGAAAGCCGGCGCGCAGGTTTGGAAAGAGGAGATCTACTTTGAGATACCCGTCGACACGCCGCAGGAGAATGGCACCCCGCGGGTCAGCCCCGGGGACGTCGCTTACTGGCCGCCAGGGAAGTGCCTCTGCATATTCTTCGGGAAGACTCAGCCCGTCAGCGCGGTGACCGTAGTCGGCAAGGTGGCGAAGAATTTAGAGATGTTCAGGCAAATGAAAGACGGTGACACGCTCTCATTAGAAAATGGGCCGTAAGAGCAGGACAAAGAGGGTCAAGAAGGGAGCCGGCCTGCCCGAGGGCGGGCCCGGGGCGCCGATGGGCAGGCGCGCGTTCTTGGGTAAGATCGTTCGTTGGGGCGGCGGGGCTGCAGTTGCGGCGGCGGGAGCGGAGCTTGTAAGGCGCAGGGCACTAGCCAAAGGCCAGGCTCCACTGCCGATAGCAAAGCCCGGCATAAACGCCCCGGCCGGCCGGCCGGACCTGCCGCTTGCAAAGGCCCTAGAGCCCTATGGCAATTTGGTCCATACTTATGCGCCCGCGGGCGGCGGGAAACACAATAGCTACATTATAGCGCAGGCGCACTCTGACCCGACAAGGAAGATTGGCGAACAGATGGACGAGAGTACTGCAAAGGTCCAGGCAGACGTGCATTTCATAATGGAGGAGCTGAGGGCCCGCAGGGTGCCGGTCGCCATCGTGGAGAGAGAGGACGGCACCGTGGGGGGCAAGGAGATAAACGTCCATCTGACCAATGAAAAGGATAGGGCAAGGGTCAGGGAGGGCTTCAGGAAGCTCACCAGGGACAGGGACGTCGCCTTGATGGCGAAGAATTTCTACAGAAATCAGCACGAATCATATGAGATGAGGGAGGCCCTCTTCCCCGAAGACTTCCACATTACCAGCTTCGGCAGGCCGGAACTGGTGGGGGCGTCGTATGAGGCCATGAAAGAGGCGCAAAGGGTTATAGACGATAGCTTCAGGCAAACGGGGAAGGTCAGCGAGGAGGCCAAAGAGGCTGCAAGGCAACACCTTTCGGAGGCGCTGGTCAAAGACTATATGAGGTCCATTTACGCCGTGGAAAGGATGGCGACTGCGCACTCGGAGATAGGGAAGCTAAAGAGCCTGCCAAACAACGACAACCTGGGTATAATAGGCGGGGCGCACCTGCCGGAGATGCTCGAGGCCGCAAAGAGCGGGCTCTTTGACGTGCACGACAGGAGGCTGCATTTCATAGTCCCAAACTCGTACGAGTATAAGACAAACTGGGAAAGGAAAGGCGGCCTGAACTACATCATGGAGGCGAGGGCCTACAGCCCGGACGGCAGCATAAGCCGGCTGAGCGGGCAATTTGAGATCGCGGTGCCCAGGTACCGCGCAGACTTCGAAGCCCTGAAGAGGCGGCGGGCCCAGACTGGAAAACTGGAGATACGCAGGGAAGACTTGCACGAGATAAAATGAGTATGGATGTTAAGCACTCGTTAACTGCACGAGGTCTATGGATGTTGAGCACTCGTTAACTGCACGAGGTCAAATGATTATCGACTTCAGGTACTCATTAACCCCCTTATTCAGCGCCGGCCCGTGGCCCGGGTAAATTGTTTCGACGTCGAGCTTCGCAAGCTTCGCAAGCGATGCTCTTAATGCATCAGCGTCCCCGCCCAATAGGTCGTACCTGCCGTAGCCCGCGGCAAAGACCGTGTCGCCCGAGAAGAGCGTCTTAGACTCAGGCTCGTACAAACAGAGGCCGCCCGGCGTGTGGCCGGGAGTGGCTATGGTCTTGAGTCTTGGGTCTTGAGTCTCCCCGATATCGATCGTCTCGCCGTCCTTCAGCCTCCGGGTTATCCTGAAATCAGGGGCCGCCGGGATGTTGAAATAGCGCGACGCGCTCGCATCCCTCCGGTCGCTCTCGAAGAACTCGGCCTCCTCCGCGCCCATCCATATCCCGCAGCCCGTCTTGTCCTGGATCTCCTTGGCCCTCGCGATGTGGTCGAAGTGGCAGTGGGTGAGGATGATGATGTCCGGCCTCACACCCGGCGGCATCTGCCCCGCGTCTATCATCAAGGTCTTGCCGCCTGAGAGTACGTAGACATTCGAGTGGAAATCCGGTGATAAGAAAGCCTTCAGTTCCATTTCGCTTTCGCGCGCCTTTTATTTCCGCAGAAGATATTTATACGCGCCGGGCTTAAACTAGCGGGGAGAAAATATGGGGGACCTGATAAAATACGACAAGAGCATCATACCCGCGTGCGACGTGGCTTATCTGGAAGACCTGCACAAGCTTGTCAACGCCACGTGTTCGGTCGAGCGGGTGGGGGCCTATAAGATAGGCTTTGGCCTGGCTCTTCGCTACGGCCTGCCGGCAGTCTGCGAAACCATAAAGAAGCTGACGGACCTGCCGATAATCTATGACCATCAAAAGGGGGCGACAGACATACCCGACACCGGGAGGCTGTTCGCGGAGGCGTGCAAGGACTCCGGGGTGGACAGCGTGATTTTGTTCCCCCTGACCGGCCCGATGACCGAAGCCGCCTGGATAGAAGCTTGCAGGGGCGCCGGCCTTCATGTCATCGTCGGCGGCGACATGACCCACCCGATGTACAGGAAGAGCGAAGGCGGGTGGATAGACGACAACAGCATAGTCGGCATCTTCGACAGCGCCCGGAAGTACGGCATCAGGGACTTCGTCGTCCCGGGCAACAGCCCGGAAAGGATAAAGATCTACAGGAAGTTCCTTGCGGACTGCGACCCGATATTCTACTCGCCGGGGCTCGTGGCGCAGGGCGGTGACATAAGCGACGCGGCCAAAGCGGCCGGGAGCAATTGGCACGCCATAGTGGGCAGGGGCATATACGAAGCGGGCGACATGACCGCGGCCGCGAAGGAGCTCACAAAGAAGCTGAAATAGGCATGCGGGGGCAGATGGCGCAAGAGCGCCAGATGGGCGCTGCTAACACAAGATAAACCTGGGTTATCATGACACAGATAAAGTCGGTAAAGGCGAGGGAAGTCCTTGACTCGAGGGGCAACCCGACGGTGGAGGTGGATTTGACGACGGCAGACGGCACGTTCAGGGCGATGGTGCCAAGCGGCGCGTCGGCGGGGATCCACGAGGCCCTCGAGCTGAGGGACGGCGGGAAAAGGTATATCGGGAAGGGGACGCAAAAGGCCGTTGAGAACGTCAACAGGATAATAGCCCCCAAGGTGATCGGCTTTGATGCGGCCGACCAGAGGGGCCTTGACGAGCTGATGATAAAGCTTGACGGCACCGCAAACAAGGGCAACCTGGGGGCGAACGCGATACTGCCGGTGTCGATGGCCGCCTGCTGCGCGGCTGCGAGGGCCAATGGCCTTTGGGCCTACGAGTACATAGGGAAGCTCGCGAGCGTCAAGCCGGACACGCTGCCCGTGCCGATGCTGAATGTCATCAACGGCGGGAAGCACGCAGGCATGGAAAACGACCCGCAGGAGCACATGATAATGCCTGTCGG
>JBFYKJ010000094.1:0-6960 GCA_041306005.1 Candidatus Altarchaeota archaeon | reverse complement strand
AGATAAGGATAACCTCCCCGGACCAGCTGCAGGCCTTCCTCGACCAGGAGGAGAAGATGCTAAAGACCATGGTCGACAAGGTCGTAGCGAGCGGGGCCAACGTCCTCTTCTGCCAGAAGGGCATAGACGACGTCGCCCAACATTACCTCTCCAAGAAGGGGATAATGGCCGCAAGGCGGTGCAAGAAGTCCGACATGGAGGCTCTTGCAAAAGCAACGGGCGCAAGGGTCGTGACTAACGTCGATGACCTTTCAGGGAAGGACCTGGGCCTTGCAGGCCTAGTCGAGGAGAAGAAGATCTCCGGGGACAAGATGGTGTTTGTCCAGCAGTGCAAGCACCCAAAGGCGGTCAGCGTCCTCATACGCGGTGGCACCGAGCACGTCGTTGACGAGGCCGAAAGGGCATTTACAGACGCCATAGGCGGCGTCGCATCCGCGATAGAGGTGGGCAAAGTCCTCACCGGCGGCGGCGCATCCGAGATAGAGATGTCAAAGGCTCTCCGCGAGTACGCGGAGTCAATCGGCGGAAGGGAGCAGCTCGCGATAAACGCGTTCGCTGACTCCTTGGAGATAATCCCGAGGACCCTTGCAGAGAGCGCGGGCATGGACGCTATCGACGTCCTCGTCGACATGCGCTCAAAGCACGACGCCAAGGACGGCGCGCAGATAGGCTTTGACGTCTACGAGTGCAAGGCGGTCAACCTCTGGAAGAAGGGGGTCGTCGAGCCGCAGAAGATAAAGACGCAGGCGATAAAGTCGGCGGCTGAAGCCGTGGAGCTAATACTGCGGATAGACGACGTCATCGCCTCCTCCAGCAAGGGCGGGGGCATGAAGATGCCGCCCGGAGGCATGGGCGGCATGGAAGGGATGGGCGATATGTGATAGCCCGGCAATAGGATACGCGGATTTCCCGTGTATCCCCTTTTTGTTTTTCTTTTGTTTTTGTTTTCTTTGCCCCCGTTTTTTCAATTCGCTTAGCATGCAGCTACCGCTAATCAAATAGCATGCGCGCTCGAGGATCAGTACAATATGTTGAGCAGTATCTCGAAGACTATGAATGTCACGGTTATCCCGATGAACACCATAGGCTCTATCTTGATGCCCTTCTCGTCGCCGAAGTACCTAAGTATCCCCGCGCCCGAGAATGGGTTATCCGACTGCGATGTTCGCATAGAAGGCATTTTAAGCGGATATTTAGAGCATTGAATTTAAAAAGCTATTCTACAGCCTAAGGAAGTTTCTCAATATCTTTCTCCCCTCGCCCGTCAGCACGCTCTCCGGGTGGAACTGTATGCCGTAGACCGGGAACTGTTTGTGCTCGACGGCCATTATCTCCTTGTCGTCCTCGCTGCGCGCGACGACGTTTAAGGAATCCGGCACGGAAGCATCATCAATAACGAGCGAGTGGTACCTGACCGCGTCGAACGGGTTTTTCACTCCCTTGAAGAGCGTGGCGCCCTCGCCTTTCAGCTTGGCATTCCAGCCGTCTGTAGTGTAAAACACCTTGGACGTTTTCCCGTGCATCAGGCTCCGGGCCCTTCGTATCTTGCCCCCATAGACATAACCGATACATTGATGCCCCAGGCAGACCCCTAACACGGGCATCTTCGGCCCGTACTTCCCGATGACCTCGTTTGACACGCCCGCGTCCTTCGGGCTCTTCGGGCCGGGGGATATTATTATCTTGGATATTTTCTCCCTCTTGATTATCTTGTCTATTTCATCCAAAGGCGTTTTGTTATCAACCACTACCGGTATCACCCCCTCCTCGCCCACATACTGCACTAAGTTATACACGAACGAGTCTATGTTGTCGATGAAAAGGACCTTCTGCTTTTCCGTCTTTGCGGTTTTGGTTTCCATCTCCTGGTTCACATCAATCTCATCAGCTGTTCTCAAGCGCCCCGAACAGGGCTTTGGCCTTGCTGACTGTCTCCTTATACTCCGATTCGGGTTTGGAATCGGCGACTATCCCAGCGCCCGCCTGGAGATATGCCTTCCCCTTCTCGAACACGAGCGTCCTTATCGTTATCGCGGTGTCCATGTTCCCGTTGAAGGAGAAGTAGCCTACGGAGCCCGCATAAATCCCGCGCCTCGAAGGCTCTAATTCGTCTATTATCTCCATCGCGCGCACCTTCGGCGCGCCGCTCACGGTCCCGGCCGGGAAGATGCTCTTGAAGGCGTCGAACGGGTCTTTCCCGTCTGTCAACTCGCCCTCGACTTCTGAGACCAGATGCTGCACATGGCTGTATTTCTCGACCGACATGAACTTGTTGACCTTGACAGTCCCGAACTTCGCTACCCGCCCGATATCGTTCCGCCCCAAATCGACGAGCATAAGGTGCTCCGCCCTCTCCTTTGCGTCGCCGAGGAGTTCAGTCTCCAGCCTGCGGTCCTCAGTCTCGTCCTTCCCCCGCCTCCGCGTGCCCGCGATGGGATAAGTCAGCACCCGCTTCCCTTCCACCCTTGCCAGCATCTCCGGGCTTGAGCCCACTATCTGCCGGGCGCCCTTTCCAGACCCGAAGTCAAGGTGGTACATGTATGGCGAAGGGTTGATCTTCTTTAACGCCCTGAATACCGCGAAGGTGTCAAACCCGCCGCTCCTCGTGTCAAAGTCCGTCTCGAAGCGCTGCGAAAGGACGGCCTGGATTATATCCCCCGAGCGGATGTACTCAAGAGTCCTATTGACCATCCCCTTAAACTCAGCCTCCGTAGTATTGGACGAAATATCCACCTTGCGCGGCTCATTCACCCGGAATGCGGGCATCGCAAAGGAGGATATCATACCGTCGAGATCTTCCCTGGCCGCACCCTCGTCTATGTCGCGCGGGGATTCCCCGAACTCGTTCTGCGTGAGGAGCGTCCTGCCCGCCTTGTGGTCGAATATGATGTTGTTCTTCGCGAGCACGAACTCGCAGTCGGGCTGCTTAAGGTCGTCTTTGGCGGTTTTTTGTTTGGAGTCCAAATCGATGTAGTACCTAACTAAGTCATAACCAAAGTATCCAACAAAGCCCCCGAAGAACCGCGCGCTGCCGGGGTCGTCGAGCTTGAACTTGGACATTATCTCCCTTATGGCAGAAAGCGGGTCTTTAGCCTTGGGCGCGAGGGACTTCAGCCCCCCCTCAGCCTTGAAATCGACCTTTCCATCCTTTATCACGAGCTTTGCAACGGGGTTAAAGCCGATGAAGGAATACCTCGCGACTTTTTCCCCGCCTTCGGCCGACTCCAAGAGGTAGGTGTCCTTTCCCCTCACGGCCGCATAGGCCGCGTCCGGGTCCTTCACCCCAAGGCCGATTGCTACAGGTTTTACTATCATTCTCAACTTTTCTTAGCTTTTTTCTCTTTTTTTTCTTAAAAGAAACGCATATTTCGTTTATTATCCGATAATTCTTCGGTTTTTATACCTTAAATCCTAACTATGCTAATAATCCGATGGAAAAACAGGCGGAAAACCTAAGAATCGGCGGCCGGCCGGACGAGAAGGACCTTAATATATTAAGGATACTCCAGTACAACGCCCGAATGCCCCTCCTGGAGATCGCCCGCTCGGTGAACCTTTCCAGCGCGACCGTCCACGAGCGGGTCCGCGCTCTCGAGAAGCGGGGCGTCATAGAGGGCTATTCCACTAATATAGACTATAAGAAACTGGGCTACGGGGTGACCGCCCTTATCTCCGTGGTCCTGGAGCATCCCAAGCTCGACCTGTCAAAAATGGAGGAGGGATTGTCGTCGATACCCGAAATAGTCGAGGCGCACAACCTCACCGGCGACACGGACCTCCTCCTCATCGTCAAGGGGAGGGACATCGACCATTTGAAAAAAATCCTCACCGAGAAAGTCCAAAACCTCGAGGGCGTCAGGAGGATGAGCACAAGCATAGTGCTCGACTCGCCGGTGCCGCCGAGGGGAGCTCCGATATGATAAGGGAAGATTCGCTGTCTTCAGTCTTGTATCGGCGATGCTAAGCAGGTCTTGTATATGGGTATCTAAGCAAGTCTTGTCTTGGCGATGGCGGGCGCGCTTGTTGGACGCAATCAGCTCATTTATATAGGAGTTTTGTTTAACTATTTAACAAAATGAAGAAGGCACTGCTAATCCCCGTCATGCTTCTTGCGCTCTTCCTGCCGGCCGCGTCAGCGGTGATGTCGCCCGTAAAGGCTAATAACTGGTACATCTATCCTGCCGCGTCCACACAAGTCAGCGTTGACAAGACCAGCTACGCCCCGGGCGACGAGGTGGCGATAACCGCCGTGGTCTTTAATGACGGCGGGCAGATGGCAGGTTTGCAGAACAGCACGGTTTCGCCAATAGCAGGCGGCAGGCTCCGCGCGCACATAATCTATATGGAGGACCGCATCCCCATCCTAAACGACACAATGTCCCGCGAGGAATACATACTCGACGAGTTCTTTATAACCGAGGACGTGAACATCATGCCTTATGAGAACGAGACGTTCACCCGTACCTGGAAGTTGCCTGCGAATGCGCTCTCTGGACGGTACCGCGTGGCAGTCTACTTGATTGAAGCCGAATCCAACCTTGACGGCGTAAGCTTCTTGAGGGGGATATACGGCGAGATGTCCGAGTTCACCGTGGCGGGCGGCACGGACCTCATCTACTTCGACACAGCAAAGCTGACGATAAACAACGTCACCCAGTCCCTGCACCTGCCATCGATGGCGTTTTTGCAGGGCACGGAAGTGACTGTGCGCATACCTGTAAAGAACGATGGCGCCGCCGCCGATGCGGATGTGATGTATGAATACTACCTGTGGGACGACCTCAACCCCGCCAACATAAAGTCCCGCTCGCATGACAGCGTAAAGCTGGGCTCGGGAGAGTCGAAGATGCTGACGACAAAGATGCCGGCTTCCGTCCCGGCTGGCGCCTACCTGCTCAAGATAACGATCGAAAGCCCGAAAAACAGGGCGATAGTGAAGATAAGGCTGCCTATACTGGGCCAAAGCATACTCATCAACGCAGCGGGCATGGGCGCGTTCCCGCTGAAGTCCGGCCAGCCAGCAAAGCTGTTCGTGGTGGTGTCAAACTCGGCAGAGGCGCCGATGGCGTACTTGGTTGAAGACTCCATGATGGCCATTGCTGGCCTAAGCGGCGGCGCGGTGAAGGTGTCTGTCGAGGCTGACGGCAAGCGGATATTCGAGGACTCAACGGCCGGCATAGCGCTTGGCGCGCAAACGCAGGGATACGAGGTTGCGTTCACCCCCTCTGCGGATTACAAGAAGGCCGTCTTCAGGGCGGAAGCGACGGACGGGGCGGGCAACAAGGACTCGGTGGAACTGGCATACGACCTTGACAAGCTGGCGAAGAAACTGGATGTTTCCCTTGATATTTCGGTCGACAAGGACACCGCGAAGATGTCGTTCGGCCTTAGCGCCTTCGGTTTCCCGATGACCGGCGACGTCGATGTCTACGTCGAGGACGGCGAAGGCATGCCGGGCCTTGTCAGGACCGTTAGCGTTGACGGCACGTCAAAAATCGTTGTGCCCGGGCTAAAGGCGGGCAGCTACACGGCGACCGTAGTAGACAAGAGAACAGGCTCAACGACGGAAAAGGCATTTGAGGTGACATATGTGCCGCAGCCTCCCGTGCAGGCCGGTGGGGACGGCACCGGTTTGATTTTAGTGCTTTTAGCAATATTAGTGGTGGCTGGGATTCTCTTTGCCAAGCGCAAGGACCTGGCTAAACTCCTGCCAAAGCGTGGTCCCGGGAAAGGCAAGGGCGCCCAGAGCGCGGCCGCGACTGCCGCAAAACTCAAGAAGCTGAAATAATCTGCAAAGACCCAAAATGAAACTAATGCCTCTCATGGTCGCGCTCGCCGTGCTTGCGCTCTTACCGATAGGGGTATTAGGGGCCGACATGTACTGGGACTTCTGCGGCGGCGGCCATGACCTTCCAAACCGTGCGTGCGCCGACGCGTACACGATAAACCTGGTTCCCTGCTCGGGCAGGACCTATCTTAGTAGTTCCTTTTCCAGCATCGGCGCGCTTTATGCAGGCCTTGATGCCGGCGGGAGCATATTCGCAAACATCGGGTTTACGCACCTCCAAACCGGGAATCCAATCGCGCCCGGGAGTTCGGTCGGCGTGTGCCAGGGGGATTCGGTGCAAATAGGCTCTTCGCCTTCGGGCTCCTACTGGACAAGCGGCGGTTACCTGGACACACCCACGATGCAAATACTACCCGGCACGCCTTATTACGACAACAGCTTCACATGTGACGACTGGGGCGGGGATGTTGGCCGCAAATGGGACTATAACTCGGTGCCTTATGTGACCGGGCACGGGATAATAGGCTATACAAACATGTACAGCAGCGTCCAGTGCATGGCCGGCAACCTTAAGTTTGACAACTCTCCGGGCACGACCAAGGTCAGCCACGGCGTTTACCGCTTTGACCAGCTGGGCTCGGCATGGCTCTCGGCGACGCAGAGCTTCGGCTGCAACATAGACTACAAGCACTGGATATCCTTATATGACCCACAAGACATGGGGAGCCGCCTGCGTCTGCCCTGTTATCCCAATTTTTGCCCTAGCGGGATATCATCATACCTGAGCGTCGCCTATTGGGTGCCGCCGACGCACGACTCGGTATACCGGCACGCTGTGGACTCGGGCGCGGCATACTTCACAGTCTATGAGAAAGGCGCCGAGGTCATAGACTTGAAATACTCTTACATAAAGCTTCCGAACGGAAGCAATTACTTTTCACCAAGCGTAGCCCCGGTCACGCCCGGCTCGACCTTTGAGGTGCGCGCGACTGTGGTGAATGCCCTGACCTCTACACGGGTGGCTATGTGGTACAGCCTCAGCGGCATACCTTCCGGCGTAACCTGCACTCGCGTAAACCCAGCCCCGCCGGAGACCGGCTTGTGGTTCGATGGCAACGGCGGGAACCCCGAGGGCGTCTCGGGCAGCAGCAGGCACACGTTTGTCTACTCGT
>JBFYKJ010000093.1:0-5231 GCA_041306005.1 Candidatus Altarchaeota archaeon | reverse complement strand
AACACCTTCCTGTTGAACTTCTTTATGTACGGCAGCGCCACGACGAGCGTGCTCACCTGGTCCATGTTTGCCATTGTCTTTTTGTGTTATTTACTTATTTTGTTATTCTAAGCAAACCAATTCAGTTATACTCAGCGTTTATTTTGACGTAGTCGAAGGAAAAGTCCCCCGACCAGGCTTTGGCGGAGCCGCCGCCGAGCCCGAGGTCGACTATTATCCCGATGCCCTTCGCCTTCTTCATCTCATCTCCCAGCGCGGGCTTGTCGAACTCTTTTGCAAACCCGTCGTAGAGCAGGGTCCTCTTGCCCGCGACCTCGTACCATATCTTCATCTTCCTCTCGTCCAGCTCCGCGCCAGAGTAGCCCGCCGCCGCCGCGACCCTGCCCCAGTTCGGGTTGTTGCCGAACACGGCCGTCTTTGTCAGGCACGAGTCCGCTATCGCGCGCGCCGCCTTGCGTGCGTCGGAGGTGCTCTTCGCCCCCCTGACCTCTATCTCTATGACCTTGGTCACGCCCTCGCCGTCGGCCACCATCATCCTTGCCATCTCCTGGCAGAACTCCGTGAGCGCTTCCCTGAAGCCGGAAATCTTCTTCCCTTCTGTCGACACCAGCAAGACGGTATCGTTCGTGCTCATGTCGTTGTCTATCGACATCATGTTGAAGCTCGCGTCCGCGGCGGCCTTCAGGTCGCCGTCCCCGAATGCCGCGTCGGTCGCTATGAAGCAGAGCATGGTGGCCATGTTGGGGTGTATCATCCCGGCGCCTTTCGATATCCCCGCGATTTTAAAACTGCCGAAGTCCATGCACAGCTCCTTCGGTTTCGTGTCGGTCGTCATTATCGCACGGGCCGCGTCCCCGCAGTTCTTGCCCAGCCTCTTCGCCGCCTCGCCTATCAGCCTCCTGACGAGCTCGATGTCAATGTACCTGCCGATTATGCCGGTAGAAGACACCACGACGTTCTTCCCGTCGATGCCCAGCCTCTTTGCCGCCTCCGCGCACATCGCCTCCGCGTCCTCCAGGCCTCTCTCGCCGGTGGAGCAGTTGGCGTTGCCGGAATTCGCGACTATCGCCTGAACGCCGTTCTTTATCCTGCCCCTCGTGACCTTGACCGGCGCGGCGCACATCTTGTTTGTAGTGTAAACCCCGTCCGCCTTGCACACTTTGTCAAATACTATCATCGCAAGGCCGTACTTGCCATCTTTCAGGCCGGCGGTCCGGATGCCCAGGTTGTCAAACCCGCCCTCGAGTTTTTTCACGGTTAGTTTTTCGGCGCCCTGACAAAAATAGTTTCTGAACCGCGGGGAACCTACGGTTCCCCCCAGTTCTAAGTTACTCCTGACCCCCTCCCTTGGGGCGCTTGGCGTACTGGCTGAACCTTAGGTGCGGTGCAGCCTTTTTATCCGGTTTCCCTCTAATATCATCGTATTTCTCAGGGCAAGCCGGTCGAAAGACTAACTTGCGCCCGAGCGGCGACTGTGTCGCCTCTGTTGCCCGAGAAGCAGTCTGCAGTCACAAGGTTCGCAGTTTGCGGCCCTCACCGGACACAAACAAGACCCAGAACTGAAGACTCAAGACCAAAAAAATGGCACGAATGCACGCAAGGAAGAAGGGCAAGAGCAGCAGCAAGAAGCCGATCGCGTCAGGCAGCGACAAGTGGCTGGAGTACGACAACGACGAGATAGTGAAGCTCATAGTCGACATGGCCAAGGCCGGCAAGAGGGCCTCCGAGATAGGCGTGGCCCTTAGGGACCAATACGGCGTCCCGGACGTGAAGGCGATAACAAAGAAGACTATAACGCAGATACTCAAGGAGAAGGAGCTTCTCCCGGCGCTGCCGGAGGCGATGTCCAATCTCCTCAAGCAGGCGCTCAAGCTGAGGAAGCACCTGGAGAAGAACAAGAACGACGACAGCAACCGGCGCGGCATGCAGCTGGCAGAGTCCAAGATAAAGAGGCTCATCAGGTACTACAAGGCAAAGAAGATGTTGCCGTCGAACTACTACTACGACGCGAAGAACATCGAGCTCTTGCTAAGGTAAGGGCCCGGTGCCAACGCCCGGGCCCTGCAACGGGGCCGGGGGCAGACGGCATGATAAAGCACGTGAGCGTAAGGGTCGATGTCGGAGGGAAGGCCAGGACCTTCGAGGGCGGGATAGACGCCGTCATCGCAGACGTCGATTCTTATCTGGTTTCACTTAAGGATAAGGGATAAGCTTTTCAGGCATTTGCGTTTTCAACTATCGGCTGAGGCTGCAAGATGATCGACATACGGATAATCCGGGAGGCTCCGGACGTTGTTGTCCGGGACCTTGAGAAGCGGGGCATGGATACCTCAATAGTCCATAAGATAGCCTCGCTTGACAAGCGGTGGAGAGAATCCCTCCAGCAGGCTGAAAAACTGAAGTGCGAGAGGAACGCGGTCACCGCCGAGATAGCCGATTTGAAGAAGGCGGGGAAGGACGCTTCAGCCAAGATAAAGAGCATGAAGGAGATACCCGAGAGGATAAAGGCGGCAGAGGCTGAAGCCGATGCCGCGAAGGCGGAGGCGGATGCCCTCATGCTGGAGCTGCCGAACATACTGCACGAATCCGTCCCAAAGGGCGCAACCGAGGAAGAAAACGAGATACTAAAGATCGTGGGCAAGCCAAAGCAGCTGCCTTTCACCCCTCGCGACCACATAGAGCTCGGCGACATGTGCGACTTAATAGATATAGAGAGGGCGGCCAAGGTGAGCGGCGCGAGATTTTACTACCTGAAGAACGAGGCGGTGCAGCTGGAGTTCGCGCTCATACAATACGTCATCAATACCCTGATAAAGCGGGGCTTCAAGCCGTTCGTCACGCCGGCCCTCATCAGGGAGGAGGTCATGGAAGGCGCGGGTTTCCTGCCGGCGGGGCGAAATGACATCTATAAGATAGAGGGCGAGAAGCTCTACCTTGTCGGGACGAGCGAGCAGGCTCTTGCCGGCCTGCACATGGACGAGATACTGGAGAACAAGGACCTGCCATTAAGATACTGCGGCTTCTCGTCCTGCTTCAGGACCGAAGCCGGCTCCCACGGGCGCGACACGAAGGGCATCTTCCGCGTGCACCAGTTTGACAAGGTCGAGATGTTCCTGTTCACAAAGCCCGAGGACTCCCCAAAGGAGCATGAGTTCCTGCTGCAGACTGCGGAGGAGATATACAAGGGGCTTGAGATACCCTACCGCGTCGTGAACATATGCAGCGGTGAGATGGGCGTCGTCGCGGCGAAGAAGTATGACATAGAGGCGTGGTTCCCGGGGCAGGGAAATTACCGGGAAGTGGTCTCATGTTCTAACTGCACCGACTACCAGGCAAGGAGGCTCAAGATAAGGTGCAGGGAGAGCCCGGGCGACAAGCCCGAAGTCCTCCACACGCTGAACTCCACGGCATGCGCGATAGGCAGGACGCTTGTCGCGATAATCGAGAACTACCAGAACGAGGACGGCTCGATAGACGTGCCAAAGGCGCTTAGGCCGTACGCGGGCTTTGATAAGATAAAGCCGAGGAAGGCCGCTGCGCAGGGCAAATGAGCCGGTCCGGGGCGGCTAAAACGGCGCCTTCTGCAAGGCGGGCGGCGTAAAATGATTTTTAAATAATAAGAGGCAAACATAGGGCTCGAACGAAAGGGCCGCGCATGCGGCACCTCGTGAAGGCTCGCTCTAAAGACGGTAAAATGGCGAAACCTGCTAAGAAGGTCCTTGACAAGTGGAAGGCGAAGAAGAAGTTCGAGGTGATAGCCCCGGACATCTTCAACAACACGCCGATAGGCCCGATATTCGCCAACGAGGCGAAGGACCTTGAGGGCAGGATAGTCGAGACCACGCTCAGCAAGCTCGTGAACTCCAACCAGCACCATGTCAAAGTCCGGCTCAAGATACTCGGCACTCAGGGGTTCAACGCGGTCACCTTAGTGAAGGAGGTCGAGTTGTCAAGGGCATACCTCAGCTCCCAGACGACCCCGGGCATAGACATAATAGAGGACGTCTTCTCGGCCGAAACGCAGGACGGCAAGAATGTGCGCTTCAAGATAATCCTGTTCACCAAGGGCAAGGCGCACTCGGAGCAGAAGAAGGCATTGAGGCTTCTTGCCCGCGAGTCCATAACCTCGAGCGCCGGCCGGATGGAGTACCCGCACCTGGTGCAGGAAGTGGTGTTTGGGAAACTGGGGTCCCAGGTGTTCAACCGCGGGAAGAAGATAGTCCCGATGGGCAGGATAGAGGTCAGGAAGTTCGAGCTGCTCTCGTAAGCCTGTTTTGGCAAACTGCGCCCGGCTCACGTTCGCAACCCCGTGCGGCACCGCAATCAATATGAACGCCCTCCAAAAGGCGATAATCGTCCTCGGCGTGTTCCTGTTCGTGCTTATAGGCGCAGCGGTGCTCATACTGCTGTTCGGCGGCGGCGACTTCCTAGGGTCGCATAGCGTGGCAGTCGTCGACCTCGAGGGCGAGATAACGGGCGGGTATGGCATAACCGGCGCGTCGGTCGGCTCCCGGGCGATGAAGGAGCTGTTGGAGGGCCTTGCAGAGGACGCATCTGTCGTGGCCGTGGTCCTGCGGATAGACTCCGAGGGCGGCGGCGTCATAGAGAGCAAGGAGATCGGCCGTGCGGTCTCGAAGCTGGCGGATGCGAAGCCCGTCATAGCCTACATAGCCAACATGGGCGCATCCGGGGCGTATTATGCGGCCAGCTTCGCCGACGCGATATACGCCGATGAGGACTCGCTCGTCGGCAGCATAGGCGTGGTCTCCGAGTACACGATCTACAAGAACCTCTTTGAGGACAAGCTTGGCATAAACACGACAGTGATAAAGTCCGGCGAGTTCAAGGACATAGGCTCGCCATACAGGTTCATGACCGAAAAGGAAAAAACGCGCCTGCAGGAGATGGTCGACAAGGTGCACGAGGAATTCCTCAATGTCATAATCGCCAACCGCGGCCTGGCGGATGAGCAGGTGTCGGCGGTGCGCGAGTCCGGCATATTCCTGGGCTCCGAGGCTCTCCCGTTAGGCCTCGTGGACTACCTCGGCACCCTTGATGATGCGATAGCCCAGGCCGCGCTCATTGGCGGCGCGCCGGACGCGGCAGCATACTACGTCGACGAGTCCGACTACTTGGGCGAGGACGTGTACTACGCGATAGGCCGGGGCCTCGGCGACTCCCTGGCGGCGAAGCTTGAGCTCTCGGCAGGCGGGTCCCTGAAGGCCGGGGCA
>JBFYKJ010000092.1:0-15764 GCA_041306005.1 Candidatus Altarchaeota archaeon | reverse complement strand
GGGATAACAAACACGAAATGGATGTAATAGGCACCGGTTTTAGGGCTGTGGGGGACAAGCTGATAGTCAAGCTTACCACCGTTCCCGAGATGAACCGGGAGGTGTTCACCGAGGACGGCCGCAAGGTCGGCAAGGTCGTGGACATCATAGGGCCTGTCGCATCGCCTTATGCGGTGGTCTCCGGCGACGTCGCCGGGCTGCAGGGGAAGGCCATTGCGGTCAAGCCCGCAATCGAGATCGCTTAGGGCATAGCCAGACCCGCTTGGGACTTGGGGAATAATAGGGCATCAAGAATCGGATATCTGGAATCGCGGGTTTTTCATCACGCTCACATAAATTCGGGGACTTTTTGGTAAGATGGGTGGAAAGGCATACAAGGTAAAGATACGCGTTGGCGAGCCGGAACAGGAGAAGCCTGTGCTGTCGGTGGATAAAGAGATCTTCCGCCAGGCATCGCTCCTGGACCTTGACGACGACGTCATGTACGAAGTACAGGACATGTACGAGGACGCGAAATCAAGCGGCCTTACCAAGTACAAACAGGACGAGAAGGTGATAACCGCCCTCATCTATGTCGTGTGCAGGACAAGGATGATACCCCTCACCCTCCATAAGATATGCGACGTTTTGAAAATAGATTACCGCTCCATAAACAAGGTGTACCGCTACCTGATAAAGAAGATGGCGATGCACATCCCGCCCACGACTCCTGTCGACTACGTGCAGAAATTCGCAGTCGAGATGAGGCTGTCGAAGCACACGGTCAAGAGGGCCGAGGACATAATAACCATAGTCAAGCGCTCCGGCGCGATAAGTGGGAAGGGCCCCGCGGGCGTCGCCGCGGCGTGCATCTGTTTGGCTTCCGACATCGAGAGGATAGAGACTTCCCAGAAGGACATCGCCGAGATCTCGGGCGTGACGCAGGTGACTATAAGGAACAGGTACCGCGAGCTCGAGGAGTGCCTCGGGAAAAAACTGCTCGCCATGAGGAAGGCGGCGGCCTGCTGAGTTCCCTACGCCGTTTCTTTAACCGGACACCATGCCTAGCTGCGGCCGGGCATCCGGCGGCAGCGGCTCGGTATTTAACGCCCGCCCGGCAAATATAGGAAGGCTTATTCTGCTATAGTTACAATGAAGACTCAGCTAAGCAGCCTGGACATCTACTTCCTTGCGAAGGAATTGTCAGCCAGGCTAACGGGCGCGCGGGTAGATAAGGTCTACCAAACGGGCGAGAGGGAGCTGCTCATAGCCCTGCGTGCGGGGAAAGCGGGAGCGGTGGGCGAGGAGTCAAGCGCTGCGGGCGCCGGGAGCGCCGCCGAAGAAAGCGAGAATGAGTCCGAGAAGAAGGCCCCAAACCAGCCCGGGAAGCTCGACCTTGTCATAGACCCGAACTACCTCTGCATAACTAAGTTCGAAAAAGAGGTCCCGAAGAAGCCCGGCGCCTTCGCGATGCTCCTTAGGAAAGCGGCGAACGGCGGGGTCGTTTCCTCAGTCGCCCAGCACCGCTTCGACCGGATAGTCGAGATGCGGCTTGAGGGCAGGGGCAGGTTCATATTTGAATTCTTCAGCCGGGGGAATGTCATATTCGCGGACGAAGAAGGTGTCATAGTCGCGGTCCTCGAGGGCCAGGAGTGGAAGGATCGGACGCTGAAAGTGGGGATACCCTACAAATACCCGCCGGAGACTGCGGACGTGCCCGCGATGTCGCAAAGCGACTTCTCGGTCGCGATGGCCGAGAAGAGGGAGATAGTCAAGATACTGGCGTCTAGGGTGGGCCTCGGCGGGACTTATGCCAACGAGCTCATAACCCGCGCGGGTATCCGGCCCGAGGAGTTCGCCGACCGGGCGAGGAGCGAGAATGCGTATGCTGAGCTGAGGCGCATGCTCGAGTCGCAGACAAAGGCGAGCATCGTCTCGCGCGAGAGGCCCGAAGACGTCGTGCCGTTCGAGATGGTTAGCTACCAGAGTTTAAGGAAGGATTATAAAGACTCGTTCAACGAGGCCGTCGATGAGTACTTCACCCGGGTAAGGGCCGAAGAGGACCAGGGCGAAGCCACCAGCGATTACGAGGATGAGATAGGCAGCCTTGAAGGCAGGCTTGAAAGGCAGAAGGGCGCCCTTGGCGCGATGGACTCCGAGTACCTGGAGTCAAAGGCCATCGGGGATGCGATATACGCGAGGTTCAGCGAGGTGCGGGGCATATTAGATGGGATAAAGAGGGCAAAAAAGGAGGGGAAGAACTGGGTGGCGTTCCTGCAGGAGAGCGGCGTTGAGGTCCCAAACCCCGGGGACAGGGAATTTGAGATGGATCTCGGCGTCGGGAAGAAGGTAGGTATCTCGATTGATAAGTCGGTCCAGGACAACGCGTCGTATTACTACGACAAGTCAAAGAAGGCCAGGGGGAAACTGGAAGGCACGCAGGGCGCGATAAAGAAGAGCGAGAGGGACCTTGCGGAATTGAGGAGAAGGAAAAAAATCGCCGAGAAGAGGGCAAGCGAGCAGGGCCCCGTCGAGAAGAAAAAAACCGAATGGTATGAGAAGTTCAGGTGGTTCTACTCAAGCGACGGGTATTTGGTGATAGGGGGAAAGGACGCCGAGAGCAACGAGCTTCTCGTCAAGCACCATGTGGAGCCGAACGACATAGTCTTCCACGCGGACGTTCGGGGCGCGCCGTTCTTCGTGGTGAAAAATGCACGGGGCGGGAAGCTGCCGGAATCGACCAAGAAAGAGACTGCCGAGGCTGCAGCCTGCTACTCGAGCGGCTGGAACGACGGCTTTGGGAGCGTGGATGTGTATGCGGTCAGGCCCGACCAAGTGACGAAAACGGCGCAGAGCGGGGAGTACCTGACAAAGGGCGCCTTTGTCATCCGGGGCGAGCGCGAGTGGTTCAAGGGGATAGCGCTGAAGATGGCTGTCGGTTTCAAGACCGAG
Source organism: Candidatus Altarchaeota archaeon (assembly GCA_041306005.1). Classification (GTDB taxonomy): domain Archaea; phylum Altiarchaeota; class Altiarchaeia; order JAFGQM01; family JAFGQM01; genus JBFYKJ01. The sequence goes on along the minus strand of JBFYKJ010000092.1, from coordinate 12,833 downwards.
GACTCGGGACTTGTGACTGTCATAGGCGGCCCGATAGACGCCGTCAAGAGCAGGTCGAAATACATAATGAAAATCGGCGTGGGGGACATGAAGTCGGGGGAGCTTGCCCGGGAGATAAAGGCCGGTATTTTAAGGAAGACCGATAAAGAAGACGGCCAGAGGATAAAGAAGGCAAACCTCAGCGACATACAGAAGTGGATTCCCGCCGGGAAAGGGATGATAGTCAAGTGATTTAAATTAGTCACTCAGTTATATGAAAAGGGCATACGGAGGAAAAATGGGCAAGGCGAAAAAGATGGGGAAGGGCGGGCTGCTGCCCAGGTCTTATATGGAAGCTCTCAGGGAGGGAAACATACCTGTTGTTATGCGCCATGTAAACGCAGGGGTACACCCGGACCTAAGAGACACTATGGGGCTTAGGGCGGCGTCAGTAGTGATAGGGTCAAAGAATTCTGCCAGGAACCTGCAAAGACTTTATGAGAAGGGCTCCAACCTAAGGGCTAAAGAGGGTATGGGAAAGTCGTTGGCTCACGAGGCAGTGCTTTCAGGGGACATTGACGCATTCATCAAACTCAAAGAGCTCGGAATGCCTGTGGATAGCTTCGATGAGTATGGGACGAGACCCGTAGATATGGCCGCACACACTAGGTCTACAGAATTCTTAAAAGTAATGCGCGACCTCGGGGTGAAATTCGGGCGCAAGAACAAGAAAGGGAAACTGCCCGAGGAATACGCGGATAAGTACACTGCGGAAGTGATAAAGGCGTTGAGAGAAAGGCGCAAAATCCCGAAAGAACGTCCTAGCCGCAAATTTGCAAGGGCCTATGCAAAAGAGCTACGGTCATAGTAGATGAAAAGATACGCGGTCATCGGAAAGCCCGTAGGCCACAGCCTTTCGCCGGTCATGCACAACGCGGCGTTCAATGCGCTCGGCCTCGGCGCGAAGGCGAAGTATGAGGCGGTCGAGGTCGATAAGCTGGTTAAGACCGCTTATGAGCGCCTGCGGAGGGCATATTCAGGCATCAACGTCACCATCCCGTACAAGACCGAGATAATCGATTTCATCGACGGTAGGGAGATGGCTGCGGATCTTGTCGGCGCCGTCAACTGCGTCGCCTTCGGGGAGCATGAGGACAAGAAGGGCGGCGCGGCCGCAACAGGGTACAACACCGATATGATCGGCGCCGTCGAGGCGCTGAAGACAAAGGTCCCTAAGCTGAAGGGGAAAAATGTCCTCGTCCTAGGAGCTGGCGGCGCCGCGCGCGCGATAGTCTACGGCTGCGCCCTTGAGGGCGCGAAGGTCTCGGTCCACAACAGGACGGTGAGAAAATGCCTCGAGCTGGCGGTGGAAGTCGACGAGAAGCTGGGGCAGGAGATAAGAATAATAGATGATGGCGGTCTTATCGACTTAAGCGGCTTTGACATAATCGTCAATGCCACGTCCGTCGGCATGAGCCCGAAGTCTAAGGAGAGCCCGCTGCCGGACGGGTGCAAAATCCCGAAAGGCGCCGTAGTGATGGATATAGTCTACAACCCCCTTGAGACAAAGCTCCTTAAGCAGGCGAAGGCCGCGGGCGCGAAGACCATCGACGGCGTCGAGATGTTCGTCCGCCAGGGCGCTGAGTCCCTTAGGATATGGGGGTATGAGCCGCCCGTGGATGGGATGAGAAAAGCGGTTCTCGCGAAGCTGAAATGACAGATATTCTGATGCAGGTCCTAAGCGACAGCTACCTTCTTGTAATCCCCTTGGTGATAGCTTATCTCGTGTACCGAAAAGACAGGAACGTCTATCCGCTCCTGCTTTCTATATTGCTGACCCTCCTCATCGTCACGGCCCTGAAGGTTGCGATAGTTGAGCCCAGGCCCTGCGCTTCGCTTGGGGCGCTGGAATGCGCGGACCCGATGCAGTCCTTCCCGAGCAGGCACGCGGCACTCGTCTTCGCCGCGCTGGTGTTTTTGTGGCCCCGAAGGCCTATGTTCACAGCCTATGCCGGGTATGCATTCTTGATTGGCCTGAGCAGGGTCTCCCTCGGGGAGCACTACCCGCACGACGTATTGGCGGGGGCGCTTATCGGCTTGGCAATAGGCTACATCTGCCTGAAGACTGCCAAAAGGATCGGCATACAAAAGCGCGTATGGTGACTAACTTACTAGTGAACCGCCCTACTTGACTAACTTACTAGTGAACAGTCTTACTCTTCTATCGGCTCCCCGTAAATCAGGTGCTTTTTTTGCTCCTGCTCCGGGATGCGCCGAAGAGCCAGCCTTGCACCCCGCGGCATCAAGACCATGTTGCCCTCCACTTTCAAACCCTTTGGCGGCCCGCGCTCAAATAAGTGCTCCCGCTGCCGCGCCAGACGCGAATCCGGGTCCTCGAAGTGCACATAGAGGTCTTTGCCTACATGCCTGAACGTCCCGCGGATGACTCGGCCGTGGCCCTTGGGCAGCTCGCCGCTCGGCGTTATCACCTCAAGGTCCGCAGTGACGCTCCTTATGGGCCCGTCCCCGAGCCGCTTGATGCCGGAGCCGGCCGCTACGTTCCTCAACAGCTCCTGGGTGGCTTGCCTGCCGGGGGCGGCATCCGGCTTTTCCAGAAGCGCGCGCATCATCTTGGCGTCCGGCCTCTTGTTGAAGTCCGGGACCCTGCCGGCTTTTATCCTCGTGACCGAGCACTCGGCGATGAGCGTCGGCCCGATGGTCATCCCCATCTGCTCGGCGGCCTGGTACCTCTGCCAGGCGATGCGCGGCGTTATGCCGAGTTTTTTCAGGTCCCATCCCGGCCGGCGCTTCTTTATCTCCCTTGCCCCATGCTCGTCGGCAAGCTCGCCGAGGATGGTATTTACGCCGAATGAGCCGCGCCTGATATCCCGCATGCGCGTGCCGGACACCCGCAGTATATGCTTGAACGAAAGCTGCGCCGCGCCGTGGACCTTGGGGTCCAGCCTTGATTCTATGAGCGCTATCTTCCGGGGCAGGTTGGCGATGCCTGACAGCTGGGCGGCCTTCACCGCCTCTCTCTCGGTCGCGCCCCGCCCGACAAGAAGGTCGAACAGGCCCTTGCGCTCCGGCGACAGGGCGCGCGTCTTGGGGTATGACTCGACAAACGCCTTGAACTCGGCATCGGGCATCTTCAGGGCGCCATAAGTCAATGGGGCTTTGACCTCGTGCAGGGCGTCCCTCCGCAATCTTATTAACTCGGGAGTGCGGCCTTGATTGACAAGATTAGCGACCCCCTTGTCGCTTATGCCCTTGGGCAAAAGCGCCCTGACGGCCTTGCGACGCGACGCGCGCTCGCCGGCGGGCAAAGTCCGCCTCTTCAGCTTGCGCTTGAAAGCAAACGACCTCACGGACGACTCTGTCAGCTGCATGCCGAAGAGCTCGCGGGAACGGCGGACCATGTCCGCCAGCGGCAGGTCCATGTAAGCGCGCTCGAACTTCTTCGCCCTTTCAGGCGTCCAGACCTGTTTGGGAGGCATCGTATAGGGGAGTGTTAGATTGGGAAACGAAGGTAGAAAAACCTCGGATTACGCGCGGCGGGCCTTGAGCCCTGCGCCCGCGCCGGCGTTCTTGGATTCAAACTCGCCCTTCAATCTCTCCAAATCCTTCTCGAACTCCTCCTCGCTCCGGTCGACAAACAGCCAGTTGTAGACGAACATGCCCATGACGGCAAACGGCATCAGGAGCAAAGCCCCGTAGACGTCCATGCTAAGGAGGAGGGCGAACACCATCGCGATTAGGATCCCCATCGTTATCGCCATCCCGTACTGGTACCATCCCTCGGCGCCCTCGGCGAGGTGAGAAGTAAAAGACACTATGGTCGCCAGGAATACGATTATCCAGGCAAAGATTATCGCAAGCCCGGGGGGCTCGCCGGCCCAGCCGAAGGCTAATGACGCGAGCACTGCCGCGAAGAGCGCCAAATCGAGCACTATCAGGGTTTGCCTTGAATCCATTTGAACCACGTTATCACTTTTTGTCGAGCGAACGTTTGGTCGCCTCTAAGTCCTCAAGGATCCTTTGGTCGGTCTTGTCAGGAGCCCTCGCCGACTCATCGACGGCAAGTGAGCCCATGTAGCCACAGTCCTTGCACACGTACCTCTGGTCGGTGCTCAGAACCGCATAAGTTGCAGTAGTGGAAGCGAAGGTCAGCCTCCTGCTCCCGCACTCGGGGCATCTAAGAGTCATTTTGTTAAAGCGAACGGAGCGGTGCGCACGCCGTAGCGTCACATCCGCTCAAGCGCACTGGTTCACATCCGCTCAAGCGCACTGGTTCACATCCGCTCAAGCGGCTCTATCCCGAGCAGCGAGAGCCCGTTGGCCACGACTTGCTTGAACGACTTGACAAGCTCTATCCTCGCGCTCCTTAGCGGCTCGGGCGAATCGACCACCGGGCACTTGAAGTAGAACCTGTTGAACGCCTCGCCGAGGGTGAATAGGTAGTTCGCCACCAGGTTGGGTTTAAGGTCCGCGGCTGATGCCTCCACCACTTCCGGGAACTTAGAGAGTGCGAGGATGAGCTTCTTGTCCTCGGGGGAGAGCTGCGAAGCGGCGCTGCCGAAGTCCGCCTTCCCGTGCCCGCCCGCCTTTTCCAGTATCCTGCAGGCCCTCGCGTGGCTGTATTGCAAATACGGCGCCGACTCGCCCTCGAAGTTCAGGGCGTCGTCCCACTTGAACTCTATGGGCTTTAAGGGGGTTATCCTGACTATGTTAAACCGTATAGCGCCGGCGGCGACCGCCTTTGCGATGTGTTCGCTCTCGGACTCCGGGATCTCAAGCTTCCTCTCTCGTATCTCCGTCATCGCCAGCTCCTCACCGGAAGCGAGAAGCTCGTCCGCCGATATGAACTGGCCGCTCCTTGAGGACATGCGCATCCCGGGGACGGTGACCAGTTCATATGAAAGGTGCCTAACCCGCTTCTCGGCGTCCGGGACGCCGAGCATGTCAAGCCCGGCGCGAAGCTGCTTTTGCTGGAGCGTCTGCTCGTTCGCAATCACGTTTATGCAGTCCGCGGTCTTCAGCTTCCACTGGTGGTAGGCGAGGTCGCGCGTAGTGTAAAGGGTGGTCCCGTCGCTCCGCAGGAGGACGAGCTCCTTGTCTATCCCGTATTTCTCCAGGTCCACGGCGGACATCCCCTCCTCCTCGAACCAGTACGGCGACTTCTTCAGCTTATCGACTATCGCCCTAACGTCGCCCTTGAAGACGAAGTCGCTCTCCCTGACGAACTTGTCCAGATGTATGTTATAGTCCTTGAACGTGCCCCTGAAGCCCTCAAGCGCAGTTTCCACTATGAAGTCGAATATCTTCCGGGTCTCGGCGGCCCCGCGCTCGTAGTTCTTCTGCAGGGCTTTTGCCACCGCCTCGTCGACCGACTTGTTCGCCGCGACGTATATCTCCCCGAGCCATGCATCCGGCTTCTTGCCGGAAGCGGCGAGCTCGCGCTTGTAGTCCTTGCCGTCAAGGTAAGACGCGAGCACCGCGAGCTGGCCGCCCATGTCGTTGACATAGAACTGGGCTTCCACCTCGTAGCCTGCGAATCGCAATATCCTCGCCATGGAATCGCCGATTATCGAGTTCCTTAAGTGGCCGACGTGGAGCGGGGCGTCGGGGTTGGCGGATGTGTGCTCGAGTATTATCTTCTCCCCCTTCTTGCCTGAGCCGAAATGCGCCTTCTTCGCGTCGACCTCGCGGACGAGTTCGCTGCCAACGGCGGCGGCGTCGATGAAGATGTTGACAAACCCGTCCTTCGCCTCGGTGCGGGATATGACGCCGTTGCCTGAAAGCTTCGGGGCCAGCTCCTGCGCCATGGCCTTCGGGTCCTTGCCCGATTTCTTCGCATGCGCAAAGCAGGGGAATGAGTAGTCGCCTTCGATGTCGGGCGGCACGTCTTTTATCATGGTCGCCGCTATGTCGGGCAATAGTCTTGACAGCTCCTCCAGCACAGCGGCCTTTACCGGCTTCATGGGTAAGTTATAGGGGAAGTGGATAAAAGAGTGAAGCCGGGCGGATAGGGGATGAAGCAATGGTGGGGATGAAGCAAAGGTGGTGGGGGATGAAGCAAAGGCAAACATAAGACGCCCTTTACTTCCCCCAAACTTCTAATAAGCCGGTGGACCAGGACGACGAGGAGAACCCGTGGGGGGGCGACGAGGCTGCGGCTGAGGATAAAGACGACGACCTCTTCGGCGAATCTGAGGAGAGTGGTCGAGGCGCGGTCTGCTTCAAGCGGGGCAAGCGCAGCGGCAGGGGGATGTCCGGGGGCAAGAAGCCCGGGGGGCGATACTCGGAAGAGGGCGCCAGCTTCGACCTTGAGGAACGGACGCGCCGTTCCGAGTCGGTAAAGAAGGACCTGTCCCAGTACAAGACCGAAGGCGGAGTTTTTAATTTCGACACCCTGAGGAACATCGGGAAACTGGGCGCGGAAGGCAAAATCGACCGCATAATGGGGCCCATCGCCACGGGGAAGGAGGCTGACGTCTTTTTGGGCGAACTGGACAAGAAGAGGATTGTCATTAAGATATTCAGGCTTGCATCGGCCAGCTACTTCAAGAAGCCGACGGTGCTTCAATACATAATCGGCGATGAGCGGTTCAAGAAGGTCAAGCGCACCCCCAGGGACCTGATAAAATCCTGGGTCATGAAGGAGTTCAGGAATTTGAAAAAGGCGGAGGAGCTGGGCGTGAGCGCGCCGAAGGCCCTCGCGATAGAGGGGAACGTGCTTGTCATGCAGTACATAGGCGACGAGGACCCGTCGCCGCAACTGCTGCGCTCGCCGCCAAAAGATGCAAACGCCGTCGGCGAGGTCTTCGACGAGGTCGTCGCCCAGGTCAAGATGATGTACAAGGGGGGGCTCGTCCACGCGGACCTTAGCGAGTACAACATCCTTGTCAAGGGCGCTGCCGGCAAGGGCAAGGGCGACATTGCCGCAAAGGCCGGGCGCGGGGAGCATCCGGTCCTCATCGATTGGGGGCAGGCTGTGCTCCTGACCCACCCGATGGCCGAAAGCTTTTTCGAGCGCGACGTGAAAAACATCTGCTCGTATTTCAAACGGCTCGGCGTTGCGTGCGATGCGGAAGCGATAGTCAAGAGCATACGCGGAAGAAAGGCCGCAAAGAAGAAAACAGAGGGCGGGGAATAACCCAAGACAATACAAATGGCCGAATACGTCAAGATACCCAAGGAGCGCGTCGGGGTGCTGATAGGGGAGGATGGCAGGACGAAAGCCATGCTGCAGGACCGGTGCAATGTGAAGATAAGTGTCACCGAGGACGGCGGCGTGACTGTGCTGTCCCCCGAGGAGGACGGGCTTGCCGAGTGGAAGGCGACCGACATCGTCAAGGCGATCGGCCGCGGCTTTAACCCAAAGTATGCGATGACTCTCCTGAAGGAAGACAAGATGCTCTGGGTGCTCAACCTTTATGACCTGCTGCGCCACAAGGACGCGGACGTCAAGCGGGTCAAGGCCCGGATAATCGGCGAAGAGGGCAAAGCCTGGAGGACGCTGGAGACATTGACTAACACGAGGATGTCGGTCTACGGGAGGACTGTCGCAGTCATAGGGAACGAGGATGATGTCGAGAATATGAAGAAAGGCATCCAGATGATAGTGGACGGCGCACAGCACCCGACGGTGTACCGCATCCTTGAGCGCGAGGCCGGCAAGCGGCAGGGGCTCTAGCGGTCTTCGGTCCGGGGTCTTCGGTCTTGTCTTGGGGTATCTTGGGAGGTCTTGTATTAGCGGAGCTAAGCAGGTCTTGTATTAGCGGAGCTTGGGATGTCTTGTATTAGCGGAGCTGCATCTAAGCTGGAAACGCCTGAAGCAGAAAACGGGTGAAAAATCAAGATAAAATAAAAAAAGAAGAGAGGCTTGCGCCTCTCTTGCAAGAGAAGCTTATGCCTCTCTTGCCGTCTTGTATATGGCCTTCAGGGCGACGATTATCGCGGCCGGAGCCACGAATATCGCTATCGTGCTAGTCAGCGCAGCCAAGAAGGCAGCCATGGCGGCCATGATGTTGGTCAGCCCCATGACACCGCCTGCAGCAGCGCTCATCGCACTAAAGCCCGCCGGCGAAACCATTATCGCTATGGCGGCGATGAGGAATGCCAGCGATTCCCCGCCTGAGATGTTGACCAGGCCGACTATCACACCGATAAGCACAAGTATGCCTATCAGCATGGCATTCATGCCAAAGCCGATGTTCATAGCGCCAGTCGCGTTAAGACCGGCTATTATCCCTGCAATCAGGGCTATGACAAAGCCTATTATGAACGCCCAACTGCCGATGTTCTTGCCAGTCTTCGACTTGGCGAACTTGCCGACGTAGGCGCCCGGCTTGGTCACGATGCCCTCAATGCGCTCGTCACCAGATTCCATAAATCCTTTTTTTGTAGCCATTTTTTTACCCGTAAGAGATTGGGTTTAAACTGGAAATATAATCGGGGGGGCTATAAAAATCACTTTAAATAGTTTTCCGTCGGCTTGGGGGCGGCTTGGGGGCTGCTTGGGGGCGTTTTACAGGTTTGTTTTGGGGAAGCCACCAGGATGCGCGCACCGCAGACGGCTTTTTATTAACTGCCCCATTCATAGACCAATTGCAAAGCAAAATGAGCCTAAATTTCGGGATTTTGGGTCAGGTGCTCTTCTCCCCAAGGAAGGCATTTGAGAGCGTTAAGGGAAAGACGACTATTATGGACGGCATACTGCTGTACTTGATATTTGCGGTGCTGGCCTCGGTCATAAGCCTGGTGCTGGGCGGGACAAGCGTGGTCAGCATGGTGATAAGCCTGGTGATAGGCATAGTCATATTCCTGCTGGTCTCCTTCCTGGCGATGAAGCTATCGGCCGCCATCGGCAAGGGCAAGGAGAGCCTGGACGAGACCATCGGCTTCTTGGGATACACAAGCGTGATAGACCTCATAATGGGCGTGATTATGGCGCTCCTGATGATGGCCTTTGTCGGCAGCGCCATAAACGCGACTACGGTTAGCGGCGCCCTCGGCGCAGTTGCCACGGCCGCCACCCTGGCGCTGATAATAGGCATAGTGGCGCTCATATGGAAGCTCTATGTCGGGGGTACTGCAGTCTCCGTGGCCAACAACGTGAGCCTCGGCGCAGGCATAGCGGCGTACTTCATAAGCTGGCTTATAGTAAGCCTGGTGATCGGCGCCATAGTAGCAGCGGTATTCGTAGGCATGTATATGCGAAGCGGAGCGGCGCTGTTTTAGGCGGTTCTGCGCCGTCACAGTGAGGGGGGCTTAAGCCCCCGTTCTTTTTTATAATTTTTCCTTTTTGCCGGTTTTTCATTTTCCGTCTTATTTGCATCACTCCCTTTTCCCTATGCCATTTCCAACTAAACGAATCGCAAATATCAAACGCAGACTAAGATGACAATAGAATTTAGGGCGTTGCCGGGCGTCCTGACAAACCCGACACAGACGTTTGAGAAGCTGAAGAAAGGCGCGAACTTCGCCGACGGGATGATGCTGCTCCTGATAGTGGCCGCCATATCTGGCGTCATAAGCTTCCTAGTGAACCTCCTGACGCTGCCGATGGTGGCAAAGCTACCGGGGTACCAGGCAAGCATGGCCGGGAACACGGTAGTCATGGCCATCATCAGCCTTGTGCTCGGCATAGTGCTGAACGTAGTGCTCTTCTTGGCCATATCCTGGCTGTCCAACAAGTTCGCATCTGCGATATCCGGCAAGAAGGGCGACCTTGGGAAGACGGTCGGGCTCTTTGGCTACACGGACGCCGCATTCAGCATCATCGGCATACCGCTGGGCACTGTCTTCGGCATCGCCATGGTGATGTCGATAGGCCCGAATGTGGCCCTGCTCAGCATATTGGGAATCATATATTTCCTGGTGATGCTGGGCCTTGTAGTCTGGGAATGGCTGGTTGCCGGCAGAGCGGTCGCGACCGCTACCGGGGCCACTTGGGGCGCAGGCATACTGGGCGTCTTTTTGGCAGGCCTCGTGATAGCCGCTTTCGCCATAGTGTTCGCCATACTCATGGTGGGCACCATGCTGATGGGCGGGATGATGGGGCGCGGCTTTTAGGCTGCGCGGCCGCCCGGCGCGCCCGGGCGGCGCTGCGTACTGCGGCTGTGCGATCGCATATCGGGGCAAACCTGCGGCGGCATGCTCGGCCCGTTTTGTGTTTTGTTATAGAATGCCTAACCCCTCCATTTCTATAGTTTTACCGTCATAATCAGCGATGGCTATCGACTTCTCCGGCCTTTGGGGGGCCCTCTTTGACTTCAGCTGCTTCGAGCGGCTGAAGTGGGGGACAACCGCCTCCGACGGCATAAACCTTGCCATACTGGAATGGGCGGCCATGATAGCGCTATGCGCGATTATGCTCGTGCCCGGGCTACAAGTCCTCATGCACCTCGCACCCGCCATCGCTTGGGCGACGCTAAAGACTATCGCCATATACGCATTGCTGGGCCTAGCGGCGATGCTTGTCGTGTTCCTGCTCTATGCCGCACTCGCATCCTCGATCACCGCGAGCGTGGGCGGCGGCCAAAGCGACTTCCCGCGCACTGTGGGCCTCCTTGGCTATGTCAGTGCCGGCTTCACGATAATCCTGGTGATCCCCCTCTACCTGCTGCTTATGGGCGTCGCGATGGCCTGGCCCATGGGCGCGGTCGTGGTGATGGGGCTGGTAGTGCCGCTCTTCATAGGCCTCGCGGTCTGGGAATGGCTGTCGTCAAGCAAGGCGGTTTCCGTGGCATGCGGCACGTCGTGGGCGGCCGGGATAGGCGGGACCCTCATAGCCGGCATCGTCATGGTCGTCATACTGATGATACTGGCCCTCGGCTTTCAGGGGCTCACATTCTACGGGGCGTTATAAGGGCGAACCGGGCTTGTCGCCTCCAGGGCTTGATCGGTCGGGGGATTGCAGCCCGTTACGACTAAATATGTTGCAGCCCGTTAGGCTAAATATATTGCAGCCCGTCAGGCCTTGGCCGCCCTGGCGAAGTTCTCCAGAATCCTCAGCCCTGCAGGCCCGCTCCGCTCCGGGTGGAACTGGCATGCGAATACATTGCCCTTCTGCACGGCGGCGGAGAACTTGACGCCGTATTCGCATGCCGCCGCAGTCTCCTTAACGAGCGGCGCATAGTAGGAGTGGACGAAGTAGAAGGCTTCACCTTCCTTTATGCCGTTAAAGAGCGGCCCTTTCAAGGCCTTCAGCTGGTTCCATCCCATGTGCGGCACCTTGCCGGCGACGCTTGGGTCGAAGCGCGAGCACCTGCCTTTTAGTATCCCAAGGCCCCTTGCGCGGGGAGCCTCGTCGCTGCCCTCAAAGAGCATCTGCAGGCCGAGGCATAGGCCGAGGAACGGCCTGCCGCTTTCCAGGTAGCTTAACAGGTCTTCCCTCACGGGCGACAGCGCCTTCACCGCGTCGCCGAAGTTGCCGACGCCCGGCAGGACTATCGCATCCGCAGTCGGGTCGATCCCGCACTCGGCGATCGAAACGTCCGCCCCGACGCGGCTGAGGGCGTTGCTTATGCTCCTAAGGTTCCCGGCGCCGTAATCGATTATGGATATCATGGTGCGCAGGCCGTGCGCGGCCGCATAGTTTTTTATGCCTATGCCAATTAATACCCCTCAATACGGGCATACCTGCAATGGACATCAACAAGGAGCTTGCGCAGTACAACGGGCTGGCCGAAGCGGAGATTGAGAAGTACATAAACAGGGACATACCCGAGCTCTACACCCCGCTGAAGGACCTGATGGGCCGCGGGGGCAAGAGGCTGCGCCCGGCGATGTGCATGATGGCCTGCGAGGCTGTTGGGGGGAAGAAGAAGGACGCCGTGACGGCGGCAGCCTGCATAGAGATGATACACAACTTCACGCTCATACACGACGACATCGCCGACCGCAGCGAGCTTCGCCGCGGAAAGCCGTGCCTGCACAAGACCTACGGCCTGGGCCTCGCCATAAACGCCGGCGACGGGCTGTTCTCGCTAGCCTACGAGGCGCTCGCAGACGCGATGAGACCTCTGGACGCCCCATCGTCTAAGGAACTGCTCCGCAGGGTGGCAAGCGCGGTGACGCTCGTCTCCGAGGGGCAGGCCCTTGACATCGCGTGGGTCGAGAGGAAGGAATGGGGCCTCGGCGAAGCCGACTACTTCAAGATGATAAGGAGGAAGACCGGCGCGCTGATGGAGGCCGCGTGCGCGGTAGGCGCCCTTGTCGGCGGGGGCGCGCCAAAGCAGGTCAAGGCGCTCGGCGACTTCGGCATGGGCCTTGGCGTGGGATTCCAAATCCACGACGACGTCCTCAACCTGCGCGCGGATGTGAAAAAATACGGCAAGGAGATAGGCGGGGACATAAACGAGGGCAAGAGGACGCTGATGGTCATATACACGCTCAACGCCTGCACGGCGGCCGAGAGGAAACTGCTCGTCCACATGCTCGACAAGGAGAAGAATTCCGAGGATGAGATAAAGAGCGCGATAGAGATAATCAACAGGTACGGCTCCATAGAGCGCGCGGCCGAAGAGGCGAAGAGGATAGTCGAGGAAGCGAAGAAAGGCCTTGGCGCGATTCCCGAGAATAAGGCCAAAGAACTGCTTCTGGGAATCGCGGATTACATGATAGAGAGGGACCTTTAGCAGCTTTAGCGTTTCTGGAAGAATGCAAAGAGCCGGCCAAAGCCGGCTCAGTTTAAAAAACGCAGTCTCAGATCTGCAAATCCATGTTGTCCAGGTCGGCCGTCATGAAGTCCAGGTCGCCAAGGTCCACGACCATCGCGTCTATGTCAGACCCGTCGGCCTCTATGTCGGCTGTCTGGATCTGGCCGTCAACCGTGCCTGAGGTTCCAT
>JBFYKJ010000091.1:0-8529 GCA_041306005.1 Candidatus Altarchaeota archaeon | reverse complement strand
CCGATCTGCTCGGGCATAGTCTTTTCAAAGCTGTCTATCTCCTTGGGGTTTATACTCGGGTTGCCGCTTGTAGGAAAAGTCCATGCCGCATATTCAGGGTACTCGGGGTCTTGCCCGCGCGCAAATAGGTCAAAAAACCAGTTTTGCCCGCGGGGCGTGCTGACAAACAGGGCCCAACCCTCGCGGTCAGAAAGCGCGGGCCTAACGCATTGCTCCCATGCCGCCTGGGGTATCACAGCGGCCTCATCGAATATCACAAAGTCCAACGCTTCGCCTAAGAGGCTATCGAGATTATCAGCGCTCTTGCACTCGAGAATAGAGCCGTTAATCAGTTCGACCCGCAGCCGGCTGTCGCTAATATCCTTTACCCAGCCTTTCATTTTTTGCCTAAGGACCGCGGTTATTTCCCGATAAATTTTCTCGGATAACGAATAAGTCGGAGCAACTACCCATCCGCGGACCTCGGGCTGTATAAGGCACGCTAGGGCTTCCCTAGACGCGCACACGGACTTTCCCCATCGCCTACCCGCGCATATCACCTTGAAGCGCGCAGGGCTGTCGTGGACCGCCTGCTGGCCCGGATGGGGCACGTATCCAACGTCCGCAAAGAACTGCGCCTTATTGGATTTCATACTAGGGGCTGACCCAGCGCTGGAATTGCTCCTTTATCGTTATATCCAACTTGGGCGAGCCGATTATCCCGGCCTTGAACTCCTCCACTTGCCGCAAAAACTTTAGCTGCAGGTTTAGGAACGCGGACAAATTGCCCATGTCGCCCTTAGCCTCGCATTTATCGGCTACCCTCAGAATAGTATCCCCGAGCTGGGCGTATGACCGGCAAAAGTCTAACTCAAGGTCTATCGCCTTGTCCCTTAGCTTCTTGTTCTCGCATATGGCTTTCTCGGTTACTTCCTTATGCTTGGCGCAATAGCGAGTAACCGATGCCCTGGTTAGACCCAGCTCCTTGCCTATTTGCACCCGGGTCTTGCCCTCGGCAAGCAAGTCAAACACTCGTTTCTGCTGGTCCTCTTTCTCAACGCGAAAGGGTTTAGTTTTCATGCTTATATGCGGTCTAACGGGCCGACAGCGGGCCTCACGCTCCCGATGTACACGCGCTCGCTTAGCGGCGAACTGGAGTTAAAATAGCCCAGTCCAGCGGCGAGCTTTTGAGCCTCCTCGGGCTCGGCTCTTTTCAGCAGCGCCCACGCTTGATCGGGATGTATTTTGCCCTCGAGTTCGGGTATTTTCTTACACATTATCCCGATGGCCGCCCTTTTCATTACGGTATCGCGGGCCTGTAGCTCTTTTGCGCGCTCGGCCACCGCGTCTAGCTTGCTCTCAAAAGCCTCTATCGCAGCCGATACTCTCTCCAACTGCCTGTCCTTTTCGCTATTCTTGCCCTTATTGGCTATCGCCTTTAGGCCCGCCATAGTAGCTTGCGGGTCCCTAACAAAAAACGCAGCCAAGTTTGGCGCGTACGAAATCGCATCCATTGGTGTTCTAACTCGGTTCATTTTATCATGTCTAGCGTGCTCTTGTTAATGTCATCTAGTCCCACCGCGCGCGGCTGGCCGTTAGCGTCCTTATACGCTTTAAACTGCGGAGGCCGCTGCATCCTAGCGTTAATAGCCGCGACATCATCGCGCATAGCCTTTACATCCACCTCTAGCCTGTTATTGCTCCTGGCTTCGCTAAGGGCCGTTATAACGCTCTTTAACTCGGCCACCTGTCTCCTAAGCTCATTGACTTCTATCTGCGGTCCACTAGTCATTGCACAGCCTCCAGTTTCTCGTTAAGTTTCGCGCCCGCTATAGCAGCGGACCCGATAATGTCCATAGTCTCGCCCACGCGCAATACTTTCCACTCCGCGAACGGCTCGCCCTTAACGATACCGTGGTTTCGGTAGCCGCATTCTCGAATTACCATTACGCTGTCCACACCCGCGTCCGCACGTATCCTAAATTTCATTCTGACAATGAGGCTGGGGAAGGGGTGAATTTCCCCCAGCCGGCAGGACGAGCCGCGAACCAGAGCCAAGGGGCTGGCCGAGAAGGAAAGGGAGGAAGTCCCCAAAAACCCAACCAGCCCCTAAAAAAGGACGCGAAAACTCGTTTCCTACTCGTTTCTCCTATCACCCTATAAAAAGGCTTCGCTTTCTAGAACCGCTAGAAAAACTAGAGCTACTGCTACAGGTTTTACAAACGCGCATAGTGCATAATGCCCGGTTTTAGCCCTAGGGTAGGAAGGGTAAGAAGGGTAAGAACACACATAGCAACGAAAAGAGGGTAAGAGGGTCGGAAGGGTAAGAACGGGGGTGTTTCCAGTTTTCAGCGCCGAGCCTAACCGAGTTGCTATATTGATATATGACAGGAGGGCTGTGATGTGATGTGATAGGCACTCGCCCTAGTCAGGGTACTAGAGCGAGAAAATAGGGTGCAGGCTACACATATATTATACTACTCGAGTGGAAACATATATCTATCGGCTCTGTTTGCGCAAACCGCACTTTCTTAGCAATTAGTTTATATGCCTTTACCGCTTAATGTTTTGAGGTAAGCACTATGGCCGAAATGACCCAGAAATATTCGGCCACCGGCGGGTCCGCTCACTTTCCCTTAGCGATGCTCGCGGCCCCGCCTTATGCCAAGAAGGGAGGCTAAGGTTAATATCCTCTTGTCATCCCGGCGGGTCCGCTCACTTTCCATTCACACGGCCTTTTATTCGCATACCCAAAATATTCCCGCAATGGACGCAGAAGAGCCTCTCGGCCTAGGCATGGACTTCCAGCTCCCGGATTTCTCGCAGTTAGGGCGCGCGATGAGGCTGATGGCATGGCTCCCGGCGATAATGAGCGCCGTGATAATATTCGTATTATCCTTCCTCTTCCAGGTGATATACGACGGGCTGACTAGGCCGGACTACAATATCACTTACGGCTCGTTCATGATGATGGTCCTAGTATCGCTGGCAGCAGCCCTCATAGTAGGCGCCCTTGTCAGGGCGTCGGCCGGCAGGAAGATGAAGCAGAGGCCCGCTCTCCGCCTCTGACGCATCGCACCGATTTCTCTGGCATCCCATGGGTTAAAACGCCGCTTTAAACCTCCTTCCTTCTAATCCCCCCTGAAACACGGGGTAACACATCATGAGACTAGACCGCAAGTCCATAGGCCTTGCAATCGGGGGCGCATTGATAGCGTCCATGTGTTGCATCGGGCCGATGATACTGTTCTTACTGGGTATCGTATCAGCCACCGCCGCGCTGAACTTCTCCTCCTACGGCACGGTCTTCATAATCTTGGCCATATCCTTCGTATGCGTCGGCATGTTCATGAGGTTTAGGGCCAAGGAGTGCATGCTCCTGACCAAACAAAAAATCGTCCGCACGGTCGCGGTCGTGGGCGCGACGATAGGCGTCTACATATTCCTTATCTACTTCGCATTGCCATTTGTCGTGCAGAACGTGGACATCGTCCCCGGCGGGGCCCCGGTTGAAGTCCAGTACAATGGCACCGCGGCCTTGGATCCCACACTGTCTGCTGGTGCCGCAGCGGTCGCGGACCCGGGCACCAACGCGCCGGGTTCCGATCCTGAAGAAGAAAACACCGCCCCTAAGAACAGGCACCCGACGGTGATTGCGATACCCCGGAATACGACTCCCGCCGTCACCGCCGAGCCGCCCAAGGAGAACGCGAATACCCTCAACAAGTTCCGCGCGTCCCTCGGCAAGCGCGGCTGCGCCTCGTGCACGTACCTTATCGAGGACACGTGGTCCAAGGTCGACGGCGTGGTCCTCGCCGACGCAAAGTTCGACCCCTACGAGGGCACGGTCATGTACGTCCCTTGGCAGGTGGACGAGAAGACCATACTCGACGCCATAAGGCCGCGATATGCCCCGGTGGTGATTGAACGCACCGAGTGCACATACGACAGCAACATGGACATCTACTGCTGCGACGATAAGTGCTATTACCTCAAGGGCCTCACAAGGAAAATAGAGGGCTGAAGCGGAAGAGAACGGGCTGAAGCGGAAGAGAACGGGCTGAAGCCACGCCGCCGGCCGGCGCGGTTTTATCCAGCTCAAGGCAATATACTCGGACGAAATGAAACTCGGCAAGAACACGCTCATCGGGATAGGCCTGATAGTAATAGCATTGGTCCTCACCCTAATCATCGGCTACTTCCGCTTAACGGTGGCGCAGGTGCAGGCCGACCAGTGCGGCATGGCTGTGGAAGAGTGCCCGCATGCGAATAACCTGCCGCTCGAGGTGTTCATCGGATACTCGGTCGCGCTCGTGATAGGCTTGATAGGCGCATACCTCATCTTCTCGGACTGGAGGTCATCAAAACTGAAATCGGTCTCCGCCGCCGAGTTCGGGAAAGTAGCTTCCGCCCTCAAGGGCGACGAGAAGGCGCTCTACGGCCTGATAGCCGCTTCTGACGGAGTGATGTTCCAGAGCGACCTTGTGGAAAAAAGCGGCATGCAAAAGGTCAAGGTCAGCCGCGTCCTCGACAGGCTTGAGGCCATGGGCCTCCTTGAGCGGCGAAGAAGGGGGATGAGCAACGTTGTCATACTCAAGGCGCCTAAGTGAGCGGCGCTAAACCGGTTCAATTCGACAAGAGGTTTTCTAAAATGAGACGGATAGAAGCGTACCAAATAGGCGACGGGTTCATAGACTACTGCATCCGCAGGGGCTGGGTGATGATGCAAGGCTCCGGCCCGGGTGCAACCTATTACATAACTCCCGAGGGCGCAGAGGCGCTAAAGAAGTTTGGGATAATGATATAAGGCCGTTCGGTTGATGCCGGAAGCCGCATACTCTAGGCACGCCCAAAGTTTTTCTGCCACCATTCGTTATATTTTTGTGGCATCTACACTGCTCATAATAATCGGGATACTCCTGGGCCTTTACGTGCTCCACAAGGGCGAGTCCAAGAAGGCCAAGGACAAGAAGGGGGCGAAGCCCTTTACGGGATACGTTTCCGCCCTCCCGGCCAAAAAGAAGCGGCACTTTTTCATGCATCTTCTCTTCGCAGTGATCTTCATGAGCATATTCCTGCTCGCTTTGAAGGCGTTCGGCGGGAGAATCTGACCCGCGCTGTTGGATGCTTTTATCCGGCCCATAAAACGCCCTGAAAACCCGTTGAAACCAGTTTCATACAAAGACCCACTAGTTGTAACCTTCTAATATAACCAACCCCGCGGGAAAACCCACGGGGAAGACAAAAATGGACAACATATGGAAAGTGGGGTTCCTGGGGCTGCTCGCAGTCGCGGGGATAGGTCTAGTGATGGGCGTGACCGGCCCGGCGGCCGGCGCTGACGCGGCGGCAACCGGGGCGAACGTGGGAACTGTAAACAGTGAACCGGGAACTGCAGACTGTCCCGGCGGCTGCGGCAATGCAAACGGGACGTGCGGCTCTGGCTGCACATGCGGCTGCCAGGCCGGCGCTACGGGGGCTGCAGACCCAGTACCGAAGACCGCAGGCTGTAACGGCGGTTGCGGCAAGGCCGTTGGTTCGTGTGGCGGGGGCTGCGGCTGCGGTTCTTAGGGGGGCCGGCGCCCCCCATTTCATTTTTCCGGGTTTTTGCCCGCTCTCGGCTTTTTCTTCTCCCTCCCCTTCTTCATCCATGACCCAGATGAAGCTTTCAAAGGTGACATTCAGGGTAGATGGTTTATACACTGCCGGCCACGCGCGCCGCTGCGAGGCGATGGTGAGAAACGCGGGCGGCGGGATAGATAGCGTGCGCGCGAACGAGATCAGCGGCATTGTGGAGATCGTCTTTGACGTCCGGATGCAAAATCCGCATTCCCTGAGGGATATCGTGGACGACACGGGTTATACGGTGATTGGATAATCTGTCTTCGGTCTGCAGTCTTCGGTCTGCAGTCTTCGGTCTGCAGCGCTTTAGCCCTTTAATATCTTTTTAGCCCTTTAATATTTTTTCCTTCTATACTGCCCGTCCCGAATGGCGAAAATCACCTACGACGTGGAGGTCTTGCAGGAGGGCCGCAACTACCATGAGTTCGAGGTCTCATGCCCCCACTGCAGCGAGCGCGGCATAGCGGTCCTTGACGGGCGCGATATGAAGATAACCGACATCCGCAAGGGCCGGCTGGGGAAGCGCGGCAAGGCGAAGAACGTCCTTTTGTGCGACAACTGCTCATGCGTCTTCAAGGTCGACCCGAAGATGGAGGCGGAGAAGAAAACGCTTGAGGCGCTCCTCCGCGAGATGAAGTCCGCGTGAGGCTGCAGCCCTCCGTTCAGTTCCCCCCCGTTCAGGTTTTTATTCCCCTCCCTTCTATCCTACCGTGGATTGCAGGGATGCAGTCCTCCTCCTATCGGCGGCCCTTCTGGCCAGCATTGCTTCTCTAGCGCCTGCCCATGCAGCCGACATCAAGATCGCCGGCGAGCTTTTGCCGGGCTCCTTAAACCTGTCCATAACGAACCTGCAGGATTACAACGTCACATTCAGGCTGGACGCCCAGCTGAAGCTGAAGGGGGATGCGTGGAAGCTCGTCTCCCGCCTGGATTGCAGCGGCAATTATTCGGTCTCCGGTCTTGGGTCTGCGGTCATCGCATGCGATTACGCCCGGCCGAACGGGACCGGGAGCTATAAGATATATGTGCGCGCGGTTGTGGCCAACGGCCCGGGCAACGGGACCTTTACCTACAAGGACTTTTTGTTCAGCGTCGGCGATTCGGGCTTTGCGCTCCCGAAGCCGAAAGAGAACGTCTCGATAACGTTCCTCTCCGCGCCCGAAGAGGCCAAAACCGGCGAGCAGTTCGAATTCGCCATAAACGTCACGTCCCGGGTGGATGCGGAGTTGGAGGTCTATTCCTACGTCTATGCGGGCAAGACCTGCTTCTCCCTTCGCGGCTGGACGGGCAATAAGCTGGATGTTGCACTCTCCGCGGGCGAGAGCCGCGTGATAGTTTTTCAAAACATAGTCTCGGGCGATGCCCCGAACGGGACTTACCTTTTGAAGGTCCGCGCCCGGTGCCCATCCTGCGGGCAGAGCGGCAGGGACTTTGACGCGTCGCGCCCAATCATTGTCGTGCAGGTGCCGCCCGACTTGGAAAAGGAGATCCCAGAGTCAAAGCGCGGAGCCCCGTATAATCCAACCGCCCCGCAACCGGACCTCTTGCTCCCGCTCCTCGGTTCGGTGCCGCTAATCATAATACTGCTGAAGAAAATACTCTGACGAAATTGCCTGGCGGGCCCTCACTGCCCAAGCGACTCGCTCGGTTCATCCGGCTTTGGCCGCACATAGCTTGGTTCCGGCGCCGGGGCAGGGTTCTCGACGTACACGGGTCCGGTATAGCCGGCGGGTATGGATTGCGGTTCTTCGGGCGCCGGCTGCGCCCCTGCCGGGGCAGCCGCTTTCCTCGCCCTTGGCGCTTTTTTGGCGGCCGGCTTTGCCCCCGCATTCGCACGCTTCGCTCCCGCCGTCTTCTTTGCAGCCGCGGTTTTTGCGCCCTTGCCGCCGGCAGACTTCTTGCCCCCGGCTTCCTCAGGCTCTATGGGCTTCCTGAGCCTCCAGAGGGTGACGGAGGTGGCGATTATCAGCGCTATGAGCACCACGGCGACCGAAGTTGTGTCCCAATCCTCGCTCACCACGGGCGGTGGGGCATACGTATCGTTGCTCGCCACCTGCACGGGCGCGCAGTCGATGTCCTCCTTGTGCCCGGAGCAGTCCGGGTCGCAGATCTCGTCCTCCTCCCTGTCGCACACCCCGTCGACTTCCCCCGAATTGCAGTCGTCCGGGCATCCCTTTCGGTCCTCCATATAGTCGCATATCCCGTCCCCGCAGAACATGCAGTCCTTAAGGCAGTTGTTGCGCGTCTCGCCTGCGCTGCACACGTGGTCGCCGCATACGGAGCAGTCCATGCACTCAAGGCTCTCGTCGCTGTCGCATATCCCGTCCCCGCAGTTGCCGCAGTCCTTCGGGCATTTAAGCCTTCCCTCGTTCCCGCCGCAGTAGCCGTCCCCGCAGGTGGTGTTCACATATATGAGTATCGACTTGCCGCACGCTTTCACCAGGTGGTAGCCGCCGATTTCAGGTCTAAACTTGGCTATTCCGTTCTCGTCGGTCTTGAATTCGACTACGGTCAGGTTCCGTTTCTTGTTGTAATAGTCTATCTCGACGTCCACCAGCTTTTCATAAGGCTCGTACTCGCGCATGAAGCCGACGGTGATGTTTATCGTCATCTCGCCGCCGTAGAACCTCTCCTCCGGGGTTATCTCCACGTTGCAGTATGCGACGGCCTTGCTCCCCGTGAACGGGCAGTCGACGGCCGAGGCTGCAGTGAGCAGAACGATTCCTGCGAGCATCGCCGCAGCGAGCCAATGGCCGGGTTTCATCGGATACCTCGCCTCTTAGCCGCACGGCACAGCCGCGGCTTCGGGCTGGAATTTATTTGGGCGGAGAATAAAAGCGTCTTTTTGAGCTTTTATTCCGCGGGCCCTAACCTAAATATGCCCCAAAAGGCCCGGGTCCGCACTTGTGCGCTATCCGCATTAGCGTT
>JBFYKJ010000090.1:0-9875 GCA_041306005.1 Candidatus Altarchaeota archaeon | reverse complement strand
CGGCCTGCCGTATAACGGCGACGAGGTTACGGACACTGCGGTGGAGATCGTGGAGATCTGCAACGCGAACGTCTCGGCAATCAAGGTAGACCAGACGGTATACCAGGCGTCGCAGGGCGGCTTAGTCACTTTCGAGATAAACGCGACGAACAACGGGTTTGTGAACCTGACGAATGTGCTGGTCACGGATGATATGCCAATAGGCTTGACCTACAACTCCTCATCGCCCGCGGGCTTGGTTTCGGGGCAGACTGTGACCTGGACGATCCCGCTATTGCAGCCCGGGGAGACTATGACTTTTACGCTCAACGCGACTGTAGACCCGCTCTCGGTATGCGCGAACCTCACGAACAACGCAAGCGTCCTCGGCCACCCGCTCAACGGGGACGATGTCAACGACTCGTCGTCCGCAACGGTCGAGGTCTGCCCGGCCAACATATCCGCGATAAAGGTCGACCAGACCCTTTACACCGCATCGCAGGGCGGCCAGGTCATATTCCTGATAAACGTGACCAACACGGGTTACGTAGTCCTGGGCCAGGCCATCCTGGCAGACACCCTCCCGACAGGCCTCAGCTATGTCTCATCAACGTGGCCGCTCCTTTCAGGCGGGGGCAACAGCTACACTTGGAACCTTAGCGCGCTCCAGCCGGGCCAAACAATTACGGTTTACCTGGCGACCGAGGTCAACTACGTTCCGACAGGCTGCGACAACCTGACTAACATAGTCGACGTCTTTGGATACCCACTGAACGGTGTTTCGGTCACGGATGTTGCGACGGAAACCGTAGAAGTCTGTAACGCCAACATATCCGCGATAAAGGTCGACCAGACCTTATACACCGCATCGCAGGGCGGCCAGGTCATATTCGAGATCAACGTCACGAACACGGGATTCGTAAACCTGACTGATATAGCTGTAAACGACGTCTTGCCTGTAGGGCTGCAGTTCGTCTCCTCTGTGCCTGCCGCGCTTGTCAGCGGCCAGGGCGCCAGCTGGACGATACCCGCCCTCGCGCCCGGCGAGACGGCCACGATAACGCTCGTCGCAGAGGTCGACTACGTGCCGACGGCCTGCGACACATTGACGAACAACGCAAGCGTCATTGGCCACCCGCAGAATGGCGACGACGTCTCGGACATTGCGCGCGAGAACGTCACGGTCTGCAACGCGAACGTCTCGGCGATCAAGGTAGACCAGACGGTTTACCAGGCGTCCCAGGGCGGCGTCGTCACATTCGAGATAAACGCCACCAACAACGGGTTTGTGAACCTTACTAACGTATTGGTAACAGACACTATACCCGCCGGCCTCACTTACGCATCATCATCGCCCGCTGGCGTGGTCGCTGGCCAGACCGTCTCCTGGACGATCCCGCTCCTGCAGCCGGGAGAGACAAGGACTTTCACGCTCAACGCGACCGTGGACCCGCTCACAGGCTGCGTCACCGTGGTGAACACAGTCGATGTCCTCGGCCGCCCGCAGAACGGCGACGACGTCAACGACTCGGCATCGGCGGCGGTCCGCATCTGCGAAGCCAACATATCGGCAGTAAAGGCGGACATCACCGCTTATATGGCATCCCAGGGCGGCATCGTGAGCTACAGGATAAACGCCACCAACAACGGGTTTGTGAACCTTACTAACGTAGTGGTGACAGACACCATACCCGCGGGCCTCACTTACGCATCATCATCGCCCGCTGGCGTGGTCGCTGGCCAGACCGTCTCCTGGACGATCCCGCTCCTCCAGCCGGGCGAGACACGGACATTCGTCCTCAACGCCACAGTGGACCCGCTCACGGTATGCCTCGACTTGGTGAACCTCGTCGATGTCCTCGGCCGCCCGCTCAACGGGGATGATGTGAACGATTCCGCATCGGCCCTCACGCGCGTCTGCCCCGCAAACCTCTCGGCGATCAAGGTCGACCAGACATTATACACCGCCTCGCAGGGCGGGCAGGTCATCTTCGAGATCAATGTCACGAACACGGGGCTTGTCGTGCTTGAGACGGTCACCGCCGTGGACACCCTTCCGGCCGGTTTGGCATACGTCTCGGCGACGCCAACTCCGTTCCTGGTATCGGGCGGCACGCTGACATGGGTCCTCACCCAAATGCAGCCGGGCGAGACGCGGACGATGCTCCTGACGGCCGAGGTGGACTACTTCCCCACAGGCTGCGACGCGCTTATTAACACGGTCAGTGTGGACGGCGAGCCTCTGAACGGCGTGAACGTCACGGACGCCGCAAACGAGACGGTCATCGTCTGCCAGGCGGACGTGAGGGCGATAAAGGTAGACCAGACGGCTTACCTCGCCTCCCAGGGCGGGTTTGTCGACTTCGTGATAAACGTCACGAACAACGGCAGCGCAGACCTGCAGACGGTAAGAATAGTAGACATACTGCCTGTAGGATTATCTTACGTTTCAGCATCGCCCGTGCCCGCGATAAGCGGCCAGACGCTGACATGGGTCGCAGGCCCGCTGGCACCGGGCCAGGTGCAGACTATAACGCTGAGGGCCGAGGTGGACTATGTCCCCACGGGATGCGACACGCTGACGAATGCGGTCGACGTGCAGGCTCAGCCGTACAACGGCGACAACGTCTCGGCGAGCGACACTGAAACAGTCCGCGTCTGCAACGCCAGCATATCCACGATAAAGGCCGACATAACGGCGTCCCCAGCATCGCAGGGCGGCGTCGTCACATTCGAGATAGACGTGACGAACAACGGATATGTCAACCTTACTAATGTATTAGTCACGGACACGATACCCGCAGGCCTCTTATACAGCGCATCTACGCCCGCGGGCCTGGCCTCGGGGCAGACGGTGACCTGGACGATCCCGCTCCTGCAGCCCGGCGAGACAAGGACGATAACCGTGCAGACCATCGTCCAGCCGCTGACGGGATGCATCACGGTGGTGAACACGGTATCCGTCCTCGGGCACCCGCAGAACGGCGACGACGTGAACGACACGGCATCCGTCGCGGTCACGGTCTGCGAGGCCGGGCTGAATGCGGTAAAGGTCGACCAGACCCTGTACACCGCCTCCCAGGGCGGGCAGGTGATATTCGAGATAAACGTCACGAACACGGGGGATGTGGTCCTGGATGAGGTCTTTGTCACCGACCAGCTGCCTGCGGGGTTAGCCTATATCTCCTCAACTCCCGCTTATACAAGCATCTCGGGAAGCACGATAACTTGGTCTCTCGGCCCGCTCCAGCCGGGCGAGACGGCCAGCATAAACCTGACCGCGGAAGTGGATTACCTGCCCACCGGCTGCGACACGCTGACAAACGTAGTCGATGTCCTCGGCATCCCCCTTAACGGCGTTGAGGTCACCGACACGGCAGTCGAGCAGGTCATCGTCTGCCAGGCGGACGTGAGCGCGATAAAGGTCGACCAGACCGCATATGCAGCCTCGCAGGGCGGCCAGGTCACATTCGCGATAACCGTGACGAACAACGGGAGCGTGGTCCTTGACTCTGTGGATGTCGTCGACACGCTTCCCATAGGCCTTGCTTACGTCTCTTCCACGCCGGCTTACACCAGCATATCCGGGCAGACGATAAGATGGACGGCCGGCCCGTTGCAGCCGGGCGAGGCGGCGGCGATAACAATAACCGCAAGAGTCGACTACGTGCCGACGGCGTGCAGCACACTTTCCAACGCGGTGTCGGTGACCGGCCACCCGCTAAACGGCGACGACGTGGCAGGCAGCGACTCCATCTCGATAATGGTGTGCCCTGCGAGCATCTCCGCGCTGAAGGTCAGCCTTGCCGCGGGTAGGGTGGCTCCCGGCGGGACGGTAACGTTCGACATCACCGTCACAAACAACGGGCTTGTCCCGCTGCAGCACGTTAGGGTCACAGACCAGCTCCCGATAGGGCTGGCTTACATTTCGTCATCCCCGCCGGCAAGCAGCGTCGCCGGCAGGACCGTAGTCTGGGACGATGTCGGCCCGCTGGCCGTCGGCGCCTCGACGACACTGCAGCTGGCAGTTATCGTCGAGCAGGGCGCGACCGGGACCCTAATCAACACGGTCACGGTCGAGGGCCAGCCGTACAACGGCGACAACGTCACGGCCACGGACACCGCCTCGATAGGGATAGACACGGCCGCGATACACATAACAAAGAGGGCGTCAGCCACACGGATAGCCCCCGGCGGGACAGGCACATTCACGATAGTGGTGGCAAATACGGGCGACGCCGATCTCATCGGCCTGGTGATCGTCGACTACCTGCCCGCGGGCCTCCAGTATGTTTCCGCGACGCCCGCGCCGAACGCGACTTCGCCGCTTACATGGCATGTGGACAACCTTAGTGTCGGCGGGACCTTCACTATAACGCTTAATGTGCTGGCGCCGCAAGTCGGCAGCTACGAGAACCTTGTCGAGGTCGAGGCGAACTCTACGCTGAACACGACAGTCGGGGACAGCGATACGGCGACGTTGTCCGTAGTTTCAGGCGGCGATGACGATGACGACGATGATGACGGGGGCGACACCTGGGGCATATACGTGCTCACCGGCGACATGGGCCTACCGGAGCCGCCGGGCGAGAACGCATCCATCTGCAACTGCACCGAGGACAGCGCCAGGATAACCTTCATGAACGCGTCGAACGACACGATGCGGATAACGATTACAAAGCTTGACGACTGCAACACGACATACGCGCTAATAGCGACAAACCCGCGCCTCATCGGGCAGGAGATATTCAGGCTTGAGCGGGAGGGCGACAACGTGACGTTCCTCTTTGACACGCGGGCGCCGGAGTGGATACAGCTGAGGGCGCGGCTCTACTGCTACGATGCCTTTGACGAGGGGCTCCTCGACGAGTTCATAGACGAGGAGCTGCTTGAGCGCGAGCTCCCCCCGCCGGGGGAAGAGGAACCGGGCGGCCGGTCTCCGACGGGTGCGGTTGTGGCAGGCGCGGCCCAGTGGATATGGCTCCTGCTCCTGCTGTTGATAATACTGACATTGTTCCTGCTTGCGGCTTGGAGGCGCAGGAGAAGGGAGGAGGACGGATGGCCGTATTTCCCGGAGATAGAGGACGATGAGGGCATGGTCACTGCAGCCCCGGCGCTCAGGAGAGCGGTCCTTGCGCCATCCGAAGCGCCCCGGTATGCCACCGGCAAGAGCGACATAGAGCGAAGGGCGGCTTCCCTGCAGAGGGTGCAGCTTAGGAACGTTCACCCGAGCATAAAGCAGATAGAGAGGTTCTAAGACCCCTACTGAGAGGTCTTGAGGCCGGACTGGGCGGGACAAGGCCCTAAGGCCTTTAAACAACCTTTTTATACCTTAAGGCTCAAATTAAGCGTCAACGGCCATAGCGGGGGGTAACCACCTGGTCTCATCTCGAACCCAGAAGTTAAGAACCCCAGCGATTCGGTTGGTACTGCGCCATGCGTGGGAAGTCCGAGACGCTGTTGACACCTCATTCTACTTGGATTAAGCGAAGCTCTATACCCGGCTAATTCACTATTGGGTATTACTTAGTCGTCACCACGCACCCGCCCTTCTCCACAATCACAGTGTGCTCTGCCTGGCTCACAAGGCCCCTTTCCACCTCGTGCAGGACTGGGTAGCCATGCAATGCGCCCCTTTGGGTAAGTTCCCTCAGCGCCATCTTTACCTTGAGCGGGTTCATGTCCGAGAACCACCTTTCGGGGAACGGCATGCCATGCCTTTCTTCGGCGAATTGCATGATCTTCTTGCCTTCAGGCAGGCGGGTCGGGACGCTCCTTAAGTACGAGTATATCTCGGTCCTGTTGCCCTCTATGACGCGCCCGCGGCCGTTTGTGGCGAACGGCTCGATTGCAAAAACCTGCCCTTCCTCGAGGGGCTTGTCGAATGGGACCTTGATGCTCGGTATTGGCATGCCGCCGTGCAGGTTGTACTCGTCGAGCTGATGGCCCGTGAGGTTTTCAATGGGCCTAAAGCCGCGCGCCTTTATGGCCTTCTCGACGGCGTCGCCGATTTCCGAGACTGAGACGCCCGCGCGCACCTTGGATATCGCCGCGGCAAGGCCTTCCTCGCTGGCCTTTACCAGGTCTTTGTGCTTTCCTGATAAGTCAATCGTGTAAGCGGTGTCGGCGATATAACCGTCGACGTGGGCCCCCAGGTCGATCTTGACGACGTCGTCTTTCGTGAGAATGAGCTCGTCCTTGAGGAACGGCGTGTAGTGCGCGGCGACGTCGTTGAGCGAGACGTTGCACGGGAATGCGATGCCTGCGCCCTTGTCCTTAATCCTCTTCTCGACCGCTTCGGCGATGTCGAGCGCCTTTGCCCCCGCCTTGACGAGGCCCCGGCTCCACTCCCGGACTTCAGAAGCTATCCTCCCGGCCTCGATGTATTTTTCAGCGTCCATGATCGCGATTTCCTGCACCTGCGCAGCCGCCCCCGGCTGCAAGCCTTTTTAGACTTTCCAAGCATAAATAACACAGGCAGCGCGAATCGAGAATAAAGCAGGGCACGATTTAAGATGATAGCCACCACGATACGACGGCAGGTCCTCAGGCGCATACCCCTCTCGCTTGACTACTGCGAGCCGCCTACGATTGCGATCGCGCCGATTGAATCGATTGAGCCAAAGGCCCCCCCAGCCCCGAAAGCCGCACCCTCGGAGCCTACCGCGCAGACCACGCTTGGGATGTACGCGTAGGGCCGGATCGCGTTGGATCAAACTAACAGCAAGCTATTGACACATGGCGAACCAATTCGAGCCCCAAAAGCCCGTGCCGCCGCGCACGCGCAACCCGGCATATAAGGCGCCTGCACGAAAGCGGAACCCGGCTGCGCTTAAGAAGTACTTGGAATCTGGCGTGCGGTATGACAGCCCCGGCACGATTTCTAAGAAACCTAGATGGAGCAGGATAACGGCCGCATTCGGGGCGGCCGCGCTCGTGCCGACCCTTGTCACCGGCCGTATAATGCCGAAGGCCAGGCCGCTTGAGCCGCGGCAAATTGCCGCGGCCGAGACCATGCGCACCGCGCGAGCATCGACAGGCGAAAAAAACGTGGTCCGCATTAGCGTGTCAAAAAGGATGGAGAGGCCCGCGCCGGTTTTGCAGCAATCGCCCCCGTTCAACGTCAGCTCCGCCGTCAGGCAGCGCTGGGCGAGTATGATCTCCCTCGAGGTCCCGCACGCGCCGCTTGAGGTCCGCGAGGCGGTGGCGGCCAGCGTCATCGCCCGTTCCCAGAAGCCCGGATGGAAGGACAAGACTATTGAGAAGATACTCAACGAGCGCCACTACCAGGCGCTGGGCTTGCCGCACCAGGACAAGCGGCTGGGCGGCGTAGCCGACGACTATGCCGACAACCTAGAACTCGTGGACCGCCTTGTGGCCGACCCGGCCCCCGCCGCGAGCGCCCCGACGCACTTTTATATGATGACCTCCGTAATGCCCATGAAAAACGGCAGGCCAGTCGTGACTTTAACCTCCCCGCCGGAGTCCTGGCTGAAGAAGGGCGCGAACCAGAAGGTGCATACCTACAAGTCCCCGTGGGGCGTCGAGTACAAGCTATTCACCTGCGAGATGGATTCCTGATAATAATAGCGAGACGGATTCTTGATACCAATATGAGAAAACCCTACCAAAAGCCGAGCTTTGAAATCCGCAATGCAGAGATAGGCCCGCACGGGCCGATATTGAAAGCGCATTTGGAAGAGCCGCTCGTTCAGCTCCGTCAGGGCCGGGGGAACGTGCTTTACAGCGGCATGCATTGGCATCCTGCCGAGAGGTTCACGGAAGTGCCCGCCGAAGAGCTGATAAGGAGGACCCGCGGGCGAAGGCTCAGGGCGGTGGGGACTCTTGCCGCCCTCACTGCCGCAGTCGCAATTCCGGTTTTCGCGCTGACCGCCCAGATACGTTTGAGGATGATAGAGAACACGCCCTTCCGTCTCGGCCCCCCTTCCTTTGAGACCTATGAGCCGTACGGGGGCGTCGAGCCGACCACGGCCTTGGTAAACCCGCGTCTTGAGAAGATGATGAAGGAATCCCTTGTACGCCGGGGTGCCGCAAAGGGCTACGCGCTCCAAATTGAGCCTCCAGTGCCTTCGCTACACAAGATGGACTGGGAGCTTCGCCAGAAGCTCGCGACGATGCTCGCGGTGGAAGTCGGGTTCGCGGAGCCTACGCCCGAGGTGTACTCCCGCGTCCTCAATAGCGTGAAGGTCAGGGCGCAGGAGCGGTTCGATAAGGGGGATGCGAAGCGAAAGGAACAGGGGCTGGCGCCGCTGACCGCGGAAGAGAAGCTCAGTATTTATCATACGGTCCTTGACCCGAGTGAGTACCAGGGCCTTAGGGAGCGGAACATAAGGCTGGTGAGGGACGAAGACCCGGAAACGAGTCGCAGGTGGCATGCGAAGCTGGCCGAAGCCGGGAAGTTCGTGGACGAGAACTGGGAAAAGCCCATAGACCCGCATAAGGACGGCAGGTTCTTCTACACCTCGGATGTGGAGACTGATGAGAACGGGAACCCGATGTTTGACGAGAAGGGCAGGCCGGTCCTGAGACGGCCCAGACTACCTTCAGACTGGGATGCAAAGCATGTCAGCACGACTGTGTGGAGCGACAAGTCCGCGAAGGCGCACAAGGCGATAATAGTCGCAAAGCCGGCGACTCCGACTCC
Source organism: Candidatus Altarchaeota archaeon (assembly GCA_041306005.1). GTDB lineage: Archaea > Altiarchaeota > Altiarchaeia > JAFGQM01 > JAFGQM01 > JBFYKJ01. The sequence goes on along the minus strand of JBFYKJ010000090.1, from coordinate 1,231 downwards.
GGTAAAAAAGCCGGCGGCTCCGGCTGAGAACGCCGCAGAGTAAGACAGCGCCGGATAAGTGGCAGCTGGTGTCCGCCGTTGTTCAACTGCAATGGCCGGCGGTTTTTATTTCACCAGCCCTTAAACTGCCGCAAAATGGCAAGACCCCCCAAAGCCGGCATAAGCCCCGATAAGGCGGCTGGACCCGCAAAGCCCGCAATACCGGCGCACTTGCTCTGGATCGCGATATTGGCAGTGACGGCCCTCTCCCTAGTCCTGCTTGCGGTGCCGTTCTTCACACCCCCCGGGCCGCTGGAACCCGGCAGGGAATTCATCTCGCTGCTGCTTATGCTCTCCTTTTCGATAGCCATTGCCATTGCGCTGTCACACCGCAACATGAAGCTGCTTTACTGCGCCGGGATACTGGAGTTCATCGTTCTCGCCCTGCCGGCGATGGTTTTAAACCGGAACCCGGCGTTTGTGCCCTATAGTCTCTCCATGGCGGTGATACTGGTCTTCCCCGCGCTGTGGCTGCTGCTGCCGGTAGCCGTCATGCGCGTGGAAAAGGACAAGGAGCGCAGGACAAACTTCTTTTACGCCCTGCTCCTAGTAAGCCTTTGCGTGCTGATCTCCCTAATCCGCTCCTGCGGCTCGGCCAGCTGGTTGACATGCTCCCTGATAATGTTCCCGATAGTAGCGTTCCCGCTGATAGTCTGGTATATCGCCTACCGGCAGACGAATGCGCCCTCGAAAGCCAAAAAGCCCGGCATATTGGAAAAGTTAGGGATTGAGCCGTCCGTGTTCGCGTTCGTGTTTGCTTTCATCTGCATAATGGTTGTTGGCTTCTTGATGATGGGCTCGCAGAATGTGCGCCAGCGGGAAGTGTGCGGCAACGGGATGTGTTTCATGAGCGAGGACTGCTACACCTGCCCGGAGGACTGCGGCGCGTGTTTGAGATGCGGCGACGGCATCTGCGGCTATGGCGAGCAGAACGACTGCGTACGCGACTGCGGGGCCAGTGTCAGGGTGCAGGTTTCCGGCGGCACAAAGTGCACCACCTTAAACGTCGCTCTCAAGGATTTGAACGGCGATGTGCTTGCAAGCAAGACAGTTGCCAACAGGGTAATACGCTTCAGCGACATCAAGACCGACGGAGGGCTGTATGCGGAGATATCCCCGACGGGGATTGAGGGCAAATACCTAAAGTCCCCCATAGTGCGCCTGATGCCGGCGACCGAGATAGACCTCATTT
>JBFYKJ010000089.1:0-35370 GCA_041306005.1 Candidatus Altarchaeota archaeon | reverse complement strand
AAAGCCCGCAAAGCCGAAGAAGGAAGGCGCGAAGGGCGGGAATAAGGAGCACCCTGAAACAAAAGAGCACCCCAAGGCGGAGCACCCTGAAAAGAAGGGGCACCCTGAAACAAAGGAGCCCGCCAAGGCCGAGCAACCTGAAAAGAAGCCCGAAGCGAAGGAAGAGAAGATAGTGATTGAACAGCCTAAGGCAGAAAGCCCCGCGGGCGAGGAGAGCGACGCTTAAGATGGCGCTATTGAGATTCAAGGAAGCAAAGGAGATGACGGTCGACAAGATCGACGAGCGGCTCGCCCAGATAAGGGCGGACTACGGCAAGATGAAAAGCCAAGTCCGTTCTGGCGGCGCCCCGGAGAACAGCGGCAAGATGGGCGAGATGAAGCGCGCCATAGCACGGCTTGAGACCGCAAAGACGCAGGCCCTGAAGGGCGGGGCTGCCGCTGCGCCGGCGAAGAGCGCCGGGAAGGCCAAAGAGGCGAAGCCTGCGCATGCTGAGAAGAACGAGGCAAAGCCCGCCGCAAAACCGAAAGCCAAAAAGGCGAAGGCGTGAACCTTTATATACCCTTATACACTAACTAATCAACTTTAAATGCCAGAGATTTGCAACAAGTGCGGATTGCCAAAGGATATATGCGCCTGCGGCGAGTTATCCAAAGAACAGGCTCGCATCATAATACGCGCTGAAAAGCGCCGGTATGGCAAGATGACGACTCTGGTCGAGGGCCTTGACTCCAATCAGAAGGAGACCATGAAGGCGCTCAAGGCGAAGCTCGCATGCGGCGGGACGCTCAAAGGGGGCGTCATCGAGCTGCAGGGCAAGCACGTTGCAAAGACCAAGGAGCTATTGGTCGGGATGGGCTTCCCTGCGAAGACCATCGAGGCTTCAGGATAATGTCGGCGGCAACACCAAAAAACGCGGTAACGCCATACAACGTGCTTCGGCACGAGCTGGTCGGGCTTCAGGCGAAAGTCGTGGAAGCTTCAGATCGGGGTGTTGTGGGACTGTCCGGTGCAATAACGGACGAGACCCAAAAAACGCTGACAATCAAGGGCCGAAAAGGCCCCAAAACGTTGACGAAGGAGAACACAACTCTTTCGATCCACACTGACGGGGGCGACGAGCTGCTCGTCAATGGGTCGCTACTTCTAGGCAGACCCGAGGAACGCATAAAGAAGAAGATAAGGATCGTCTTCTGACGGAAGCGATGTCTTCCGCTGAAGACGGAGGTCTTCACATGCGTCCAAAATAACGATTACAATGGCTGAAGGAGCTAAAAAGAGCGATGCGTCCGCGAAGGCGGCAGGCGAGGTTGCGGCTAAGGCGGAAGCCAAAACCGGGAAGCGCGAGAAGGTTCACACCGAGAAGCTCAAGCACGAGTCGCGGAAGCAGGGCGCTGCGATACCGGTGAGGGGTGCAGTCCTCGAAGGCACGGTCGTCAGCGACAAGATGCAAAAGACAGTCACTGTCCGCGTCGATTACATAATCAAGGTCCAGAAGTACGACAGGATGAAGCGGCGCCACATGAAGATAAAGGCGAGAAACCCGCCGGAGATCGGCGCGAAGGCCGGGGACGTCGTGAGGATCGCCGAGTGCAGGCCGCTGTCAAAGACCGTGCACTTCATAGTCATAGAGAAGAAGCAGAAGTCGCAGACCGCCGTCAAGGCGCCTAAGAAGAACAAGCGGTGATTTCTCTGTTGAACTGAATTGCATTAATATACCATTAACAAAATGATCGGAGTCTCCTCGAGCATCCCACGGCCGCTCCCAGTAGGGGCGCAGCTTGTAGTCGCCGACAACACCGGCGCAAGGATATTCGAGATAATGACAGTCAAGGGCTACCGCGGCGTCAGGCGAAGGACCCCGTCAGCCGGCGTCGGGGACATGGTAATCGGCTCTGCCAAGAAGGGCAAGCCGGAGATAATGCACCAGGTCCTCAAGGCGGTAATAATCAGGCAAAAGAAACCGATACAGCGGCCGGACGGCATGCGCCTCGAGTTCGCGGACAACGCGTGCATCATAGTCGACGACGACGGGAAGCCCAAGGGGACCGAGATAAAGGGGCCGATTGCAAAGGAGGTCCTTGAGAGGTGGAAGCTCATAGGCGGCACGGCTAAGATAGTGATATGATGCTGTGCGAATAACAAACATCACTTTCAAACATGATCCCAAAGACCAAGCAGGCAAGGAAGCAGAGGAAGAGGCTTTACAACCTGCCGCTGCACAAGAAGCACGGCCTCTTGGCGGTCACGTTAAGCAAGCCCCTGAGGGCGAAGTTCAAGAGGCGCGCACTAGAGGTCAAGAAGGGCGACAAGGTCAAGCTGATAAAGGGCACCGACAAGGGCGTCGAGGGCCAGGTAATGAAGGTCGATGTGAGCGAGACGAAGATATACGTCGACAAGCTCGTCCTCAAGAAGCGGGACGGCACCGAGGTGCTTCGCGCGATCAGGCCGGCAAACCTCATGATAATGGACATAGACATCCGGGACAAGAGGCGCCAGGATGTCCTTGCAAGGAAAGTGGGCCAGGGCTTTGTAGAGCAGGAAGCGAAGAAGGAAGAGGACCGCATGAAGCGCGAAGAGGCCGAGAGAAAAGCGAAAGAGGAGGAGAGGAAGCGCGAAGAGGAGGCCAAGAAGGCCAAGGAAGAAGCAAAGGCCGAAGCCAAGGCCGAAGAGGCCGGGGAAGAGGTTAAGAAGGCAAAGGTCTCCGAGAAGGGCATAGACGAGAAGACCAAGAAAGAGTGGATAGCCGAGAAATAAGGATAACGCGAATCAAAGAAACGCATAACAATAAACTGAAATGGCAAACCTGAAAGCTCTCGCGTCGCCAAAGACGCTCAAGGTCCCAAGGAAGGAGAAGGTCTGGATCCTGAAGGCAGCGCCGGGCCCATATGCCCAGAGCGCGTCGGTGCCCATAGGCTTGCTCATTCGAGACTATTTCGGCCTCGCGCAGAACAAGAAGGAGGTCAGGTACGTATTGCACAACAACGAGGTCCTGGTGAACGGCCGGCGCGTCAATGACGAGAAGCTCCCCGTGGGCCTCTTTGACATAGTGTCCATCCCGCTCGTAGATAAGCACTTCATAATCAATGTCGATCACCTGGGCCGCATGTCCCCCAAGGAGATAAAGAAGTCCGAAACGGCGTCCAAGCTCTACAGGCTGGCGGGCAAGAGGGTACTCAAGGGCGGCAAGGTACAGCTGAACCTCTACGGCGGCGTGAACATCCTCGCGGACGCCAAGGAGGCAAAGAAGTACGCGGTCGGCGGCACGCTGGTCGTAACCCTCGCGGACGGCAAGATAACCGATTATATAGAGCGCGCCCCGGGCAAGATAGGCTACGTGACGAAAGGCCGCCACTCCGGCAAGGCCGGCAAGATACTCGAGATAACAAAGAGCGGGCTGAACCTCAAGAGCCTGACAAAAGTAGAAACGGACGGCGGGGAGTTCATCACGGACACCGGGTACATATTCATAGTCGGTGACAAGAAGGCTCTCGTTTGAGCAAGTGAAAAAGCGCGATGGCGCAAAACAAAAAACAATAAGAAACTAAAATAAGGGACTAACCTTCAATAATAAGAGAATAACCTTCAAAGATGGCAGCGGATTACGCGAAAGAGTGGGCTGAGGAGCCGATGAGGAAGCCGTATGTGGCGAAGGTTGTCGCCAACATAGGCGTCGGCTCGAAGGGCGAGACGCTCGCGTCGGCCATAAAACTCCTCGAGAAGCTGACCGGGAAAAAGCCGGTGCAGACCTACTCGAAGTGCAAGATCCCTGCATGGGGCCTGAGGCTCGGCCTCCCGATAGGGGCGAAGGTCACGCTTAGGGGCAAGGATGCAAGGGACTTCCTCGCAAGGTCGATAGACGCCGTTGAAAAGGTGCTTAAGGAGAACAACTTCGACGACTTGGGCAACCTGTCGTTCGGCATAGAGCAGTACGTCTTCTACGACAACCAGAAGTACGACCCGGCCATCGGCACGATGGGCCTGCAGGTGTCGGCGGCCATCGAGCGCCCGGGCTACAGGGTCAAGAGGCGCAAGATAAAGAAGTCAGAGGTCGGCAAGAAGCAGAAGCTCACCAAGGCGGAGGCTATCGCTTTCATAGGGCAGGAGTTCGGCGTCACGGTTGAAAATGGCTAAGAGAGGCGAGCGGAAGGAGTGCAAGATATGCGGGAGGGAGCAGGCGCTCATAACAAAGTATAACCTCGTAGTTTGCAGGCAGTGCTTCAGGGAAGTCGCCCGCAACTTAGGATTCGAAAAATATAAGTAGGGGCCTAAAGATGAAAAAGGACGTCATAAACGACACGCTGGTTGCGATCAAGAACGCAGAGTCGGTGGGCAAGCCAGAGGTAGTCGCGGGCCCGACATCCAAGCTCCTCAAGGGCGTGCTGAAGATAATGCAGCAGATGGGCTACATAGGGGAGTTCGAGCAGATAGACGACCACCGCGGCGGCAAGTTCAAGATACAGCTGGCGCACAAGCTGAACAAGTGCGGCGCAGTCAAGCCGCGCTTCGCGGTCAAGAAGGAGGAGTACGAGAAGTGGGAGCAGAGATACCTGCCCGCAAGGGACTTTGGCATCCTCATAGTCTCGACCTCGAGCGGGCTGATGACCCACTACGAATCAAAAGAGAAGGGCCTCGGCGGCAGGCTGGTGGCTTACGTGTATTAGGCTAACTTATTGACATATAAAATAACTGGATAAGACGAACATGTACGCGGTGGAATACAAGGTCCCGGGCGACGTGCAGGTCGAGATCGCAGGCATGAAGTTCACTGTCAAGAAGGGCGGCAAGGAGAACCACCGGACGTTTGACGCAAAGCACGTCAAGATAACCAAGGAGGGCGAAACGCTAAAGGTTTCGACGGACTCGCCGAGAAAGTCCGACAAGGCCGTGGTTGGCACCATAGCCGGGCACGTGAAGAACATGTGCGAGGGCATGAAGAACGGGGTCAAGTACAAGCTGAAGGCGGTGTACGCGCACTTCCCGATGTCGATAAAGGTCGAGAACGGGTTTTTCATAGTAAACAACTTCCTCGGCGAGAAGTTCCCGAGGAAGATGAAGATGCTGCCTGGCGTCGAAGTGAAGGTCGCGGGCCAGGAGCTCACGGTCACGGGCGTCGACAAGGAGCGGGCGGGCCTCTTTGCGGCGCAGATAGAGCAGCTCTGCCGCGTCACGGGGCGCGACAGGCGCGTCTTCCAGGACGGCATATACATAACAGAGAAGGACGGAAAGCCCCTCAAGTGATGATCAAGTGGCGAAAACACGGTTCGATAACTGACGGCAAATAAATCTAACATGGCTGAAAAGACGGGCGCAGGAAAGGGGAAGAAGGCCGCGGAGCACAAGGCCGAGAAGGCAAAGAAGGCCTCCGCGAAGTCAGAGGCCCACAAAGCCCGGAAGGCCGCGAAGTCAAAGCCGAAAGAGAAGACGAAGCACGCTTACAAAGTCACAAGATCCCCGGAAGCAGTCAAGCTGTCCAAAGCAAAGACTCGCCTTGAGAAGCGCAAGGGCAAGTTCAGGCCGCAGAATTTCGGCAGGATGGCAAGAGTCCCGAACAGGTGGAGGACGCCGCGGGGCATAGACGCCGGCCAGCGCATCGGCGAGAAGTGCAAGAACCCCTGCCCGAACAGCGGGTACATGACGCCGCAGGCGGTGAAGGGGCTGCACCCCACAGGGTACGAGCCGGTGCGGGTATTCAGGCTTTTGGACCTTGAGGGCCTCGACCCCAAGAGGCAGGCCGTGATAATCGCCTCGCAGGTCGGCAAGAAGAACCGCGCCGCGATACAGAAGAAGGCGAAGGAGAAGGGCATACAGGTGCTGAACTACAAGGAATAAAGCTTATAGCAGACGAACTACAAACGCAATCGGATAACACTCAAAGATGAGCAACGTAAAATCTCAAAAGCGGATCGCTGCAGGCGTTCTCGGGATAGGCTTGAGCCGGGTATGGGTCAGCCCGGAGGCGGCCGTCGACGTGGCGCAGGCCATGACGAGGGAGGACATCCGCGGGATAATAGGGAGGGGCCTCATAAAGGAAAAGCCCGCGAAGAAGCAGACGCGCGCGACCGCAAAGAAGAACGTGCTGCTCAAGAGGAAGCGGAAGGGCGTCGGGCACGGCAAGAGGCGCGGCTCCATAGGCGCGAGGGCCCCGAAGAAGAAGGCCTGGATGAAGAAGATACGCTCGCAGAGGAACGTCCTGACGCAGCTCAAAGAGACGGGCGCCATAGACGTGCGCACCTACAGGAAGTACTACCTGAGGCTCAAGGGCGGGGACTACACGTCAAAGAAGCAGCTCAAGGAGTCCATGAGGGCCGACGGCGTCCTGAAGGACCAGAAATAAACTGACGGCTAAAGAAACAAACGCTTAGCGGAGATCAATCTCGAAATGGCTACAGGACCTAAGTGGGACGTGGGCTTCCGAAGGAAGCGGGAAGGCAAGACCGACTACAATAAGCGCCTAGCGCTGCTGAAGTCAGGCAAGCCAAGGCTTGTCATAAGGCTGTCAAACAAGCTCGTCCGCTGCCAGGTCATCGACCGCGCCGCGGGCGGCGACGCGGTGAAGGCATCCGCGACGTCGCAGGATCTGGCAAAGCTCGGCTGGAAGGGCGCGGGCGCAAACACGCCGGCGGCGTACCTTGTCGGCTACCTCTGCGGCAAGAGGGCCAAGAAGGCGAAAGTGGGCAACGCAGTCCTCGACATGGGCTTTCAGGCCATAGTGAAGGGCTCGAACGTGTTCGCGTGCCTGAAGGGCGCGGTTGACGCGGGCCTCGAGGTGCCGCACGACGCATCGGTGTTCCCGCAGCCGGAAAGGCTGGAGGGCGCGCACATAAAGTCGGCTGCCAAGCCTAACGTTGCAGAAGTCAAGAAGGCTATAGACTCGAAGACATAAAATGACCGAAGAGCAGAAGAAGGCCGAGGAAGCGGAGGACGTCAAGATCATAGTCGAGGCTAAGAAGCACGCAGTGCAGGAGCCGGTTGTCACGGCGCCGGCCGCCGATGCAGTCCCGCAGGCCGAGCCCGCAGTCGAAGCGGAGCCGGGCCAGCCTATCATGGCTGCAGAACCCGTCGAGGGCGAGATAGTCGAGAAGATCGGCGCCGCCCGTACCGGCGACTACGAGGACGAGAGGAAAGTCTGGGTGCCGAAGACGGTCATAGGCAAGAAGGTGCAGGCCGGCGAGATAACGAACCTTGACGATATCCTGCGCACCGGCGCGCAGATAATGGAGCCTGAGATAGTAGACGCGCTTCTTCCGGGGCTGAACGAAGAGGTGGTCAGCGTAAGGCGCGTGCAAAGGACACTGGACAGCGGCCGGAGGATGAAGTTCAGCATAATGGCGGTCGTCGGCGACAAGAACGGCCACGTCGGCGTCGGATTGTCAAAAGGCGTCGAGGCCGGGCCGACCATAAAAAAGGCGGTCGCGAGGGCTAAGCTTAATATAATAGAGGTCAAGAGGGGCTGCTCATCCTGGGAATGCGGATGCGGCGAGCCGCACACGGTGCCGTATAAGGTGATGGGCAAGATGGGCTCCGTAGTCATAACCCTCAAGCCCGCCCCAAAGGGCGTAGGCCAGGTAGTGGGCGAGAACGCGAAAGTAATCCTCGACTTTGCGGGCATCAAGGACGTGTGGGTGTTCTCCAAGGGCCACTCAAGGACCGTCATCAACCAGGTGCTGGCTATCTACGACGGGCTGAGGAAGATGTCGACTTTGAAGGAAGAGACCTCCAAGAAGGCAAAGGACAAGAAGCCGGTAAAAGAGAAGAAGCACAAGGAATGATCTGAATTGCCAAAGAACTGTTAAATCTGTCAAAGAACAATAATTAACTTAATTAACTCTAAAGATGACCGTTGAGAAAAAAGGGAATATCGCAGTCGTGAGGGTCAGGGGCCAGGTCCGCGTAAGGGGCCGCATAGCCGACACCCTGGAGATGCTGAACCTGGATCGCGTGAACTGGGCGATAGTGATCTACCCGTCGCCGACTTACATGGGCATGGTGCAAAAGGTGAAGGACTTCGTCACCTGGGGGGAGATAGACGAGAAGCTCATACTCCCGCTGGTCGAGAAGTGGGGCAGGAAGGCGGGCGGCGCGCGCCTCGAGGCGAAGGAGGCCAAGGACCTCGCCCAGAAGCTGGCGGCGGGGCATGTCAATCTCAAGGAAGCGGGCTACCTGCCGCAGTTCAAGCTGCACCCGCCGTCCAAGGGGCACCCGGCAGAGGGGGGCATAAGGACGCACGTCAAGGTCGGCGGAGCGCTCGGCTACAGGGGCGCGGCGATAAACGGGCTTCTGGCTGTGATGGCCGGCCTGAAGGAGGCAAAACCGAAGCCTGCGGCAACGTCGAAGAGCGAGGCGCCCAAGAAGGCCAAGGAGAATGCCTGAGCGGCGCAAAACCCCGCGGCACGGTCCGGGCGGGCACAATAAAGCTTAATAAGGGCTTGACATAACTATAAGCGCGCCGATGTGCGCGATAACTTGGGATAATAGCGCTTTTGCGGGCGCGCGCCGCGTCCAAAGCATAACGGTCAAAAGATGGCTCAAAAGAACAGGAAGATACACAAGCACCTGGGTTCGCAGAACTGCGGCTACGGCTGCGCCAAGAAGCACAGGGGGGCAGGCTCGAGAGGGGGCCGCGGCAACGCCGGCGGGGGCAAGCACAAGCACATCAAGATGCTCATCGAGGGGACCGGATTTGGCCACGTCGGCTTTTCGCGCCACGCGAGCCTGCAGCACAGGCCAAAAATCATAAACCTCTCGGAGATCGACCTTCGCATAGACGCGTGGGTCTCTGCGGGCAAGGCGAAGAAGACTGCGGGGGGTTATTCCATCGACATGTCGGACGTCGGCTACGGCAAGGTGCTCGGCACCGGCTCACTCACCCGCAAGATAGAAGTGAAGGCAGGTTCATTCTCCAAGCTCGCCAAGGAGAAGATAGCCAAGGCGGGCGGAAAGGCTGTAGGCGGAGATGACGTCGATACTGTATAAGCTGGAGCCGTTGTACAGGCACTTCCCGGAGATAAAGCCCCCCACCGGGCACATCCGGCTGAAGCAAAAGTTCATGTGGGTAGCCATAGTCCTCTTCCTTTACCTGCTCATGGGGCAGATAACCCCCGTAGGCGCGGCCCCGCCGGACCAGAGCAACCTGGGCATCCTCCAGATAGTGTTCGCTTCCCAATTGGGGACGCTGATGACTGTAGGCATAGGCCCTATAGTTACGGCATCAATCATACTCCAGCTCCTAGTAGGCGCCAAGCTCATCAACCTGGACCTGCACAAGCCCGAGGACCGGGCGGTGTTCCAGGGCACGCAAAAGCTGCTGGTGATAGTGGTCGCGCTCTTCGAGGCGTTCGCGTTCGTCGGCATGGGGGCGATAGCCCTTGCTTCACCCGGCGACCCCGGACTCGTACTCTTTGTCACAATGCAGATAGCATTCGCATCCATCCTACTAATGTTCCTTGACGAGATAGTCTCCAAGTGGGGGATCGGCAGCGGAATAGGCTTGTTCATCGCGGCCGGCGTTTCATCATCCATAATCGTCGGCGCGTTCAACCTCGTCCCGACCGGCGCCGGCAGCTACGCCGGGATAATACCCAACTTCCTCGCCCAGCTTGCGGCGGGCAGCCTGAACCTGACGATACTCTGGCCGGTGGCGATGACGGTGGTGATATTCCTGCTCGTGGCCTACTTCGAGTCCCTCAAGATCGAGATACCCCTGTCGTATGGCAGGTTTGGCGTGGGGGCAAGGTATCCCCTAAGGTTCTTCTACACGTCCAACATACCCGTAATACTCACATCAGCAGTCCTCGCCAATGTTACTATATTCGCCGGGGTCCTTGCCGCTTCAGGCGCGCCCATCCTCGGCCAGGTGGACCAGAACCGCCAGATAATCCAGAACCTAGAGCAGGGCGGCATAGGCTACCTGATAACGCCGGGCGAACTGGCCCGGGGGCTGTTAAGCCCGGACGGCATCGCCCAGCTGGCCAGGGCGGAGGTGATACTCCACTTAATTGTCTATACCCTTGTCTTTGTGGCCTTCTGCGTCCTTTTCGGCGTGTTTTGGGTCATGATGGGCTCGATGGATGCGGGCACGGTAGCGGAGCAGATGGAGAGCTCCGGCATGCAGATACCCGGCTTTAGGGCCGACAAGCGGGTGATACAAAAGGTGCTTGAGAGGTATATACCCCAGCTGACTGTAGTCTCCGCCGTTGCCGTCGGCCTCCTCGCCGTTTTGGCCGACCTGACGGGCGCCCTTGGCACCGGGACGGGAATCTTGCTTACCGTGGGCATCCTCTACCGCATGTACGAAGAGATAAAGAAGGAGCAGATGAACGAGCTTTCCCCGGCATTGAGGAAGTTCATGGGCTCCGAGAAGTGAGCTCTCGTCGGCATAACCTCGAAGTAATCCCTTTAGCTTCATCATTTCATCAATCTCGCGATAAAAACCAGGTGATAAAATGCTTTGCGTTGTTTTGGGCATACCCGGCGTCGGGAAGACGACAGTGCTTAACGCTGCAGCCGAGCACGTCTCGATAAAGAAGCTCAACTTCGGCGACTACATGTTTGAGGAGGCAAAGAAGCTGGGCATTGCGAAGGACCGCGACGAGATGAGGAAGCTGCCGCGGCTAAAGCAGATAGACCTCCAGCAGAAGGCCGCCAAGAATATACATGCGGACTCGCGGGAGGGCAACGTCATCGTCGACACGCACGGTTCTATCAAGACGCCAAAGGGGTACATGCCGGGCTTGCCGGAAGGGACGCTTCGCGCGCTCGGACCTGACGCCTTCGTCCTTGTCGAGTGCGACTCGCAGGACATCTACAACCGGCGCAACCGCGACGCCTCGAGGAACCGGGACCCCGACAGCGTCGAGGACATAGCCGAGCACCAGATGATGAACCGCTGTTTTTCCGCGGTCTACGCCGACCTGACGAACTCGACGGTCCTCATAGTCAAGAACGAGGAAGGCCGCGTGGACGTCGCCGGCAAGAGGATAGCCGAGATATTCAAGTAAGGCGTCTGTCCATTACTCTAATATTGTTCGAGATTTGGCTTAATACGAAAACTTAATAGGAACTAAGATGAGCTGGGAACTATTGATGCCCCTGATATGCGCAGGCCTGTGGCTGATGAGCATACTCTTGGAGCTATTCATGCACGACCGGGAGAAGGCGAAGAAGATAGAGCTTGAGCTAAGGAAGAAGCAGCGGGAGATAAAGGCCCTCAGCAAGAAAGACCCGAAGGCCGCGATGGCCGCAAACAAGGAAGTAATGGGCCTTGTCGCGCAGAACTTCAGGCTTAAGATGAAGATAATGCTGGTATCCTTCCCTCTCTTCATAGTGCTCCTGGCGGTCATAAACGGGTATGTCGGGGTCGCGCCGCTCGCGGCAGGCGAGGTGTCTCAGGTGGGCGGGGAGTTCAGGAACGCCGGCATGTCGCCGCAGACGATCACAGTCGAGATAGTGCCCGTGTCGGGCGATATCCAGGTATCCGGCCGCAACGCGGTGCAGGTCGAGCTTGACGACCGGGGAGACGCCGGCGACAGGAAGACTGTCTGGTGGAACGTGACGGCGTCCGGCGGGAAGAAGGCGTATGGGATGAAGGTCACGTCGGGAAACGCCTCAGAATCGCAGAGATGCGACGTCGCATTCGTCCCGAAGGGCAGCATATCGGCCGATTTTTCAGCCGCAGCGCCGGCGGAGCTGAAGGCCGTCTCAGTCGAGTCGAAACCGATTTATAAGCCTGTCGAGGTAAACATACTGGGCATGAACCTCTCATGGTTCATCTACTATTTCGTGTGTTACCTCATAATAACGCTGATACTTTCGCCTTTGAAAAACCGCATCCTGTGGGGCCACTGGGGCGGCTTGAAGCATCTTGAGAAGCTTGAGAAGGAAAAGGCTGCGAAGGAAGCGGGCGAGCAGAAAGGGGCCAAGTGAGCCTAAAACGCTTATACAAATATTGAAAGGAGTCTAAACGGGTATCGAAATGAAGCAGATAAGAAGCAGGAAGGGCATGAGGATCCTCCAGAGGAGGACGCCGACCGGCAGGACGGCCGTGCATTATGCTAAACAGAAGCCCAAGCAGGGCGGTTGCGCCCGGTGCGGCAAGCGCCTGGCGGGCATACCAAGGCAGATACCGAGCGTGTTTCGGAAGCTGACCCGCAGCAAGAGGCGGATATCCCGGGAGTACGGCGGGACGCTCTGCGCGGCATGCGTGAAGGCGCTTGAGAAGTACCGCACGCGCCTTGAGGGCGGCGTCGCGGTCAAGAGGGACCTGACGCTTGAGAAGTACCTCCCGGCGGGCTGGTACCAAAAGACCGTCAAGGCGACGGGCGTCGAGGCCCTGCTGGGCAGGGAGGAGGCCGTGCCCGCGGCTGCCGTGGAGACCAAGAAGAGGCGCGCGCCGGCTGGGGCCGATGCACAAGCCCCCGAGGCGGCCTTTGAAGCCGAAGAGGCCGAGAAGCCAAAGACGGCCAAAAAGGCCAAGAAACCAAAGGCCGAAGAATAGGTGCCTGCTGCGAGGCTTACGATGATAATAACCGTCGGAGGCTCGATAGGCAGCGGGAAGAGCACGCTCGCAAGGATGCTTGCCGAGAAGTGCGGGTTCAAATACCTCTCAGTGGGCAGCATAATGCGCTCGATGGCCGAAGAGCGGGGCCTGTCCCTGCTTGAGATGGGCCGCCTGGCCGAGACCGACCCCTCGATAGACAAGGAGCTTGACAAGAGGCAAAAGGAGCTCTGTGCGACGTCTTGCGATGCAGGCTGTGTCATGGATTCACGCCTCGGCGCATACCTTCTCGACGCGGATTTTAAAATCTGGCTGGACGTGTCGCCCGATATCCAGGCTAAGCGGATAGCAGGCAGGGACGGGTTGACGCCGGCAGAGGCCCGCGAGCAGATAAAAAAGAGGCGGGAGAGCGAACGGGTACGCTATAAAGGGATTTATGGCATCGACCTCGAGGATTTGTCGGTATACGATTTTGTCCTGGACACCACCCGTTTGACAAAGGCGCAGATGCTGGACGAGTGCGTGAAGGCCGTAAAGATCCGCGCCCCGGGCATCTGCCGCAATGCCTGCTAGCCTCGGCCTGTTGCAGCCTGCTAGCCTCGGCCTGTTGCAGCCTGATAGCCTCGGCCCGTTGCAGCCTGCCGGGCATCTGCCGCAATGCCTGCCGAAGCCCAAACCCTTTATATATCCGGCGCCGCTTCTCGTTTTTATATCCTTAATATCAAATTAGACCGCCCACAAAGCAAGAATGGTTGCCATTGAGATAGGGAGAGTCTGCAAGAAACTCCAGGGCCGAGAAGCCGGCAGGTATTGTGTCGTCATCGATTTAATCGATGAGAGCTACGTGTCGATAACCGGCCCGCGGCCAGTCACCGACGTCAGGCGAAGGCAGTGCAACATCCTGCACCTGGAGCCAACCGATGACAAGCTCGACATAAAGAAGGGCGCCTCTGATGAGGAAGTTGGCAAGGCGCTCGAGGCCGCGGGGCTCATAGAGAAGGTCAAGTCAAGAAGGCCTATCCGGGAGCCCATAGGCAAGGGCGAGAAGCCAAAGGCCGAAAAGGCCCCAAAGGCTAAGGCCGAGAAGCCAAAAGCGGAGAAAAAGGAAAAGCCGAAAGCCGAGAAGCCGGCAAAGCCCAAGGCCGAGAAGAAGGAGAAGGCCAAGAAGTAAGGCTTCCGGCAGTTTTGATATTTCTAATAGCATCCTTGCACCCATCATAATGGCAGTCCGCTGGAAGGAAACCCCTCGGGGAATACAAGACCGGTACGGCGGTTTCGGCGCCCATTTCTTCAGGTCTCTCAGGTGCTTTAGGGAAACTCGCGCCATCGACGGCATAGAGGACCCTTCGGTAAGGGACGTCGGCGATGGGGTAGTCAAGCGCGTCGAGACCTTTCCCGGGGCGACGCATTTTATTTCGGGGCGGGACGAGCAGACCAAAGAAATGCATTTCAAGCTGATGGACCCCAAGGAGCGGGTACTTTACCATTTCAAGGTCTCCGGGGCGGGTTCAAGCGGGCAAAAGACCGATGCGATTCACGTCTTTGACTCAAAGTCCGGCAAATTCCGCCCGGTCGTATTGAGCAGGGCGACCGGAAAAGAGGTCCCATGGGACTGAACCCGGGTATAACGCCGTTGCATAGCTTTTCCTTAAACCTCATTCTAAATAACCGATGCCAGACGTCTTAGTGAAGTCTGATGACGCGACAGACCCCGCATACGGCTGCGCGCCGGACAAGAGGCCTATTGGGGAGCTCCTCAAGAAGGGCGTCATAAACCTGGACAAGCCCAGGGGACCCACTTCCCACCAAGTGTCCGCCTGGGTCAAGCAGATCATGGGCGTCAAGACGGGCCACGGGGGGACGCTCGACCCGGCGGTGTCCGGCTGTCTTCCTGTTTTCCTCGGCGTAGCGACCCGTTTGGCCGACACCCTGCTCCTTTCAGAAAAGGAATATGTCTGCCTGATGCGCCTTCACAAGCACGCGTCTAAGAAGGACGTAACCGCGCTCTTCAAGATGTTCCAGGGCAACCTCTACCAGCGCCCGCCGGTCAAGAGCGCGGTCAAGAGGGAGCTTCGCAAGAGGAAGGTCTACAAGGTCGAGCTGCTGGAGATCGAGGAGAACGACGTTCTGTTTAAAATCGCCTGTGAGGCTGGCACATACATCCGGAAGTACTGCCATGACTTCGGCCTCCTCCTCGGCACCGAGGCCCACATGCAGGAGCTTCGGAGGATAAAGAGCGGGACTTTCAGTGAAAGCGATAACCTCGTTACACTACAGGACCTGAAGGACGCATACGTCTTTTGGAAAGACGGGGGCGAGGAGAAGTTCCTGCGCCGATGCATAATGCCCATGGAGCGCGCGGTCGGGGAGCTGCCAAAGGTATGGGTTCGGGACTCGGCTATAGACGCCCTTTGCCACGGCTCTGACCTTGCGGTCCCGGGCATCGTCAAGCTGGAGAAGTTTGGGAAAGATAAGACGGTCGCGCTGTTTTCCCTTAAGGGCGAGCTTGTTGCCGCAGGCAAGGCTCTTGAGCCCACCGAGAGCATAATGTCGATGAAGAAGGGCTTTGTGATAAAGACCGACAAGGTCTTCATGGAGCCCGGGACGTATCCGAGAGGATGGAAGAAGGAAGCGGCCCCCGAAGCCGAAGCCGGTCACGGCAGTGCAGAGTCGCCGGAAGGCAGACCGCTGGAAGGCGGCGATTAACCCGAATAACGCAATAAAGAGCGATAAAGATGAAGGGAAGCATCAGCCCTGAGGAGCGGGCCCGGCTTGAGGCGGAAGATTCCGGCGCTAGAAAACAGGCTGAACATTATTTCACAAAGAAACCCACGGCGGCGTCACGGCCCCGCCTCCTGACGCTTTTTGCAAACGGCCGCGAGCTGCTTTTCAAGACCGACTCAAGCGTGTTTTCGCCGAAGAAAATAGACAATGCGACCGTGCTGCTCATAGAGTACATGCGCCCGAAGGGCGACGTCCTTGACATGGGGTGCGGATACGGGCCCATCGGCATAGTCGCCGCAGCCATAAACCCGAAGTGCGAGGTCACTATGGCTGAATTCAACGAGCGGGCAGCGGGCCTTGCCCGGGAGAACCTGCGCCTGAACAAGATAACCAATGCGCTCGTCATCGACTCGGATTTCTTCGAGGCGGTTCCCGGCAAGTTCGACACTATAGCGATGAACCCGCCGATGGCGATAGGCGCCGGGCGGCTGTCACGGCTGATAGAAGAGTGCGCCGAGCACCTGAAGAAGGGCGGGGCTCTTTGGATAGTCGCGCGGCACAACAAAGGGGGCTCGCGGCTGGAAGAGAGGATGCAAGAGGTATTCGGGAACGTGAAGACCGTGGAACGGGAAGGGGGATTCAGGGTTTATATGTCAATCCGCTCAAAATAAGCGCTTTTGGCATCTTACGCTGAGGTGTACTCGACTTCCTTAGACCTAAGGAAGATTGTCAAGGCACCTCAGCGCTCATTGGCATAACGCTAACCTCGCGCCGAGGTCAACTCCCTCACGCTATCCAAGCGTGGATCGGTCGTTCCCTCGGCAGCGATGTTAAACTAAGTAACTGCCGAGGTGGCGGAACCTGGCAACGCGCTAGACTGCTAATCTAGTTCCCTACTTTGGGATTCTGGGTTCAAATCCCAGCCTCGGCGTATTCTTCTTCCCGGCATATTAGCCGATGGTTTCGCTCGCTAATAATCTGGGCATATGCGAGCGCAAACCTCGGCGCCTTTATTATCCTAGCTTAGCCTCGGCGCCGAGGCATTTGTCAGCTACTAATACCCAGGGATACTTACGCTGACACCCAGCCTCGGCGCTTATATCTAAGGTAGCTGCGCCGAGGCGTATGTTCCCTTAATTCGCGTAGCGCAGTTATTCATTTTTATAAATCCCCCCCTTAAACCTGCGATGGCCCCGAAATTAGACATAAGGCTTATAATCGCAGCTGCGTTGGCAATAGCCCTGGCGATAGTCCTCATCCTTGTCATAACATCCTCCTCCGGCGGCGCACCGCCGCCGGTCGCGTGTACCATGGACGCCAAGATATGCCCCGACGGCTCTGCAGTCGGTCGGGTGGCTCCAAACTGCGATTTCGCCCCCTGCCCCCCAGGTAGGGGGGTTCGCTATTGCGAGACCGATTCGGATTGTGTGCTAAAATATAACATCCTATTCGGCGGCCAGTGCATCGCAGGCTGTTTCAACAATGACGCTTCATCAGACCCCTCTTGCAATCAGGCATGGGAGCCGCTCTCCGGCACCTGTAAATGCGTCGGCAACCAGTGTCTGATGGAAGGGATCCAGGGCTGCCAGGATGATGCCAAGGTTTGCCCGGACGGCTCAACGGTCGGGCGCGTTGCGCCTTCCTGCGATTTCGCCCCCTGCCCGTCATCAACTTGCGCCGCCGGGCAATACTCCTCCGCAAACTGCGACGGGGCTTGCGCCGCGACCCATGAGTGCACGCAGGTCGTTGGCACCCAGTGCTATGCCTGCGCCTCAAAGACGTTCGTCTGCTCTGAATGGGGGATGTACTCGACCAGCGCGCTGTGCAATTCACATTGCGTATACCCGAACTGGTGCGAATCCTTCGGGAACGGCTGCTGGCAGTGCAAGGAGCCATATGACATCAGGTAGTGATGATACGGCCGTCGCGCAGCCGGGCTTTTTATACGCCCGCATCCTTTTAATAACCCAAGCTTCTAATTTACCGGTTTATTCTGCTTTATAAGGTGATTTCATGGGTGAATGGGGCAAGTGGTGGTCAGGAAGGGGCAAGGATTTAACGGTAAAATGCACGTTCTGCGGCCGCACTGTGCCGAAGCACAAGGCCGTCCAGGTGAACATCGGTGGCAGGCTCTCGCGTGATATCTACGAGGTCGCCGAGGTCGTTTCCATGGCGGGCAGCAAGGGCTATGCATGCATAAGCTGCGCCAAGCACCGCCACCTGGTGAAGGACGGGATCCACACCACTGAAAAGGACAAGCGCATAAGGGAGCGCACAAGGGCCAAGAAGGAGATGGACAAGGTCCTCCTGAAGGTCAAAGAGATGGAGAAGAAGGAGCAAAGGCCTACCAAGAGGCCCGACGCCCCGGAATCCAAGCCTTCGCAGCCGGCTGCCGAAGCCAAGCCGGCGCCCAAGAAGGCCGAGCCTAAGGACTGAGGCACCCCTTTTATTCCCAAAAACGCAATTATTCCTCCTAGGGTCGGCTCTACAGCCAACCGTTTGTGGACTGTAGACCGGAAACCGTAAACCCTTTTTGCGGGGGTGCCGGACGGCCTTTAAGAAAGGCCGGCGAAACGGCCGGTTGCTTCGCAACCGACATGGCTTGGCTTTTGCCAGGACTGAAAACGCAAAACTGAAAACCCTTTTGCGGGGGTGCCGGAGTGGTCAAACGGGCTAGGCTTAGGATCTTTGGGAGGGGCAATCCCGCTCGAAGAGCAGAGACCTAGTGGCTTAGGCCTACGCGAGTTCGAACCTCGTCCCCCGCACTCACTACGACGCCTTAGCTTAGCCTCTGACGCTACCGCCCGAACTTGCCTTTGGCAAGTTGGGCACAGGTTCACCGTGAGGTGAACCTAGTGTGCGAGGGGACTAGCGAGCACACCCCCAAGCATCCGCGAGCGCAGTCCCCCGCATTTTCAGTCTGCGGTCTAGAGTCTTGGGTCATGTCCCAGTTTTGCCCTGTCGGCCCTTTTTTATTCGCTTATGCGCATTATAGACACGGCTTTTTCGGCCTTTCTTAAGGCCGAAGACCCAGTACTGAGGACCTTTTTGCGGGGGTGCCGGAGTGGTCAAACGGGCTAGGCTCAGGATCTCGGGAGAATCTAATCTCTTCGGGAAGAGCGACCTAGTGGCTTAGGCCTACGCGAGTTCGAACCTCGTCTCCCGCACTTATTATCAATCCTTAGCTTAGCTCCCCAGTCTACCGTGCGAGGAGACTAGCGAGCACCCCCTCTCGGCATATGCGAGCGCAGTCTCCCGCACTTATTATCACTCCTTAGCTTAGCTCCCCAGTCTACCGTGCGAGGAGACTAGCGAGCACCCCCTCTCGGCATATGCGAGCGCAGTCTCCCGCACTTATTTTATACCCATATTAGCACTGCCCAAAACCTGCATGGATGGAATTAAGTCCCAGCTTTGGTCCTAATCCGGTTTCATAAAAAACAGCCTGGTTTCACCAAACCACAAAGCGTTTCACATTAACTTTCCCCTCGTTTCACTGCAAATATAGCCAATAAAGTGTTTGAAATCAAAATGACCGGACAGACTATATTGAATGGGATTGCGGCCTTTTTGGCCGTATCGATGCTGATTGTGGCTGCGAGCGCGGCGACCGCCCCTACCGGGGACGCCTCGACAACCAGTTTGCCGACGAGCATGGTCGTGGACTTTGGCCAGACCACTACCGATTTGGCCCTTAGCGACGGGGAAAGCGGGGTACTGAACCTGGTCATCAAGAACACCGGCGGGCAGAGCGCGGAGAAAGTAAACGTGCGCGTGTACGGCGGAGGTTCGGTCTCCGTGAGCCAGGTCTTTTACTTGGGCAGCTTCCTGCCGAGCGAGTCAAAGACCATGCCGGTCATAGCCAAGGTGCTCTACGACTCGGCCTCCGGCATAAGCTCGGTCAAGGTCACCATAACATATGACGGATACGACGTCAACGGCGATAAGCAGAAGGCCCAGATAACAGACTGGAACATACCGGTGCGGGTGACCGGCAAGTCGCTCTTCCGCGTGACGGTGCCGCAAACCACCTATTTTGAGGGGGCCCTGAACAACCTGACTTTCGATTGCACACCCTCCGTCCCGGTAAGGGATGTGGAGGCAAGCCTCTCATCTGATTGCCTCATAGTCATAGGCTCCTCAAAGCAATACGCCGGCGCCGTCGGCGCCGATGGCAGGGCGCATGTGGCATTCAGCATACGGCCGAGCGCCGTCGGCGCCTGCCAGACCTTGCTGACTCTGTCTTACAAAGACGCTTCGGGCACAAAGTCCTCGGAAGAGCTCCCGATAGGATTGAATATAGAGGAGTCGCCCGTGGATTTCAAGGTCGTCGACTTGGCATATGGCGAGATAGGGCCGGGCGACATGGCGCGCATAAACCTGACGCTAAAGAACGAGGGCTCGATGGTTGCCGAGGATGCGGCAATCAGGCTCCCAATCGAGGACTATTTCACCCCTTTGGATGGCGTTGAAGTCTCCCTCGGGGACGTTGCGCCCGGCGAGACCGTGACAAAACAGCTTTCGATCTTCGTGAGCCTTGACGCCGCGACGCAGACGTATGCCCTGCCGCTGTACATTGACTACAAGGTAGGGGGGGTCAGCGGCACGGACGAGAAGGAGATAGGGCTTGATGTGTCGGGGAGGGTTATATTGGAGGTCATAGGCGTCTCCTCTTCAGGCACCAGCGTGACAATCAGCGTGGCGAACATAGGGACGCGCAACGCGGAATCCGTCAAGGCCACGCTCACGCAGGGCGGATCGGGCGCCCGGGGCCAACTGCTCGCATCGGGGCCTGCAGGGGATGCATTTGCACAGGGGCAGCCAACGGGTGCTCCCTCCGCTACAGGCCAACAGTCGATAGACTACAAGTCCGACATAAAGGCGACGAAAGAAGCTACCTTCACCTTCAGCGGCGTCTCCTCGGGCACCGCCACCTTGACACTAGAATACAGCGGGTCGAACAACCAGCGGGTGACGCAGACCGAGCAGATAACAGTCGGCTCGGGAATGAGCGCAGCCTCTGCGACCGGCTCAGCCACAAACGGATTCAGGTCGCGGAACGGGGGCAACGGGAGCGTGCTTAACACGGTCCTGTACGCGGTGGCCGGCGTTGTTTTAATATATCTTGGATACCGGTATTACAAGAAACGGAAGAGGCGCGCAGCCGGCGATGTTGACGGGGACGAGAAAAAGGGCTGGAAGAACCTTTGGGGCAGGATATGAGGGCCCGCTTTGTGAAAGGACCTCTTAGCTATGGTGTGTTGTAGACTAAGCCGCAGAACTTAGGGAATGGCCAATACCAGGAGAGCGATACGGGACATACGCAGGCACAAGTCCAGGAGCATTTTGACTATCCTGGGAATAGCAGTCGGCATAGCCCTGGTGCTTTCCCTGGCGTCCATAAGCGAAGGCCTGAGCGCGCAGGTGCAGCAGCAGTTCAGCCAGGCGGCGGCGATAATACGGGTGTCGGCTACGGATGACGCCATAGGCATACCCTCGGACGCGATTGAGACGATAGAGAGCATCCCAGGGGTGGTTAGCGCGGTGCCCACTGCCCGGTATGAGATCACGCGCAGGATACGCGGCAGGGAGTTCGGCGGCTTTGGAGGCCCGGGCATGGGCGCGATGATGATGCCGGGGATGGGGGCCAGCAGGTTCATGTCGCTTGAGTTCACGGGCATAGACCCGGCAGACCTGGACTCGCTTGTCGGGGAGGACATACTGGCCACCCAGGGCAGGAAGCTTGACGAGAGCGACAGCGGGGCCCAGTCGGTCCTTTTGGGATACACGACTGCGTCAAACCAGGGCCTCAACGTCGGCGATGAGATAGAGTACCAGAAGGCGATAGAGAACAATACGGACACGGAGAGCTACTATTTCGACGTCATCGGCATCCTCGAGGAGACCGGTGAGAGCGATGTCGACGGCGCCGCCTATGTGCCCCTGTCGACGATGCAGGAGATAGAGGAAGACGACCTGATACAGTCGCTCGTGGTCAGGGCTTCGAGCGTTGACATAGCCGAGAACCTGACCTCCAAGATAAACGACCAGGTCGAGGACGTCCGGGCGACATCCCCCCTTTCGATGGTGCGCCAGATACAGTCTTCGCTCTCCAGCATACAGATGGCGCTGATAGGGATTGGCGCGGTCGCGGTCCTCGTAGGCGGCATAGGCATAATGAACACGATGATAATGTCCGTCATGGAACGGCGCCGGGACATGGGGATAATGAAGGCAATAGGCGCCACCCGAAGGACGATAATCATGCAGGTGATACAGGAATCGATAATATTAAGCCTTATAGGCGGCTTCTCAGGGCTTTTCGTCGCATACCTGGGCGTTTCTGCGCTGCCGGAGCTCATAGGTTTCAGCGGCATACTCACGTTCAACCTTGTCCTTTTGGGTCTGGGTTTTGCCTTGGCGCTTGGGGTGGGGGCGGGGATATACCCCGCCCTCAAAGCGTCAAAGCTCGACCCGATAGAGGTGCTGAGGTATGAATGAAGGCATGAATACAAGGACGCATAGCCAATGATGGACAAGATACGGTGCGAGGAGCTGGTGAAGACCTACAACAAGGGCCGCAAGACCGAGTTTCGGGCGCTCAAGGGCGTCAGCTTTGCCGTGGCAAAGGGGGATTTCATAAGCATAACCGGGCATTCGGGGTCCGGCAAGTCCACGCTCCTTAACCAGCTAAGCTGCCTTGACACCCCTACGGCGGGCAGGGTATTGATCGAGGGCATCGACATCGCAGGTCTTGACGAGCTCGGCAAGGCAAAGCTTCGCAGGGAGAAGCTGGGATTTGTCTTCCAGCAGTTCAACCTGATACGAAGCATGACTGCGCTGGAGAACATAGAGCTGCCAATGGAGTTTGCAGGCATGCCGTCCGGGAAGAGGTCCAAGCGGGCAAAGGAGCTGCTTGGCATGGTAGGCCTGCTTGACAAGGCGGGGAACCTGCCGACCGAACTGTCCGGCGGCCAGCAGCAGAGGGTTGCAATAGCCCGGGCCCTGGCCAACGACCCGGAGATAATCCTCGCCGATGAGCCGACCGGCAACTTGGATACGAAGACCGGTGACATGATAATGGACCTGCTTAAGCGGCTTAACAAGGGGGGGAAGACGCTCGTCCTCGTGACGCACGAGATGGAGATAGCAAAGCAGGCCGACAGGATGCTGGTCTTAAGGGACGGGTTGATACTGAAATAGCGCCTTATTTATCCGCCTAACCACTAACAAAACAACAAAGAAAACAAACGACGAGAGAGCTAAAATGGATCCATACAACGTGACAAATTTTACTGAGCGGGCGTTTCACCCGCCGCGGGGCGAACAATGGTTCGGGCCGCACGCGATTTTAATAATACAGATAGCGATAATAGCGCTCGCTCTCCTCGTTATGTGGTGGATACTTCGCGACCACTACAAGCGCGGCTCGTTCAACAAGAACGACAAGCCGATAGACATACTCAACAAGAGGTACGCGGCCGGCGAGCTGACAAAGGACGAGTACGAGCGGATACGGAAGGACATAGGCTAGGTGTGTTTGGCATCAAGCCAACCTAAAGCATATGCCATCAAGATAAACCGGCAGGGCAACATGGAAGTCTCCGAGAAGAAGCTCATAATAGGCATCTCCGCGATATTCATACTGGGGGTATTTTTTGCCTATATCAGCGGGACGTATTCCTCTTCCACAGGGGAACAGCTGCCTATAGAGGTCTATATAATATCCGCAGTTTCTATGGTCGTCGGCGCATTCGTAGTCATCCTCCTCCAAACAAAGCGCTCCGTCAGCGAGCTTGACCGGATAGTGAAGCTCTTGCCTTACGACGAGAAAACCGTGGTCAAGGTCCTTCTTGAGAACGACAACAAGATAGAGCAGAACTATCTCGTTGTCCTTTCGGGCTTCAACAAGGTCAAGATATCAAGGATTGTCGCCCGTTTGGAGGCAAGGGGCGTCCTTGAGAAGAAGAGCATGGGCAACACGAATTATCTTATTTTGAAAGTGTAACGTCTTTTGCAGACCCAAAACCGGGATCCAAGACCCAAAACCGAAGACCCTATTCCTCCCCCAGTTCCTCGCTCTTCTCGACTATCTCCTGCGCCTTTAGCTCGTCTAGCTGTTTTATGAGCTTCTTGTCAACGCGGTCCACGAGCTCGTCGCGCCGCTTCCTCTCGAGGAACTCTATCTCCTTGAGCTTCTTCTTTAGCACCCAATCAGGCCCGCCCTCAAGGGCGGCTTCGAGCCTCTCGCTTGCTTCCTTCCCGCCAAGGAGCTTCATGTGTATCACATAGTCCGCCCCCTCCCGGTACAGGCTTATCGCGTTCTCTATGGTCTTTGCAGTGACAAAGACAAGGGCGTTTGGGTTTGCCCCCTTGACTGTTTTAATGAGCAGCATGCTGTCCTCCTCATTGGGGATCGTGGAAACCACGAGCCTGCACTTCCTGATGCCCACCCGTTCCAGCACCTCGACGTCCTCCAGGTCGCCGTATAAGCATTCCACCCCCCGGTTCATGAGCTTCTTCACGACCTCCGGGTTGTGGTCCACGACGACAAACCTCCGTTTCAGCCTTTGGAGCGTCCCGACAACTTCCATTCCCATTATGTGGGCCCCGAAGACAATCACGTGCCCGCTCAATGCTTTGGCCCCAAATTGCTCAAGCTTGCGCTTCTTCTTGACAAAGCCGGTATTCTCGACCTTTTCCAGCCATCCGGAAAACGGTATGAAAAGGCGGTTGGCATATCTTATCATGTAAGGGGTCAGGGCGATGGTGAATATCGCGGTTATTATCGTGACCGAGAGTATCCGCGACTCGGGGTTTGCCACTGCGAAGGCCATCACCGGTATCAGCGAGAACTCGGACACTTGCCCCAGCCCTATACCGGATAGGAATGCCGTCCTGCGCTCGTAGCCCGTCAGCAGGCAGAGCAGGGTTATTATCGCGGGTTTCAGAACAACAACCACCGCCGAGAAAATAGCGACAGGTATCATCATCGAGGCGGCATCGCCCATCGGGTAGAACTGCATACCCAAAGACACGAAAAACAGTATTGCAAAAAAGTCCCTCAGCGGCTTCACGCGGCTTGATACCTCCAGGTTGTACGGGAACACCGCAAGGCTTAGCCCGCCAAGGAACCCCCCTACTTCCGCGGATAGGCCTAGCATCAGGCTGGATGCGGTGAAAAGCAGGGCGAAGGAGAGCGCAGTCATGAGCACGAGCTCCGGCGATTTTGAGACCCAGCGCAAGGCCCTGGGTGCGGCATACCTGCCTATCACCAGAGCCAGTGAGAACAGGCCCAGGGCCCTAAGGGCGGCATTAGCCATAATGCCAAGTTCCAGGGCACCATTCTGCTGCGAGAGCATGGCTATGGCCACGATGGCGATAACGTCCTGTATCAGCAGTATGCCCAGCATTATCCTGCCGTGAAGCGTCTCTATCTCGTCGGTGTCGGATATTATCTTGATGACCACCATAGTGCTGCTAAACGCCAGCGCCAGACCCAGATAAACCGATTCGAGCGCTCCGAAGCCCAAGACCGAGGACAGCGCAAACCCCGCGCCGAATGTCAGCGCCACCTGGGCGGCACCGACGGTCACCGCCGTCTTGCCGACGTCCTTCAGCCGGGAAAGGTCCAGTTCGACCCCGACAGTGAACAAAAGGAAGGTTATACCGAGCTCCGATAGCGCCCTGACGAACCCCGGGTCGGAAACCAGGCTGGATCCGAACAGCATCTGGGACCCGACAGGCCCGATTATCACGCCGGCGATTATGTAGGCGGGTATGAGCGGCTGCTTCAGGCCCGCGGCCACGAACGCGACTATGCTGGCCGCTGCTATGACAAGGCCTATGTCAAAGAGAGTGCTGGACCCCTGGCCCGGACCGCTGCCCTGCGCCGCGGCTAAGGGCAGCACAGCCAGTAGGGCTAACAGCGCCAGATGCCTCTTCATGGTTGGTCGTTATATAAATCGAAGGGAGTATTTAAATGTATCCAACGGGCTAAGAATAACATCCAACCCGGGATGTCAAAAACTCGTGTAGCTTACGTAAGCTTAACTATCTTAGGCACCCTGCCGACAGTGCCTATCCTATCGCCTTTGATTATCACCACGCCGTCTATCGCCTTGCCGATGAAGCCCTTCGCGAAATTAAGGCCGTCCTCGATTTCCTCCACATTGTTCCCAATCGCTGTCGCGAACGCGTCCGCAACGGCGGCGCTTTTGGCGAAGACGGCCACGGCATCCGATTTCCCGAGGCTTATCGAGGGGCCGACCGAGGCTGAAGAGGTGCAGACCCCATAAGTCTTTGTAACCGGAGCCAGCTTAGCCGGGTTTAAGGAGAAACCTATCTTTCCCGACAGCGGCGACTTGCCGGCGTAGATAGAAATCGTGAACTCGCGGTCCCCATACAAGCTTATGTCACCGCCGTTCTCGGCGATAATCCACTTCACACCCTTCCCCTTCGCGGCTTCCACAAGGTGTTCCGACACGGCCCCAGCCACTGCAGCCATCGGGCCGACGCCTGCAAGTTTTGCGGCATCGGCCATGTCCTTCGCTATCTTTGGGGCGTCTTTTCTGACTGTCACCGGGTCAAACGAGATCTTGAAATTCGCATCCCGAGCGATATAACTATCCACTTCCTGCCGCTTCTCGACTATGAACTTTTTGATAAACTCACTGATATCCCTGTCGCATTTGACCTTCAGTATGGTGTCCTTGTAGGCGAAGTCTTTTTCCATGGCAGAAATAAGGATCCGGCAGCTGCGAGAGGTGCAACAGCCCTCAGAACTTCGGCTTGCTAAGCGCCCTTCTCGGGCACGCGTCTACGCATATCCCGCAAAGAACGCACTTGCTCTCGTCATAGACGAGCTTTTTGTCCTTGTCAAAGCTGTAGGCCTTTGTCGGGCAAAGCGAGATGCACGCGCCGCAGCTGACGCACTTGTCGGCGTCGAAGATTACGGCGTCCTTCTGCTCGACGGGCGCAAGGCCGTTGTCCCTCAGGAACTTGAGCACCTCTTTCTCGTCTTCCCTGGGTATCGTTATCAGCATGTTGCCGTCGGCGTCGGCGCGCAGTATGTTGATTTTCGCCTTTGTCTTGAGTATGCATTCCGCCAGTATCGGCTGACCGACCTGCCCCTCCCCGAACCTTATCTGGTATTTCTTTGTCATAGCGCACCCCCCTTGCCGACGAGCTTTGATATGTCCTCGGCGGTTATTATCCCAAGCACGGCCCCCGCGCTGTCCACCACAGGCAGCGCGGATATGCCCTTCTTTGCCAGCCGTTCGGCTACTAGCCCCACCGTCTCGTTCGGCTGGGCGGTTATTACAGTCTTAGTGGCCACTTCGGCCAATTTTTTCCTCCCTTCGGCCACCGCCCGGGCGATGTCCCAGGACGTGACTATGCCGTCCAGTTTCCCGTCCTTGACTATGGGCACGTGGTTCACGCCCCTGTTTATTATCAGCTTGGACACTTCTTCTATGCTCGCGTCGTGGCCCGTTGTCACAGCCTTTCTCATCGCGTCCTTGACATAATAAACGTCGTGCTTCAGCGGCTTGAAGACGGATTTCGGGAGTTTTTCTAATGGCTCCGTCAGCGTGAAGTCGCCCTTGCTTATCTGCTTCTTGAGGATGTCCGCTATCTCCCTTGCAGTCTTAAGCGGCGAAAGTGGCGACGTCCTCACATCCCTGCCGTTCAGGTCGATTTTTCCAGACCGCAGCTCCGCATAGCTGACCTCCCTCACCGACGGCCGGGATCTTGACGGGACTGAATAGTCAAAGACCCTGGTGAATATCTGCTCGTCGCTTATCGCGGTCCGCTTGGCGATGTCCTCGTTCAGTATCGGTATGGGGACCCCTATCCCGACAAAGAGGCTGACGCCGTATTTTTCGTACACGGCGCCCTTGAGGTACTTAGGATTGCAGTTCTTCAAATCGCACTTTACCGAAAGCGTGCCCGCGCCCCCTATCGGGACGCCGTTCTTCCTTGCAGGCTCGCTGTTGTGTTGTGTCCCCTCGCCTATTACATACCCCTTCGCCCCGGCCAGGAATATCCTTGTGCCAAAGCCTATTGTCTCAAAGTAGGGGTCGTTTATCAGCGGCGATAACTGCGACGCCGTGGTGTATGTCACGTTGCCGTAATTCGGCAGCAGCTTGCCCATGTAGGTGTAAAGCGTCTTGTCGGAGGAGTTCGTCGCGGCCGCGTAGTTCTGGTATGCGTTCCTTGGGTTTAGCAGCCATGCCTGGTTGATGTCGTTGAGCGTTATATCAGTCTCTATCTTCTTCCTTGGGTAACAGTCAGTCCCGTAGGATGTTGCCCTAAGCTCCACCTCTTTGCCTTTCACCAAATCCTCTATCACATGCCCGCCGCCGTACTCAAAGCCCTCTGTCTCGCTAAGCTGGGTCGCGCCTATGTAGGCGTCGACAGCTGCGATGCCCGTATAGGCCTCCACGTCGTTCAGCCAAACCTTCTCCATCTTTATCGGCGGCTCGGAGTGGCCGAAGTTGAGGAACGCGCCCGAGGAACACATGGCCCCGAAGGTGCCGGTCGTGACAACGTCTACGTCCTCCGCAGCCTTCTTCGCCCCGTGCTTCTCGACGTAGCCTATCATCTCCTCTGCCGTGATGACGACCGCATCACCCTTCTTTATCTTCGCATTGATCTCGGCGTAGGTCTTTGTCATGATAGGTTACCCCCGTTTATCGCACCCTTTGTCAGATGTTGCCTAATTAACTGCTATTGCCTATGTTTGCCCAGGGGTATAAAAAAGCCGGCCGGGGCTAATATTACTAAAAGTAATATACGCTCTTTGCCAAACAATACCGCCTTTTTGAGCGCTCAGGTTGAAATTAACCCATGCGACTAATAGACACGCACGCGCACGTCAACTTCCCGGAGTTTGACAAGACGAGGAAGGAGGTAGTCGAGCGCGCGGACAGGGAGGGCGTCGGCATCGTCGACTGCTGCCTCGACGCCAAGGGCTGGGCGAAGATAGAGCCGTTCCAGAAACACTTCGAGGAGCTCTTCATCACGATAGGGTGCACCCCGTATAACCTCCAAGATTTCGACACCCAGTACCGCCTCATCCGCGAGCACGCGGACCGGATAGTCGCGGTCGGGGAGATAGGGCTTGACTACTACTGGGTGAAAGAACAAAACGGCCGCGCGGCCGAGAAGGAGAACTTCCTTAAACTGCTGGCCCTCGCCAAGGAGCTTGACAAGCCCGTACTCATACACTCCCGGAATGCGGAGTCCCCGGCGATGGGCATCCTGGAAAAGCAGGGATTCGAGAAGGTAATAATGCACTGTTTTTCTGGTACCTGGGAGGAGGCCAAGAGGGCGATTGATTTGGGCTACCTGATATCCATACCGACGAACGTCACCCGCTCAGAGCAGAAGCAGGACCTCGCCAAGCGGGTGCCGCTCGAGTCGATAGTCCTGGAAACGGATGCGCCATATCTGGCCCCCGAACCCAGAACGGTCAACGAGCCGGCTAATGTGGTTATCTCAGCGAAGAAGATAGCGGCGCTCAAAGGCATAAGCTTCGAGGATGTCGCCCGCCAGACGACGAAGAACGCGAGGGGGCTGTTTAGGATATAAGCGTCCTTTCGCCCAAAACCTATGGGGGCGGCTTAAGGGCGCTATTTGGGTATCGGGTGCCTCTGGACCCTTGCCGCAATATTCTCGATTTTATAATGCGCCCCCGCAAGCGCGTTTCCCACATGATGCCGCACCAATTCGTCCGCATCATGGTAAAGCGGGTCGGTTTTTGGCACTCCCGTGATTTTCGCGAGATGCTTCCAGCCTCGGTGCACGTCCTTTTTAGCATATTCCAGCTCTTCCAGATGCCGTGACCTCTCCGCGTTTGTGACGGGTGGCGTCCATTCGCCTTTTGGGTATATGGCGTGCTTGCGCAAAATCTCAAGAGTCTTGGCATCAAGGACTCTATGGTATATCATGCTGTCGGGCGTCGGTTCGGTCCTACCGGGTAGAATACTTAGCCACTTTTTCAGTGTCGGGAGCCGTTTTTCCCTGACTCTTCGGACCTTTTTGACCATTTGAACCGACCCTTGGGTTTGGATTGACGCCAAGCCAAGACCCAGGACCCAAAACCGCAGACCCTTAAGGCTGGTACACCCAGCACTCGTCCGCCTTGCAATATTCAAGTATTTCCTCGGGCTTGAAGAAGATCGACATCTCCTTCTTTGCCGTCTCATCGGAGTCGGACGCATGGACTACATTCCTTCTCATGAACAGCCCGAAGTCGCCGCGTATGCTGCCGGCGTCGGAATCAAGCGGGTTTGTCGCCCCGAGCATCTTCCTCACGGCCTTTATCGCCTGGTAGCCCTCTATCACGCAGACTACGCACGGGCCGGCCGTAACGTACTCGACGAGCTTCTCGTAGAACTCCTTGCCCTTGTGCACGTCGTACAGCTTTTCAGCGGTAGCCCTGTCCACTTTAATCAGCTTCAGGGCGGCGAACTTGAGGCCCCTTCGCTCGAACCTGCCGAGGATGTCGCCGACAAGGTCCCGCTGGACCGTGTCGGGCTTCAGCATGACAAAGGTCCTCTGGATCATGGCTACTTCTTGGGTTTCGCCTTTTTTGGCTTTGCCGCGGTCTTGGCTTCGCCGGCTTCAGCCTTGCCACCCTCCGCAGGCTTGCCCTCCCCCTTGAGGTGCGCGACGCGGATGGCCTTCTCTTTCCTGTAGGCCGACGTCCACTTCACCCTTCTCGCGCTCCTCTTGAGCTTGACGCAGTTCCTGCACTTCGAAGAGCAGAAGAACGACAGCGAGCCGGAGTTCTCCACGAACATTATGCCCGTCCCGGGCTCGATCTCATGACCGCAGAATGTGCAGACTTTTTTAACGACCATCGTGTATCACGTTTTTCTCGACCGGGGCTTAGACAGCCCTCACGTCCCTTTCGGTTTCCTTGAGCATGAGCATGTCGTTCTCCTTGACCGGGCCGCGGACGTTCCGTCTGAGAAGATTCCCCTTGTCCCTTCCCTCAAGGACCCTGACAAGCACTTGGTAGCACTCGCCGTAAAGCCCGACTTTCTTAAAGACCTTTACGACCTGGCCGGGCGTCGCGTCGCTGACGTTCACGAGGCTCTTGCCCTGCTTCTTCGGCTCTTCGGACGGGGGTGCTGGGGCGGCCTGTGGTGCGGGGGCAGCTTTTGGCGCCACAACAGGCTTTTCAGCGGCGCCGTGCTCGGCACTTGCCTTCTCGGGCTTCTGCCCCTCAGCTTCCTTCTGCTTCTCAGCCATAGTTCAGGAACTTCTTGAGCTCTTTGCCCAGGTCCTCGATGTTCTTCTTGGCCTTGCCGTCGTCGACGACCGCTATTGCCGACGTGCTGACCTTCAGGCCCGCGGCCTTGCCAAGCTCGTCTTTCGTCTTGCAGTAAGCGTACAGTATCTTCTTCTCCGCGCAGAGTATCGGCACGTGTATCAGTATTTCCGGGGGGTCAACGTCCTCGGCCATGACCACGAGCTTGGCCTTGCCTCGCTCAACGGCCTTTGTGACCTCGTTTGCGCCTATCCTTATCTTGCCTGAAGTCCTGGCTATCTCAATGGCCTCCAGCGCCGCCTCCGCTAGGTTTTGCGGAGTCTCGTATTTCACATATGTCGCCATGTCAACCTCGTTGTCATCCCGCCGAAGCGGTCCAAATTCATAGGTTCCACGCAGGGTGGAGAAAGAATTTGCGGGATTTTAGAAGGTAATAGTATAAAAGCGTTTTATGGGCCGCCCCCGCCCAATTCTTAATCTTTTTATGCCCGCCCACATTAAAGTCGCATGGCAGTAGTACTTGCAAGCACTCTCGTGTGGGGTTTGCTAAGCGTGCTGTTTGGTATACTGATCTTGGTATACCCGAAGCTGCTCAGCTATCTCATCGCCCTGTACCTCATAATATCGGGGCTGATGATGATGTTGCCCTCGCTGGGAGTGGTCTTCTAAGTCGCAGGATACGCGGTTTTGGCCGGACCCTATCAGCAGAAGCCCGATGGGCGCTTGGGTTAGCTTATGCTCACTAAGGCGATATGCCCAATCAATACAGGCGCTCACTCATGCGTGAAGTAGCAGATGACGTCCTTGCCCCGCTTCTCCCCGACCCTGCAAAACCCGAATCTCTCGAATTGTATGATCTCCCCTTCGCGCAGGGCGCCGCATGCGGGCTCGCAAAAGCCCGCCGACTTCCCATCAGGTTCCAAAACCTCGCAGCCCATGGCCCCCTCGGGCAGCCACTGGATTATCGGGACTTTCAGGTCCTTTGATTCTATGTAGCTTGCCTTGAGCGGCATGAGCTCGGTTATCTTGAGGTTGCAGAAGTTCTTCAATCTTATGGCGTCGCCCTTCTTCAGCTTGTCTGCATCCTTCTTGGCGACGAAAAGTTGGGCATCCCCCTTCGGGCTTGCCTTGACGATAATCTCCCTATAGCCCCTCTCCGGGTGGTCGGGATGGAGCTGGACCCTTATCCTGCTCTCGCCGGCATGCATCCCCGAGACCCACATCTCGACCGGGTCCGGGACGAAGAAATACCTGTTCGCGATAGGCTCGATTATCCTCCGGTTCTCGGCGTAAAGCGCCGTCCAGTCGAAGGTGGAGTCCACCTCCCCAACCCCTATCGCCTTCATGGCGCCCCTTATGGCTTCCGGTTGTATCCCCCTGCGCTTAAGGGCGCGAAGCGTCCCGAGTCTCGGGTCGTCCCAGCCGTCATAGATGCCGTCATCTATCGCCTTCTTTATCACCGACTTTGACAGCTCTATCCCCTTGATGTCTAGCAGGCCGTGGTGTATTATCTCGGGCGGCTTCCAGCCGAGGTAGCCGTATATGAACATCTGCCTCTCGGTGTTGACTATGTGGTCTTTCCCCCTAAGGACGTGCGTCATGCCCAGCAAATGGTCGTCTATGGTGACAGAGAAGTTCATCAGCGGATAGACCTCTTTCTCCGCGCCGGTCAGCGGGTGCTTCGCGAGCTCGACCCTCATTATCGGGAAGTCGCGCATCGCCGGGTTCTTGTGCTTCATGTCCGTCTTCAGGTTAAGGACCAGGCTCTTGTCGCCCCCGAGCATCTTGTTCCAAAGCTCGACGTTCTTCTGGACAGTGTTCTTCCTGCACGGGCAGTCCTTGCCCGCGTCCTTGAACGCCTTGAACTTCTCCTGCCCGCAGGAGCAGGCGTAAGCGTGGCCCTGCTTTATCAACCGGGCGGCAAAGTCCCTATATACCGCAAGGCGCCTGCTCTGGGTGATCGTCTCGTGTATGAATACCCCAAGCCATCTCAGGTCCTCCTTTATGGTCTTGTAGGCGCTCGCATCCACCCTCTCCGGGTCGGTGTCCTCTATCCTCAGTATGAACTTCCCGTTGTAGCGCTTGACGTACTCGTCGTTTATTATCGCGGTCCTCGCGTGGCCGATGTGGAGGAACCCTGACGGGTTCGGCGCGAAGCGCATCACGACCGGGCCGTTCACATTCGGCAACTCGGGGAGGCCGCCCCTTTCAGCCTTGTGCTTCTCCCTCGGGCCCAGTTTTTTCAGCTCGGCCCCGAGTTGGGCCTTGCTGAGCTTGTTTACCTCGCCGACGACCTTTTCCACGTCCCTCATCAGCTTGCCGGCGTCTTTTCGCAGCTGCGGCATCTCGGCGAGCACCTTCCCGAGTATCCTCTTCGCGTCCGCTTTGCCGAAGCTTGCCGCATTCTCAACTGCGTGCGCTCGTATTACGTCGGCGATATCGGCCATAGGATAAGCTCGAATAATTGAATACCTAATCTAATAAACCCCTACCCACCCCTGATTTTATGATAAACGCACCCTTGCTTAATAAACTTGCCTATCCGGCAAACTCATTTCTCATAGTCCAGCCACACTGTCTTCCCTTCAAACTTGGCCTCGGTGTTGAACTTCGCCGGCTTTCCGCCGGTCATCACGGTAACATCGACCTTGCTTGACGTCGTGTTCGACGCTATCTCATCCTTAAAGCGCTCAATCACCGCGGCGAACTCCTTGTCGGCGTAGATCTTCAGCTTTACTTCGTCGGCGACCTTCAAACTCTCCTTCTTCCTCATCATCTGCACCTGCCTCATAAGGTCGCGGATCAACCCCTCATCAACCATGTCCTGCGTTCGCTCGCCGCTCAGGACGACCGCCCCCGCCGAGAACTCCTTCTTGACGGGCTTGGCGATGCCCTTGGGCTCCGCCTCGACAAATTTGATGCTCTTCGAGTTTGCCATGTTGCAGATGACCTCCAAGACCGCTGCAAGATCCTCTTTTGACACGACAACAACCTCTTTCACCGGCCAGCGCAGCTTTATCCCGGCCTCATCCCTCGCTGCGTTCACCTGCTCGACTATCTCTTTCGCCAGCGCCATCTGCTTCTCAAGCTTCTCGTCCGGCACGGCTTTTATCTTCGGCCAGCCGGCGAGGAAGACGCTGCCTTCGCCCTTTGCGCCAGCGCCGCCTTTGTCCCTGTCCCTCGAAAGGTCGCGGTGCATGTATTCCGATATGAACGGCGCGAACGGGGCCATCATCTTCGCAAGCTCGGACACCGCCATGTATAAAGTCACTATCGCGGCCTCCCTGTCCTTCCCCTCGGCGCTGACCCATGCGCGGTCGCGGATTATCTTGATGTACCACCTGGACAAGTCGTTCATCACAAAGTCGTCAAGCGCCTTCGCGCACTCGTACGGGTGGAACGACTCAAGGTTTTTAGTCAGCACGTGGTCGAGGCTCGCGAGGCGCGAAAGCATCCACGCGTCTTCAGCCTTCAGGTGCTTCTCGTACTTGGATATGTCGGCATTCCTCGGGTCAAAGCCGGCGGCATCCATGTAGGTCTTGAGGAATTGGTAACAGTTCCACAGCGTGTTGAACACGCGGAAGGTTATCTTCACGTTCTCCATGTTGAACTTCAGCTTCTCCCAGACTTCCGCTTCTTCGAGCAGGTAGAAACGCGTTATGTCCGCGCCGTAGACCTTCATGACATCCTCCGGCGCGACGACGTTGCCCAGCGACTTGCTCATCTTGTCGCCGTTTTTATCCAATACCCATTCGTTCATCAGCACGTTCCTGTACGGCGTCTCGCCGAACATGATGACGCCCTCGGCCATGATAGTGTAGAACCATCCCCTAGTCTGGTCCAAACCCTCGGTGATGAAGTCCATGGGGAAGAATTTGTCAAATCTCTTCTCCTTCACGGCTTCCGGGTAGCCGAGCGACGCCCAGGTAGCAGCGCCCGACTCGAACCAGATGTCTGTTATGTCGGGCACGCGGTGCATCTCGCTTCCGCACTTCTTGCACTTGAGTTTTATTTTATTAGCATACGGAACGTGCAGGTCTGGTTCCCCCGATGGCAGTTTTATAGCATTCTTCTTCAGCTCGTCCCAGCTCCCTACGATCTCCCGCCCCTCACACCCGCTCTTGCCGCATTCCCAGATGGGCAGCGGTATCCCCCAGTACCTCTGCCTTGACACGCACCAGTCCCTCGCCTCCTCTATCCAGTTCTGGAACCTCTTCTCCCCGGCCCAGTCGGGTATCCAGTTGACCTTCTTGTTTTCTTTTATCAGCTGTTCCTTGATCTTGCTTATGCTGACGAACCACTGGGGCGAGGCGCGGTAAATGATTGCAGTTTTACAACGCCAGCAGTGGGCGTAGCGGTGGGTTATCTTCTTTGCCGCCGGGAGGAGGCCCCGCGACTCTAGGCTTTCAATAACGATGGCATCCGCTTTCTTAACATATATTCCCTTAAGCGTCCCGCCCTCTTCGGTGTACTTCCCGTCAGGCCCTACAGGGGAGAACGGTGGCAATCCGTATTTTATCCCCACGGAGTAGTCGTCCTGCCCGTGGCCGGGAGCTGTGTGCACGCAGCCGGTGCCGTCTTCGAGCGTGACGAAGTCGCCGAGTAGAATGGTGTGCGCATTCCTGTTTTCGGTCTCCAGTCCGCGGTTTGCGGGAACCGAATCCGAAAGGACGAACTCGTATTTCAAACCTTCAAGTTCCCTCCCGGCCACGCCCTTGCCGTCTATCTTGAACTGCGTGATCTCGCAGTCGGCCATGACTTTTTCGACCAGTTCTTTTGCCATGAGCCACCTTTCCTCGCCGCTGTGTGTGCTTACCTTGACAAAGACATACTCATACTTCTGGTTCACGGTCACCGCTAGGTTCGCGGGAA
>JBFYKJ010000088.1:0-10819 GCA_041306005.1 Candidatus Altarchaeota archaeon | reverse complement strand
AAGCTCACTGTCGAAGATGTGTTGAACCGCAGGCTGCAGACGATCGTCTACAACCGCAACCTCACGATAACGATAAAGCAGGCCAGGCAGGAGATCGTGCACGGCCACATCGCGGTCGCGGGCAGGCGCATGAACGCGCCGGGCCACATGACCACTCTCGAAGAGGCCGAGACAGTCGCTTTCTACGCCGGTTCCCCGCTCGCAAGCGCGGAGCACCCGGTAAGAAAAGTCGAGAAGAAGCCCCCGAAAGAGAAGCGGGAGTACACGCCGGACCGCTTTGAGCGGGGCGGCAAGTTCGGCAAGCGGTCAGGCGGCCAGAACAGGGGCAGCGGCCAGGCAGGCAGGGGCGGCGGGTTTAGGCGCGGCCCAGGCGGCGGGAGGCCCGGCGGCCCAGGCGGCGGGAGGCCCGGCGGCCAGGGCAGCAGGCCCAGCGCGCCGCGCAGTTAATCCGGTACATAACTCTCAACATGGCTGAAAAGAAAGAGGCAAAGGGCAAGAAGGCCGGCGAGGCGAAGGAGAAAAAGCCGAAGGCTGAATCCAAAGCCGAGAAGGCCCACGCAGAAGCCAAGGCGCACGCGGAGGCAAAGGCCCACATCGCGGAGGCAAAGGCGCACGCAGTCGAGGCAGAAGCCAAGGCCGCTGAAGCCAAGTCCCACAAGGCCGAAGAAAAGAAGGACGAGAAGAGCCTCAGCAAGAGCCTCGTGGACCAGGTGAAGGAGGGCATCATAGAGGAGAAGCCCGAAAAGCCGGTCCTCCAAGCCGTCCCGCAAAAGGCCGAGTTCATCGCGGTCGTCCACGTCTTCGCGTCAAAGAACAACACGATACTCACGGCAACAGACTTATCCGGTGCAGAGACACTCGCGATGGCATGCGGCGGCATGGTCGCAAAGACCGGCAGGGAGGAGAAATCACCATTCACGGCAGCCCAGCTGGCTAAAAAAGTCGGCAACATCCTGAAGGAGAGGGGCGTGACAAAAGTGGACGTTCTCCTTAGAGGCAAAGGCGGCCACCGCGGGCAGAAGAGCCCGGGCAGGGCGGCCTCCGCAGTGATCAAGGCTTTCGCCCGGATGGGCATGAGGATAAGAAGGATAGAGGACGTAACCCCGATACCCCACGGAGGCTGCAAGCCGCCGGGCGGCAAGAGGGGAAGAAGAGTATAAAGTCTGACGGGTCCGACCGGGCGGAGATCCGCCCGACGGGCATTATGCTATAACCTCAAAAACTCTCAAGATGAAGGTCGAATACCTGAAGAAGGACGATGCGAAGGTGAAGTTTGCCTTAAGGGGCGTCAACTTCACCATAGCAAACGCCGTAAGGCGGGCGATTATGTCTTATGTCCCGTCTATGGCCGTGGACAGGGTGACCGTCTACGAGAACAGCTCCCCGCTGTTTGAGGAGATGATAGCGCAGAGGCTAGGCCTGGTCCCGCTCACGACGGACCTGGACACCTATGACCTGAAAGACGAGTGCAAGTGCGAGGGCAAGGGCTGCGCGCGCTGCGAGGCGTCATTCATACTGGAGAAGACCGGCCCCGGGACCTTATATTCGGGCGACATGAAGCCGCAGGACCCAAAGACAAAGCCCGTCTTTGACAAGATACCGATCGTCAAGCTGGGCGAGAACCAGAAGGTCAGGATGGAGATGGTGGCGAAGCTGGGCTTCATGACCGAGCATGCCAAGTTCCAGCCGGGCCTCGCGTCGTACAAGCAGATTAACGACACGGACTTCGAGTTCTTTGCAGAGTCCTACAACAACCTGAAGGCCAAGGAGCTGGTCGAGACGGCTATAGAGAACCTGGCGGGCAGGATAGACGAGCTTGACGACGCCATCGCCGGCGAGAAGAAGAAGCGCTCGAGGAAGGCGGCGAAGAAGAAGTGATCCTTATCGGGCCCTAGACAGGGCCTGTTTTGTTCGGCCCCGCCTCGGGGCCTTCAGTCTAACGGGTGCGCGCGTCATACGGCGCTTGCACCTACACAGGGGGCGGGCCGGCGACGGCCCGCGGAGGTTAAGCACTTGCAAAACAGGGTTCGGTGAACTGGGCTTCACAAAGTACTGAAGACCGAAGACTGCGGGCCCAAAACAGTTTTGCGGGGGTGCCGGAGTTGGTCAAACGGGCACGGTTGAGGGCCGTGTGGCTTAGGCCTACGCGAGTTCGAACCTCGTCCCCCGCACCACTCACTTTCAATGGAAGGAATCAAGTACGAGGACCCAAATCGATTGGGCCTCATAGAGTACCTCAAGAAGGAGGGCAAGAAGCAGCCGATCTGGGCTCGCCTCGCCGAGGACATGGCGAGCAGCCGCAAGAACCGGTCTGAGGTCAACCTCGACAAGATAAGCATGCTCACGCAGGCGAAGGACACGGTCGTCATCGCGGGCAAGCTCCTTGGCAACGGGGTCCTCGCCCACGAGGTCACCATCGCCTGCTACAAGGCGTCCGGGTCGGCGAAGAAGAAGGTCGCGGAGTCCAAGGGCAAGATAATCACGATCGCCGAGCTGGTCTCCTCAAACCCCAAAGGCACGAGGGTCAAGATACTGAAATGACTGAACAGGAACACGCTAAGCCGGAGGCAAAGGCCGCCAAGAAAGAGGCTAAGCCCGAAAAGGCCGTGAAGGCAAAGCCAAAGGCTAACGCCTCCGCAAAGCAGGCAAAGCCGGCGGAGAAAATCGTCATAGACGCGGCCGGGTGCTCGATGGGGCGCCTTGCGGCATTCGCCGCCAAGCAGGCGCTCAAGGGTGACCGCATACTCATATTCAACGCCGAGAAGGCGGTCATCTCCGGCAAGCTGGAAAGCTTATTCGCCGACTACAAGAACCGCCACGACGCGAAGAGCCAGGTGAACCCGTGGCGCTACGGCCCGAAGAGGCCGAAGAACCCGGACAGGTTCCTCAGGCGCGCGATAAGGGGCATGCTGCCGTGGAAGAGGGCACGGGGCCAGGCGGCGTTCAAGAGGGTGATGGTTTATATGGGCAGGCCTGAAAAGGTGATACAGAAGAGGGAGCACATCGATTTGTCAAAGGCGAGGCTCCTTGACGTCTCCCGGATGAGGAAGACATACGACTACTCGATAACAGTGGGCGACGTCTGCGCCTACCTCGGAGGAAGGAATGGCTGAAAAGAAGTCTGATATAGTGCACGAGTCCGGGAAGCGGAAGACGGCGTATGCAAGAACGACGATAAAGCCCGGGAAGGGCAACATCAGGATAAACTCGACGTCGCTCGACGTCTACGGCGACAAGTTCCTGAGGCTGAGGATAGAAGAGCCCCTGCTGATAGCAAAGGGGATAGTCGACCCGTCAAAGCTCGATTTCGTGATAACCGTCCGGGGCGGAGGCTTTAGCGGCCAGGCGGACGCAATCGCCACGAGCATCTCAAGGGCGCTTGTCGCCCACGCCGAGAAGGCCCGCAAGGGCGAGGAGCTGAGGGCAAAGCTTGTCGCATACGACCGCTCGCTGATAAGCGGGGACTCGCGAAGGACCGAGCCGCACAAGCCGTCAAAGTCGTCGCAGGGCCCGAGGGCCAAGCGGCAGAAGTCATATAGATAAGGGTATATCGGGCCGATAAGGCCCAAAAAAGTTTGGCAAAATAACAAAACTGACAAAACCAGATAAGGTTCCACAAGATGATAATACCGGTAAGGTGTTTCACATGCGGGAAGCCCATAGCACAGCTGTGGGAGGCATATGAGCAGAGGGTTGCAAAGGGCGAGTCGCCTGGAAAGGTGATGGACTTGCTGGGCCTCGAGCGTTACTGCTGCAGGAGGATGCTGCTGACGCACGCGGACCTGTCCGACGAGCTCCTGCTCTACACGAGGTGAGTTTCCGGAGCGCCGCAAGGGGCTTAGGTATACCGGGACCGTGGGGTAGCCAGGACCATCCTCTCGGCTTGGGGTGCCGGTGACCCGAGTTCAAATCTCGGCGGTCCCACTTTCACTGTAAAACGGCGCGGTGCGCGTCATCATCCATAAAATGGAGCACATGAACAAATACGAGAAGGCGAGAGTCCTCGGCGCGAGGGCTCTTCAAATATCCCTAGGTGCGCCAGTGCTGGTCACAGTCCCGAAGAGCATGGCAGATCCCCTGGATATCGCTCGGCTGGAGATGAGCAAGGACGCGATACCGATAGTCGTCAAGGCGTAAAATGGCTGCTAAGAAGGCTGATACCGAGGAAAAGAAGAAGAAAGTGGCAAAAGAAGAGGCCCCAAAGGCCGTAAAGGAAGCAAAGGAAAAGGTAGAAGCCAAGAAGCAGAAAGCTGAAGCTAAGGAGACGAAGGCCGAAGAGCCCAAGGAGAAGGCTGCGGAGGAAAAGGCGCTAGTCGAGGCCCCGGCTGAAGTCCTCCCGGAGGGCAATGAGGAGCCCGCCGACGAGGCGCTGGACGCAGAGGACGAGATCCCGGACGAGGCGAAGGAATACATCGCGGCAACGCAGGGACGAAAGCTTCTGACCGAGCCGGAGACCTACCTGAAGAACGGCTGCCACATAGGCCTCACTTACCGCACCGGCAACATGCGCAAGTTCATCTACAAGGTGAGGAACGACCGCCTCAGCATATTCAGCCTCAACAGCATCGACGAGCGAATAAGGCTCTTTGCGAAGATGCTCGCTAAGTTTGACAAGGACGACATCCTCGTTGTCGGCTCGAGGGCGTATGCCCGCAGGCCGGTGAGGAAGTTCGCGGAGAACACGGGCGTGAAGTATATCTCCGGCCGTTTCAGGCCCGGTTCCTTCACTAACCCGCAGGAGGGCAACTTCCGCGAGCCGAAGATGGTCATGGTCGCAGACCCGATAGCCGATCGGCAGGCGGTCAGGGAGGCGGCGAGGGTTGGCATACCGGTGA
Source organism: Candidatus Altarchaeota archaeon (assembly GCA_041306005.1). Classification (GTDB taxonomy): domain Archaea; phylum Altiarchaeota; class Altiarchaeia; order JAFGQM01; family JAFGQM01; genus JBFYKJ01. The sequence goes on along the minus strand of JBFYKJ010000088.1, from coordinate 5,984 downwards.
TAGGGATTTGCGACTCCAACGCGCTGACAAGGAACCTGGATTTGATAATCCCGCTCAACAACAAGGGCAAGCAGTCGATAGCGCTTGTATTCTGGCTGCTGACAAAGCAGTACCTTGTCGAGCGCGGCGAGATGAAGGAGAAGGACGGCCTGGCGGACACGCTGGACGACTACATCTCCCAGATACAGCCGACTAAGAGGGTCGAGGCGCTCCTTAAGGCTAAGAAGCGCCCGGCGACCTTCAGGGCGTAAGCCTTTATTCGCTTTGGTTTGCAGGCCCCGGCCTGCAGGCCTTCCGGTTTTATGCCTTAGCGTATAGCGTATTCAGCCGTCCGGCGGAGCTTTTTAAGGGCCCTTCCGTCTTAATACCCATGGCAACAAGGCCGCCTGCGGTCGCCGGCGGGTTTTATCCGCACTCCCGGGATGCCGTCTCGGCAAAGCTGCGCCAGCTCTTCGGCATGTGGGAGATAGACGCCTCCTCTTTGCCCAAAAGGAAGCGCGTGGACTGCTGCGGCGTGGTCGTCCCGCACGCGGGCTGGGATTACTCCGGCTATGTGGCCGCGCGCGTATTCGCCGACATCCCAAAGGTCGGCACCGTCATCCTTATGGGCCCGAACCACTACGGGATGGGCCCTGACTTCTCGGTTTCCAGTGATGATGCGTGGGAGACCCCGTTGGGCATCGTGGGGGTCGACACGAAGCTTGCCGGGCAGGTTGCGAAGCTCCCGCACGCGTCGCTCGATGGGGCTGCCCATTCCAGGGAGCACTCGATCGAGGTCCAGTTGCCCCTCCTGCAGGCGGTTTTGGGCGCGGGGGCCGGCAAGGCGCCATTCAAGATAGTCCCAGTTTCCATAAAGCATTATGCCCCGGACGCGGCATTCCTCTCAGCGTGCAGGGCGTTTGGCGAGGGGCTTGCGGACATCGTATCCAAGCTGCCCGCAAAGTCGTCCCTTATCGTGGCTTCCACGGATTTCACCCACTATGAGCCGCAGGCCGTTGCCGCAGAGAAGGACGCCGCCGCAATGGCCAAAATAGCCGCGATGGACGAGGCCGGGCTGTTCAAAACCCTGCGCGACATGGATATCTCAATGTGCGGGTACGGGGGCGTTGCCGCCGCCATAGCGGCGTGCAGGAAGCTTGGCGCCAAGAAGGCTGAGAAGGTCGCGTATATGACCTCCGGTGACACGACGGGAGACGCCTCCCAGGTCGTCGGCTACGGGGGCATGAGGTTTGTATGACGGCCGGACTCTCCGCAAAGTGGCTTGCGGGGGCGGTTTTTGTGCCCGCCGGGCCCCCCAGTCGTTTTAAAAGCTTGACTTTCAAATAAGGGAAACACAACGTGGTAAAAATGGGCATCACAAACTATAAGATAGATGCGATAGACGCGAAGGTCACGAAGCGGTCGATGGAGTCAATCGATGTCAAGGAAAGCTTCGCGATCAAGGAAGTGAAGAAGAAGACGCCGCAGATCCTTGAGGTGTCATGGGACTTCAATGTCGAATACACCGGCATAGGCAAGATAGGCATCGTGGGCACGCTCACATACCTCGCCGACAGCCTTGCTGGCAAGACAGAGGAGCGCGAGTCTAAGGGCAAGAAGGTGCTGGCCCTAAAGGGCGACGCGCTGAGGGATGTCTCAACCTTTGTCTTAAGGCGGGGCATAATAGAGGCGATAATCCTCTCAAAGACCATGAACCTGCCGGCGCCGATACAGCTTCCGTCCGTCAAAGTGGAGGCCAAGAAGTAAGCGCAGTTTGGTACCGGGGTGAAAAACACCCCGCGATTCATTATTACACCAAGGCCTCCGTGCGGGGCCTTGCCATATCCGACAATACCCGATTTGCGCGCATTTGCGCGCTATTTCTGAGACGCAAGATGAAAGTCCTGTTCAACCACGCCGACAAGTTCGAGTTCGAGGCGACGAAGAAGGCATTAAACGAGCCGGAGCCGCTCACTGACGCCAATAGGCGCGGCTCCGCCGGGGAGTGCCTCGTTGCCTTCATGGCCGTCGAGAAGGGCGACGAGGGGAAGGAAGAACGGGTCGCCGAGAACGCGGTCGCCGAGATAGAGGGCGTGCTTAAGACCGTCAATGCGCCGAGCGTCGTCATCTACCCGTATGCGCACTTATCCTCCAAGCTTTCAAGCCCCGCGGCCGCGCGCAAGGTGCTCGACCTGGTCTGCGACAAGCTCAAGGCACGCGGCCACAAGACCCTAAAGGCGCCATTCGGCTGGTACAAGTCGTTTGACATCAAGTGCAAGGGGCATCCGCTGTCGGAATTAAGCCGCGAGATACTGGCCGAGGCCGGCCCGGGCGCGGAGGCAAAGGCCGAAGCAAAGGCCGATGAGTCCGACGCCCTCAAGGCCGAAGAGAAGATGAAGTCCCACTGGGCGGTGCTGACGCCTGACGGGAAGCTATACCCCCTTGAGAAAGACTCGAAGGGCGCCGTGAAGGGCTATGATTTCAAGGACTCCCCCGGGCTGAAGAAGTTCGCCGAGTACGAGATAAGCAAAAACCGGGAGGTGGACCGTGTCCCTCCGCATGTCGAGCTCATGAGGAGTTTGGAACTAGTGGACTACGAGCCGGGCAGCGACCCCGGGAACTTGAGGTATTACCCAAAGGGGCGGTTTATCAAAGGGCTTTTGGAAGACCTCGTCACCCGCGAGGTGATAAAGTACGGCGCGATGGAGATAGAGGCGCCGATAATGTACGACTTTGAGCACCCCAGCTTGAAGAAATACCTTAACCGCTTCCCGGCAAGGCAATACACGATACAGACCCCGAACAAGAAGGTCTTTTTAAGGTTCGCCGCGTGCTTCGGCCAGTTCCTGATGGCCCACGACGCGACCATATCCTACAAGAACCTCCCGTTAAGGCTGTATGAGCTCACCAAGTACAGTTTCCGCGTCGAGAAGCGGGGAGAGCTCACAGGCCTAAGGAGGCTGCGCTCGTTCACGATGCCCGACTGCCACGCGTTCGTTTCCGACTTTGAGATGGCAAAGGAGGAGATGATGCGAAGATTCGAGCTCGCCGAGGGCCTTCTCTCGCAATGCGGCATAGACCGGAAGCATGACCTTGAAATGGGCCTTAGGATAGTCAAGGGCTTTTACGACGAGCACAAGGAGTTTGTCGGCAGCCTTGTCAAGAAGTGGGGCAAGCCTCTCCTTGTTGAGATGTGGGACTCAAAGTTCTTCTACTTCGTCATGAAGTACGAGTGGAACTTCATAGACTGTTTGAACAAGGCGTCTGCGCTGACGACAGACCAGATAGACGTTGACAACGCCGAGACGTACGACATCAAGTTCACTGACAGGGACGGGGCTGAAAAGCGGCCCCTGATAATGCACCTCTCCCCGAGCGGGGCCATAGAGCGGATCATATATGCGCTCCTCGAGAAGGCCCACATGGTGCGGGAGAAGGGCGGCGCCGCATCGCTCCCGCTTTGGCTTTGCCCAACGCAGGTCCGCGTCCTGCCCATAACCGAGGGCAACCTCGCCCATGCGGGCAAGGTCGCCGACGAGCTGGCCGCCAAGGGCGTGAGGGCCGATCTGGACGACAGGGACCTGACCCTGGGCAAGAAGATACGCGAGGCTGCCGGCGAGTGGGCGCCTTACATCGCGGTCATAGGCGAGAACGAGCAGAAGGGCGGCACCCTTAGTGTCACCGTGCGCGGGGAGGAAAAACAGAGGGTCATGAAAATAGACGATTTGGTAAGGCTTATCAAAGACCGGACCGAAGGCTTGCCTTACAAGCCGCTGCCGCTTGCAAGGGAGCTCTCAAAGAGGCCGAAATTCGTGGGATGACCCGGCAGGGGCATATCGGCAGTGATTTCTGCAATCCCCTTTCATAAGCGACATATTTTTTCCGGCATGAACACTTTTTTCCGATATGAACACCTTTTTCTGACATGAAAACGGCATCCGCACCTGCGAAGGTGATAATACTGGGCGAGCACACGGCCCTTTACAAGAATCCTGTCCTTGTCGCGGCCATAGACCTAAGGTCCACAGTCTCTGTTTCCTCCCGCTTTGACGGCGAGGTGGTTGTCGACGCCCCGGGTCTCGGCCTTGAGGGGGCCCCCCTGAAGCGCCATCGCAGGGGGCTGGAACTCGTCAAGAAGGCTGCGGATATAGCCGCTGATGGCAGAGGTTTTGGAGTCAAGATATCCTCGGAAATACCTATAGCGTCGGGGCTGGGGTCTTCCGCGTCGATCTCCGCGGCGCTAGTCGCAGCGCTTCGCGCCGAAGCTGAAAAGCCCTGGGACCTTGCCGCCATAGCCGAAGCGGCGTGGGGGTGTGAAAACACCGTCCACTCGATGAGCAGCGGCGTCGACCCGTATGCGGTCACATACGGCGGGGTTTCGGTTTTCAAGGCCGGGGCCATAGAGCGGCTTAAGCTGAAAGAGTACCCGAGGCTTGTCATAGCCCATTCCGGAGTGCCCAAAGACACCTGGGAGATAGTGGAGCAGGTCGATGCGGTCAAAAAATGCAGGCCGGACGAATTCAAGTCGTTCCTTGACTCGTCAAGCAGGCTCGTCACCGACGGGAGGAAGGCAACCGAGGGCCGCAACTGGCACCGGCTGGGAAAGCTCATGGATGAAAACCAGGCATTGCTCTCGGGGATAGGGGTCTCCTCCCCCGCCCTTGACGCCCTTGTCGCCGCGGCAAAGGGCGCAGGCGCGCTCGGCGCGAAGCTCTCGGGGGCGGGAAAAGGCGGCATAATGGCCGCCCTTGTCGAGCCGCAGGCCGAGATTGCGGTCTCTAAAGCTTTAAGAAAGGCGGGCGGAAAACTTATAGAGGCAAAAATATCTAACGACGGCGTGAGGCTCGAGCCTTGAGAGGCCCGCCTTATGCTGGCACGGGGCGAAAAGCCGGCGCCTTGCGCTTGGGCGCATCGGCCCCCCGGACTGGAGGAATCATCGCAAAGACTAAGATGAAGGAAAGGAAGAGCGACCATTTGAGGATCGCGCTGGAAGCGGATGTCGAGAGCGGAAGCAACCGCTTCGAGGACATCGAGCTAATACACTCCGCTCTGCCAGACGTCAACCTGGCTTCGGTTGACACGAGCGTTCCGTTCCTCGGGAAAAAGCTGAAGTACCCGCTCCTCATCGAGGCGATGACCGGCGGGACCGAGGAGGCGATGGCCATAAACAAGGCGCTTGCCAAGGCGGCCGAGAAGCTGGGCATAGGCATCGAGGTCGGCAGCCAGAGGGCAGCAGTCGACGACGAGTCGCTGGAGGAAACGTTCAGCGTCGTTAGGGACTCGGCCCCAAGCGCGCTAAGGATAGCGAATCTCGGCGCAGTCCAGCTGAACTACGGCTACGGCGCGGACGAGTGCCAGATAGCTGTGGACATGATAGGGGCCGACGCCCTTGCGCTCCACTTAAACCCGCTCCAAGAGGCTATACAGCCTGAGGGGAACGTCAATTTCGCAAACCTCCTGCCGAGGATAAAGGACGTCTGCTCAAAGGTGTCGGTGCCTGTCATAGCGAAGGAAGTGGGATGCGGGATTTCCAGGCGCGTTGCCGACAAGCTAATATCCGCCGGGATATCGGGCATAGATGTCGGCGGGCACGGCGGCACGTCTTGGAGCAGGATAGAGGGCATCCGAGCGGAGGGCGTGAAGAAGGAGCTGTCGGAGGTTTTTGACTCATGGGGCATACCAACAGCGATATCCCTTTTGGAGCTGAGGGGCTTTGAGTGCCCGAAGATCGCGAGCGGCGGCGTCCGCACGGGCTTGGAGGTTGCGAAGTCCGTATCCCTCGGCGCAGACCTCGCCGGCATCGCATTGCCGCTCCTAAAGGCGCTTGACGAGGGCGGCGAGCCCGGCATCCACGCGTTCCTCTATCAGGTCATAGACGAGCTGAGGCTTTCCATGATGCTCACGGGCTCGAGGGACATCGCATCCCTGAAGAGGGCCGAATACAAGGTCTTTGGCAAGTCGGCGGAGTGGGCGTCCAAGCTATGATGCGGCGGTGAATACGGCAA
>JBFYKJ010000087.1:0-7457 GCA_041306005.1 Candidatus Altarchaeota archaeon | reverse complement strand
CGGGCCCTAACCTAATTCTGCCCCAACCGGCCGGGGTCCGCACTGGTGCGCTACCCGCATTCGGGTTGCTCCGGCTGGCCGCCCTGGCGGCCACGGGCGCGTCGTCAAACCAGACTGGCGGGGATAGCGCCCCGGGCGGCGCGGTTGTGGTGCAGGCTGTCAACAATTCTGGGGAAACTGGGGGAATCAAAGATACGGCACATTCGGGAAAAAAGAGCGGGAAACCGGATACTGAAAAGGCGTTCACTTCCTTCAAGGACTCGGGCAAGAAGATAAAGATCCCGGCTTCATCTCGTGAATCGCCGGAGGATTTGAGAACTGCCTTTCAGCTCGTGGACTCTAAGCCCGTGCAAGCGGAACCCTCCTCGCCGGAATACGCGCCCGGTGAGCTGATAGTCAAGTTCAGGGACGTGGAAGAGGACGGCGGCGAGCTGGCGGTCCCGGGGGCATCATCCCTCAACTCGCTCAACTCGGAGTTCGGCGTCAGGTCGATGAGGAGGGCACTGAGGACTGAAGACCGCGAACTCTCAAAGGTGTACAAGCTCTCTGCCGTCAAGGACGTGCTCAAGGCGGCGAAGGAGTACTCAAGGAACCCCGCGGTCGAGTACGCCCAGCCCAACTACCTTTACGCTACAACCGAGGACCCGAACGACCCGAAGTACGCGGACAACACGCAGTGGGGGCTGCTCAAGATAAACGCGAGCTATGCTTGGAACTTTTCACGTGGAGACGGCGCCGTCATCGCGGTCATCGACACGGGCGTCGACTGGGACCACCCTGACCTGGCGGCGAACATCTGGATAAACGCTGGCGACCCGATAGACGGCGTGGACAACGACGGTAACGGGTATGTGGACGACTACAGGGGATGGGACTTCATAAACACCACATCGGGATGCGCCGCAGGCGAGGACTGCAACACCGAGGACAACAACCCCATGGACTTCTACGGCCACGGGACGCATTGCGCCGGCATAGCCGGGGCAGTGACCAACAACAGCGTCGGGGTGGCTGGCACCTGCTGGGGCTGCAAGATAATGGCCTTGAGGGCGGGCTTCAAGACCACTTCAGGCGGCGGTTCGCTCCCTGAAGACGCCATAGCGGACGCCTTGATATACGCCGCGGACAACGGCGCCGACGTGGCGAGCATGAGTTTCGGCGGCTCCTCGACCGATGCCTTGATAATGAGTGCCATAGACTATGCCTATGACAAGGGCCTCATCCTGGTTGGGGCAGCCGGGAACAGCGGCGTTTTGGCACTGCTGTATCCTGCCGCTTATTGGCAGGTCATCTCAGTAGCTTCCACTGCATCGGACGACAGCAAGTCATCCTTCTCAAACTACGGGAGCTGGGTGGACGTGGCAGCCCCCGGGACTGATATCTACAGCACGTATTTTGACAACACCTACGGCACCTTGTCGGGCACGAGCATGGCCGCTCCCTTTGTCGCCGGGCTTGCGGGCCTCCTGCTGTCCGAGAACTCTTCGCTCTCCGAGCTGGAGGTTCGCTCTTTCTTAAGGAGCACGACCGACCCGGTGGTTTCCTCGGTGTATATGGGTGTCGGGAGGATAGACGCGGGCAACGCCCTTGCCCGCGGCTCGATACTGCAGACCAATTTCAACACGACCATAAACCAGTCGTTCTTCCTGGACGACCGCTACCTGCCGGACGGGTATCCCTTCAACGGGACCGCCAACGGTTCGGGCTTTGACAATTACGCCGTCTATGCCGGGTGGGGCAACTATCCCTCTTCATGGGTTGCGATAAACACATCGGATTCCCCCGTAGATTACGGCCTGCTTGCGGTCTTTGACCAGAACGCCTTGCATGCATCCGCCAATGGTTCCGGGTCTTCGGTCCACAACTGCACGTCTTCCGACAGCGTGGATTCCATCACCTCCGTGACCCTTCCAGCGCAGGCGGCACCCGGGGATAATATAACCGTCGCCATAAACTGGACGGGCTACCACTGGGGCGACCAAAACCACTGGGGCTTCTTCATCAATGGCGGTTACTTGGGCTCTTGCCGTACCTCACTGAGCGATGTGGCGTCGCTGAGGCTGCTGGCCTTGGACGGTTCCGGCAATCCCAGCGAGGACCGCTGGAGGGGCGGCTTGACCAACGCTTCTTACACTACGTCCTGCAACGTGACCCTGAACGGGACCCTTGCACTGGGCGGTTACACCCTCACGGTCACGGCGAACGACTGGCCCGGCTACTGCGAGCCCGGAGAGGCGGGCGTGGACGCCGAGATGAGTGCCGGCATAGCGCTGAAAATAGGTTTAGGCTGCTACTCGCAGATAGCCCCCGGCGTATGCGAGGCCCCGGGCGACTGTTCGTGCATCAATACCGCCCTTGCCGATTCCGCGCACTGCTACGCAAAGGTCGTGATGAACTCATCGGTTGCAAACGCCGGCGCCGGGTCCGGCGTCTCGTGCGTTCTTTTCCCGCGTGACGACGCCGCGCTGGACTGCAGGGGACATGCCATAGACGGCGTCGGCACCGGCGGGGCCTTCTCGATAGCTGTCAATCCGGATTCTAGGTCCAACGTGACCGTGGAGAACTGCGTCATAAAGGAGTGGTACTTCGGGATAAGCCAGCATGCAAGCTTCAGCCGCTTTGCCAACAACACCATGCATGACAACGAATACAACGGCATCTACCTCCTGGACGGCGCGAACAACACGATCGAGGGCAACCGGATATTTGAGAACGGACGCGAGGGTATCCTACTGTCCAATGCCGACAACACAACCATCCTGGACAACAATATCACGAACAATGCCCTAGAGGGCATCTATATGGGCACGGCATCAACCGGCAACTCCCTGACATCCAACCGCGTTTGCTCCAACGGCGTGGACATACGCGATGCCGATTCGAACACCGGCGACGACAACACCTGCGACCTTGTTGCCGGCTGGGGCGATGACGGGATGAGGGCCGGATGCTCCTACCAGTGCACGCCGGTAAACGTCACCATCACGAAGGCATCTAGCGTTTCTTCCGCGGTCCAGGGCAGTGAGTTCAGCTTCAACATAACCATCTCCAACCACGGGGCGCCGATGTACTACGCTTATCTTGAGGACGCCCTGGATCCGTGTCTCACACTAGTCTCATCCTCTCCGGCCAACGACTCGCCCGCATTGGGATGGCAACTTGGCAACCTCTCCTCCGGCCGCGTCGTGACCGTAAACCTAACCGTCAGCGGCATTGGCCCGTATTGCACGATCAACAACACCGCAGTCCTGAACGCCAGCAACCTCCCGGCCACCGATGCGTCGGCCCTTGTGACCGTAGACGGCGTACCCCCCACTGTTTCTTGGGCCTGGCCGGACATAAATTCCACGACGGGCCGCAACAGCACCAATGTCTCGCTCTCTACCGATGCGGCCGCCTCCTGCAACCTCACTGTCAATTCGACAGTGTTTGAAATGGAGGGGAATGGCACCCTTTGGCGGCTTTCACTCGAGCTTTCCGACGGCAACCGCTCGCTGTTTGCGAACTGCTCGGATGCGTTGGGCAACTCGGCCGCCTCGACGGCCGCATGGTGGGACATAGATACCGCCTCCCCAGACCTGTCCATTTGCTCTAGCATAGCGTTCTCCAACCCGTCGCCCGTCGCCGGCGCAACGGTGACCATATCGGCGCTCGTATGCAACACGGGCCTCGCGCCATCCGGGAATTTCACCGTCTCGCTGCTTGTGGACGGTTCCGGGAAATCCGACCGCGTCGCCTCGCTCAATGCGTCCTCTAATGTGACTGTGGCGTTCACTTGGGCTTCAGTCCTCGGGACCCACACGATAACGATAGTTGCCGACTCCGGCGGCAACGTCCCAGAATCCGTGGAGACGAACAATGGCGCGTCAAGGGCGATAACCGTCAGGCCCCCTGGCGGCGGAGGCGGCGGAGGCGGCGGCGGAGGCGGCGGAGGCGGCGGAGGCGGTGGCGGTTCTGTCGGAGCTGTCACTATCGACCCAAGCAAGATGCTCCAGAAACTCCAGCCTCCGAATGAGACCCGGGCGCCCCAGGGCCCCCCCGCAAACCAATCGCCGCTTGCAGTCGCCATACTGGTAGTCGGGAATCTAATCGAGGGGAACCGGTTCACCGTCGTTGCGGTAGACTGGAAGGGCAATCCCGTGGCCGGGGCGACGGCGTCGTATGCCGGCCAGACCGCCGTAACCGGCCCGGACGGGAAGGCGTCCTTTGTGGCCGAGAGCGGGATCCTTAAGATAACCGTCGAGGGCGATGGTTACCTCCCTAGCGAGACCGAGATCCGGGTGGAGCCCCGGCCGGCCGTCTTTGAGCCGCAGGTTCGCGCACCCACAGGCGCCGGAGGGATAAGCCCGATGATGCTCGTCGTCGCCGGCGCGGTGCTGGGGTCTGCGGCGATAATAATAATCTTCTGGGCCTTCCGCTGACCCCCGCCTTTTTACCCGCCTCGCATAATCTTCCCATGACCTTTTACGAGAAGGGCGCCAACTTCGAGAGGCTGCTTGTCCGCCAGTTCTGGGACAGCGGCTTTGCGGCGATAAGAGCCGCAGGCAGCGGTTCCGCCCCGTTCCCTATACCCGACGTGATAGCCATCAAGGGAAGCCGGGTCATAGCGTTCGAATGCAAGACGACCGCGAAGGAGTCCTTCCGCCTCGACCGCGCCGACGTGGACAAGCTCCGCACTTTCAAGTCCCGCACGGACTGCGAGGCTTACATCGCGGTCAAGTTCAACAGGATAAAGCCCCGGTTCTTCCCGCTGGAGCTATTGGACGGGCTCAAGATCTCGGACGGCGACATGTCGATAAGCTTCGAGACGCTCATCGGCGAGCAGCAGACGCTTTGAGGCCGCCGCATAGCAGACCCAGAACCGAAGACCCCAGACTTCACAAAAGACTCCTGACTGAAGACCGCAAACCCTACTTTTCCCACCACTTGGCGGGTTTTGTTTCCGGAATCGGCTGCGGGCCGGTAGCTTTCTTTTGGCCGATATCCCTCTTTTGGCTGATTTCCTTTCTAGCGGCTGCGGCCGCTTCCGCCTTGCCTGCAGTCCCCTCGAATATCACGCCATAACGCCTCATCCTTAATCCCACGAGCAGCACAAGGAGCGCTATTAAAGCTATTATATATGGTGTCAGGTCGAGCGGCTTTGAATCCGGGGTTTCGCCGCCATTTGGCACTATCGGGGCCAGCAGGATGGCCTCGTTCGCCAGCATGCGGGCTTCGGAGTTCTTGCCGGCGGAGAACGCGGCCACAGCCTCGTTGTACTTCCGCGTCGCATTCGGGTTTTGCGAGTCTTTGACTATCCCATAGGCTTGGTCCAGCTTGTCCCGCGTATCCTTTCGGTCAAACCTGGTGCCGAGGTTGCCTATGATGGTGTCCGCCCTTTCGTCGCGGCCCTTAAGATAAGCGCTGAGGTAGGCCTTCGCGGTCGCAAGCGACTGGGCGGCCAGCTGGACGTCGCTTGAGCCCATAGTCGCCACGTAGGTGTTGACGCTCCCGGCCAGCGAGTTGTACCTGTTGACGAATTCCAGCCATGAGGTGGTGAAGTTCTCCGCAAGGGGGATCGTCGAGTTCAGGTCGTTGAGGTAGCTTGCCAGCGCAGCGCAGTCCGGCGGGCTCCTGGCGTCCCGCGATTCGTTATACAGCCGCTCCGCGGCCTGCGAAAGCCGGAATGCCTGCTCGCCAAGGGAGTTTATCCTGTCCCTGAAATCGAGGTATAACGCCTTCTCTATGTACCCGCCCTCCCACAAGCTCTTCAACACGGCATCGTAGTTCTGCAGGGTGTTGTTCATCCCCGCCATCTGTATGGCAAAGCTCCTGTCGGACAAGAACGTCGTCATCACGGGCTCCCCGCCGGCTGCGTGCTGGGCATAGATGACGCCCCTAAGCAGGTCGCTGTTCCTCTCAAGAACGCCGCCGTCCGACTTGACGGCTATCATCGCATTCTGGTCGTTGCCATAATAGGTGAACTTGCATACCCAGTAGCTGCCCTCGCACAGGATCGGGCCGGATATCCCGACAATCTCGCTCTCGAGGCTGTACTGCGAGCATACGGTGCCCGCATCCTCCTGGCTTATGCCGGCCGCAGCTCCCGCTAGGAGCATGAGGCCCAAGAGCAGCATCGCCCCGGCGGGCGGATATGTCTTGCTATTGCTCATCGTTGGGTAGCGGGCTCTTATTCCCGGCTTTTATAATTAATATATGCCTCTTAAAAAGCCGGACATCAGGGTGGTCATGTACAAGCCGCAGGAGGAGGGCAACGTGGGCAGCGCCGCCCGCGCCATGATGAATTTCGGCTTCTCGGAGCTCTACCTGGTCGACCCGCTGTGCAAAATAGGCGACGTGGCTTATGCGCTGGCAAGCCATGGCAGTCCTGTCTTGGATAATGCTAAGATGGTCCACGGTCTTGAGTCTGCGGTCTCGGGTTGCGATTATATAATAGGCACCACCGGGAAGAAAGGGGGCCACGAGACGCCAAAAAGGGTCGCGGTGACGCCGGCCCAGCTTTCGTCTTCGCTCCCCCGCGGGAAGCTCGCCATAGTATTCGGCAACGAGGCGCACGGGCTGCCAAATGAGCTCCTGAGGAAGACTGACTTTGTCGTCCGGATACCTGCGAACCCGAAGTATCCTATATTGAACCTTGCGCAGAGCGTGTGCATAATCCTTTATGAGCTCTCCAAGACCGCGTACGAGAAGACCGTCAAGGAGAAGCCCCCCTCCCGGGAGATGCTTACGCGCCTTGACCGGTTTGCCCGGGGGGCCGTCGACGCAGTCTATGACCAGCCCCACCAGCGGAAGGCCACGGGCGACACGCTATCGCGGGTGTATGGAAAGGCGATGCTCACGAGCAAGGAGGCCGGCAGGCTGATGAGCCTATACAGGAAGACGCTGAAGAAGCTGGATGAGACTTAGCATATCGGGGCATGCTTGCGCCAAAAACAGCATATGAACACCTATTTTGGAGCGTCCGCATAACCCGTTGATGGACGCAATCCGTAAGGACTCCATAAACTGTTTCTTATTTTGAAACATATCTCGGTAAGCCATACAGTGCCTTTGGTTGGATATAAGTTTGGATGAAATGTTTTAATACCTTATGCATTAAATTCAACGGTTCGGCAATCATCGGATCCAAACCTAACCCCCGGCTTCAGTGCGGTCATCTGCGCTGCAAAGAGTTGGAGTACGTCAGGTTTTTTCCGATGCCCCGAACAGGATAGCAGTTAAGGACTGTTGAGCAACATAAGATATCAATAAGTTATCAATAAGTGACAGCACCCCATTCAAAATGTCCAATGAAAGCTTCGGTAAAGCGGGTCCATGGTTCGCCATGGCATTTGTGGTTTCGTTTGTAGCGTTCTTGGTGTCCGTTGCTGCAGCCCCCGAGATAACCTGGGAATGGGTGGGTCGGCTGAACACGACCAGCGCGACCAACTGGACGAACATAACGCTGTCGACTTCCG
>JBFYKJ010000086.1:0-28663 GCA_041306005.1 Candidatus Altarchaeota archaeon | reverse complement strand
TGGGCGCGCGGCTGCAGCAAGCCCCCGCGCAGGGTGCAAGTCAAGGCTGTGAAGGACTCGAAGGGCCGGGTCACCGCGACGCTGCTCAAGTAGGCGCGGAGCGCACACGCCCCCGATCCTCGATTGCGTATTTCTCCGCAGCGCTATTATTCCCATATTATTCTTATAATCCACTACTCTCGACATGGCCTTATTCCAGACTGATTTCTTGGGCGACGGCTATTTAGGCCTCTTCGGCTTTGCTACTGATAAGTATTGCCTGCTCTCAGACCGGCTCGGCGAGGGCAAGATAAAGGAGGCCCACAAGGTATTCGGAGTCAAGGTGATAGAGTCATCAGTCTACAACTTCTTCCTGACAGGCATAATGTCCGCCGGGAACTCGAACGGCGCGCTCGTGCCGTACCTGATAGACGAAAGGGAGCTCAAAGCCGTACGAAAGGGCGTTGAGGCAACAGTGGTCCCGGACAACTTCACGGCATTAGGAAACCTTATATCAGTCAACGACAACGGCGGCGTAATAAGCGACGTGTTCTCGCAGAAGTCGAAGATGATAATAGACAAGGCGCTCGGGATAGAGACAGTGCAAAAGACGATCGCCGGCTGCAGCGAGGTCGGCTCCCTCTGCGTAGCGACAAACAAGGGTTTTGTGGCGACGCCCGACGCGAGCGACGAGGAGATGAGGCAGCTGGAAAAAATCTTCGGCGTGCCGGGCGGCAGGGCGTCGGCGAACATGGGCTGCAAGATGGTAGGGGCATGCATAATCGCGAACTCGAACGGCTTTATGGCCGGCAGGTCCACAACCCCGATAGAGCTGGACTACATAACAGAGGCGCTTGGTTTTGTGTGATTCTCAAAAAGGCGTTCGCGCGGGGCAAGCAAGCGCGGTTCTTATAATCAAAACTTCAAAAGAGCATCTAAAATGAACTACGTGGTAATAGGCAACGTAAGGATCGGCGCAAAGACCGAGAAGTTCGAGAGGCCGATCCAGGCGAAGGACGAAGCAGCGGCCAAGGAGCTGGCATACTCCAAGTTCGGCAGCGAGCACGGCACCAAGAGGCGCTGGGTCTCCATCGAGAAGGTCGAGAAGGCCAAGGCGTGATCCTTTTAACCGCTTAAAGTGGCAGGAGAGGACGACCAGAGGAAGCTGCAGGCCCTGCTCGTGCAGATACGCGCCTACCAGGGCATGATGCAGGAGCTGTCAAGGCAGATAGCGATGGCTGAGGCGGGCGCTGCGGAGCTTGCCGAGACCGCGGAGGCGGTGGAGCAGCTGCCCAAGTGTTCCAGCGACGATGCGATGATACCTTTGGGCGCCGGCGTGTACGTAAGGGCGAAGATAACCGACAAGGCCTCGATGATAGTTGCGGTCGGCGCGGGCGCGCACGTCGAGAAGACCGCTGAAGAAACCAAGGCTTATATTGCCGAGAAGAAGTCGGCCCTCTCTGCCGACGAGGCGAAGATGAGGGGGCAGCTTAAACAGATAAGCCACGAGTTTGAGAAGGCCAATGCCGCGGCCGAGGAGCTCTACATCTCGCTGCAGGGCGGCGCGGGCGGCATGGACCTCGGCCTGCCCAAATCCCACAAGGGGCATTCGCACGAGGGGTGCTCGTGCTCCGGCGAGGGGAAGACCTGTTCTTGCCATGACGAGTGAGCAAAAGCCGATTCTGCGCATACCCGACAACCGCTTGCATATGTGTGTTTATTAGCCCCGCTCCCTAAACCCTATATGGACACGGGCCGCCTGCTCGACGAGGTCTTGACCGAGATAACGCCGACCCCAGCGGAGCGGAAAAAGGAGGGCGATATGGCCGACGAGGTGCTCTCCTGGGTATCGGCGGTGCTAAACGCCCGCGGCGCAAAGGCAGGCCCGGTGATGGTGGGCTCCATTGCGAAGGGGACCGACCTTAGGGAAGACAAGGACTTTGACGTATTCATCAGGTTTTCCAGGGAGACTCCGCGCGACGCGCTCGAGGCTACGGGGCTCGCGGTGGGGAAAGAGTTCTTCAGGCGCGCGGGGTCCAAGGCTGAGATAAGCTACGCCGAGCACCCGTATGTCAAGGGCACGTTCAAGGGCTTCAGGGTTGAGATAGTCCCATGCTACATGATGGAGAAGGGCGCAAGGGTCGCGAGCGCCGTGGACAGAAGCCCGCTGCACACGGAGTTCGTCCTTTCCGAGCTGTCCAAGAAGCCTTCGCTTCGCGGCGATATCAGGCTCCTCAAGAAGTTCATGAAGTGCCAGGGCCTGTACGGCGCGCACGCGGCCGTGGAGGGTTTCTCCGGCTACCTCTGCGAGCTGCTTGTCATAAAGTACGGTTCATTCTTGGGCGTGCTTAAGGCCGCCGCCTTGTGGGCGAACGGCCAGCACATCGGGATCGGCGCTTCGGCGGGTGCGAAAAAGTTCCCCGACGACCCGCTCGTGTTCATAGACCCCGTGGATGGCCGGAGGAACGTCGCGGCGGCGGTGTCCGTTTCGAAGATGGCCGGGTTCATGAGAGCCGCTTCCGAGTTCCTCGCAAGGCCGTCAAAGTCGTTCTTCCGCGCACCCGAGCGAAGGCCGCTTGGGAAGAAGGAGTTCTACGGGAAGATAAGGAACCGCGGCACCGAGCTTTTGTGCGTCAGGTTCGCGCCGCCCGACATGGTGGAAGACACGCTGATACCCCAACTGGCCAAGAGCCTAAAGGCGCTGCGCCACGAGTGCGAGCACGCGGGCTTTAGGGTGCTGAAGGACGGCTATTGGACCGACGGGAAAGAGGCCGCATTCGTCCTCGAGTTCGAGGTCTGGGAGCTGCCCCGCGTCATGAAGAAGATGGGCCCATACTTTGACTCGAAGGCCGCAGACCTGAACGGGTTTATAGCCAGCAACCGGGCGATAGCAGTCTCAAAGCCTTACCTTGAGAGCGGGCAGTGGGCGATGGACGCCGAGAGGAAGCACCGCAGGGCGGACGCCTGCGTGAAGGCGCTCCTGAAGGACCCCAAGGGGTTTGGAAAGAACCTGCGTTCGGTCAAGGCCGAATTGCTTATAGGATCCGGGCTCCTTAAGATAAAGAGTAGGGACTTCTGGGGGTTCATGGGGGCTTTCTGGTGAGCGATCCCGGGCAGGTTTCCAGCGGGCCGCCCTTATGCATATGGCTTCCCCAGCACGGGGCCGGTTGCCCTTTTTATACCCTTAACCTCTAATATCACGGGTTCAAGACCTAACCACTAACCCGGTTGGTCTATTTGAATTTCTCTGGTGACTACCAAGCCAGTCTGCTTTTCAACCATGGATAGCATGGACAGCCAAACGAGCCATACGAAGACCGGGACGACTACAGTAGCCCTCAAGTGCAGGGACGGGGTCGTTTTGGCCGCCGACAAGCGCGCCACGATGGGGAGCTTCATCTCCAACACCGAGGCGCAGAAGATACACCAGGTCGACGAATTCATAGCGGCGACGATAGCTGGCGGGGTGGGCGACGCGCAGACCATAATCAGGTACCTGCGCGCGGAGGCCAAGCTCTTCAAGATGAACCGCAAGCAGCCCATGAGCATAAAGGGCGCTGCTACCCTGATGTCAAACATACTCAACAACAGCAGGTATTACCCCTACATGGTCATGAGCATAGTCGCTGGCCTCGACAAGGAGCCGAGGGTGTTCTCGGTCGACCCGGTCGGCGGGCTCATGGAAGAGGATTACATCTCGACGGGCTCCGGCTCGCCGATAGCGTACGGTGTCCTCGAATCCGAGTACAAAAAGGACGGCCTCGTGAAGGACGTGGTCAAGATCGCGGTCAAGGCGGTCAAGGTCGCGCAGAAGAGGGACGCCGCATCAGGCGACGGGGTGATGCTCGCGACTATAACCAAGGACGGCTACAAGGTATTTGAAAAGGCCGACATAGACAAGCTACTGGCTTCTTTAAACTGAATTCCCGGCTTGCACAACCTGGGCTTTAACTTACAACGAATATGCAGCCTTTTTTGCGCTGCACAACTATCGGCAAGATGCCTACATTAGAGGAGATACAGGCAAGCATCAAGGAGTTCCTCCCAAAGGAGGTCGGCGTGAGCAGCATAACCGCCGAAGGCCCGAAGATAGTCCTGACTACGGACCGCCTCGACCTCTTTGTGGACCACCCCGACATCACAAAGGACCTCGCCAAGAAGATAAAGAAGAGGATAATGGTGAGGCCTCTGTCGTCACAGCTCGTCGACCCGGCCGATGCCGAGCCCATGATCAAGAAAATCGCCGGCGAGGAGAGCGGGATAAAGGACGTGATGTTCAACCCCTACCAGAAAGAGGTGATGATCGAGGCCGCAAAGCTCGGCAACGTCATCGGCCCGGGCGGGGAGAACATAAGGAAGATAATAAAGGCAACCGGCTGGACGCCTGTCCTTGAAAGGGCGACGCCCCTTAAGAGCAACATACTTACATCATTAAGAAAGACCCTCTGGGACAAGAAGGTCTGCAGAAGGAGAAAAGAGTTCCTCGAGCGGCTCGGCCGGGAGATATACTCAAAGCCCGACCACACCTGCGACTGGATAAGGACGACGCCGCTTGGCGGGGCCTCCGAAGTCGGCAGGTCGTGCTTCCTTATACAGACGCCGAACAGCAACGTACTTCTGGACTGCGGCGTGAACGTCGCGGCGTCAGACCCAAAGAGGGCGTTCCCGGACTTTCGGGCGATGCAGCTGACGATCGACGATTTGGATGCGGTGATACTTTCCCACGCGCACATGGACCACTGCGGCTTCATACCCTACCTCTACCGCTACGGCTTTGACGGGCCGATTTACACCACAAAGCCGTCTAGGGACATAATGGCGCTATTACAGCTGGACGCCGTGGAGATATCGATGAAGGAGGACAAGGAGCTCCCGTACTCGAGCCCGGACATAAAGAACGTCATTGAGCACGTGGTGCCGCTCGAGTACCACGAGGTCGCCGACATCAGCACCGATATGAGGCTGACGCTTTACAACGCGGGCCACATACTGGGCTCGTCGATCGTGCACCTGCACATAGGCGACAGCCTCTATAACATAGTGTATACGGGCGACCTGAAATTCGGCGAGACAAGGCTCCTTAACCCGGCCGACTACGAGTTCCCGCGGCTGGAAACGCTCATAATAGAGTCCACGTACGGCGGCAGGAAGAGTTTGCAGCCGAAGCGCAAGGAGGCCGAAGAGATGCTCATAAGCAACATCAAAGAGACCCTCAAGAACGGCGGCAAGGTGCTGATACCGGTGTTCGGCGTCGGCAGGTCCCAGGAGGTGCTGGTCACGCTGGACGAGTATAGGAATGAGCTGGGCAACGTGCCTGTTTACATAGACGGCATGGTGTACGAGGCTACAGCGATACACACGGCCTACCCGGAATACCTCAAGAGGCGGCTTACCACCATGATCCTGCGGGGCGCAAACCCGTTCCTCTCAACGAACTTCCAAAAGGTCGAGGCGAAAGAGAGGATCGACCTTGCGGAGAGCACGGACCCGTGCATAATAGTCACGCCGTCGGGCATGCTGACGGGCGGGCCGTCGGTGGAGTATTTCAAGCGGATGGCCGGGAACGAAAAGGACTTGATACTCTTCGTAGGCTACCAGTCCGAGGGGTCGCTCGGAAGAAGGGTGCAAAAGGGCATGAAGGAAGTCACCATCCTCGAGGACAAGAAGCCGAAGAACGTCGAGATAAAGATAAAGGTAGTGACTGTCGAGGGGTTCTCGGGCCATGCGGACAGGAGGCAACTCCTCGGCTACGTCAAGAGGATGTCCCCAAAGCCCGAGAGGATACTGTGCGTCCACGGGGAGCAGTCCAAGTGCCAGGATCTGGCGAGGGGGCTGAACAAGATATTCCGCGTCGAGACCCGCGTGCCGGTGAATTTGGACACGATAAGGATATTGTAGGGGTGCAATAAGGGCACTGTGGCCGCAGCCTATTCTTTGCTTAATTCTTCGATAAGCTCTTTTGTTGAGATGCCGTAGCCGATTCCAAATAATCTCGATTCATGCGTCCAGAGCTTGAGCCCTTTCAATATGCAAAGGGCGATGAAGTCCTCGTCTTTCTTGTGCTCGCCCAGGACTCGCCTGGCCTCTGGGAGAAACTTTGAGAATTCGGCGTCCGGGGCGAATTCTATCCTCCTGAAAAGGATTGATACCAGCTTGTCGAACTCCCCCCTCGCCAGGCCGGATTTCGACATGATGTCCCTTTCGTTCCTGAAGAACTCGCCCCTTAGTGTCTCTGGCGCAAATACCCTAAGCTTCGGATGAAAGAACAAGGACATCGCCGTGCTGCGCGCTATCATGGCGCTGATGAGCACATTGGAGTCAACCACTACTTCCATGCCGCCTTCTGTACATGCCTTCCTTTACCCTCTCCCCGAGCTCGAGCGCATCCTTCATGGTGAGCTTTGATTTGGAGGCTATCCTCAGCGCCTCCTCCAGCTCGCCGGCTCTCCGAGCCTCCCTCTCGGCCTCCTCCCTGGCGACCTCGGACCAGTTTATCCAGGGCCTCGAGGCAACCTCCCTCTTCACGCTTTCCTCCAATGCGAACGTCACGCTCGGCATCTCATATCCTCCCCGCCTCCACAAGCTTCTCGAACTTCTTTATCTGCTCGAGCTTCCTTAGGACGCCCTGCCTCATTACCTCGGACCACTTCAAATTGGGCATGGCGTCCATCTTCCTCTTAAGCTCCGGCGGCACATAGACTGTCATCGTGGCCATTTTCTACATAATTATGTATGTTTTAGTAATTAGGCATATAAAGGCATCACGAACAAATCCGCCCGGGGCCTGCGGGCGCGATGGACTTGGACACGATAAGGATACTGTAAGTTTCCTTAGACCATCTACTTATTATTCCCAGCCCAGCCGTCTTTTCTTCCTTGAACGCTTAAGGAAGGCATGGCCGAAGCTCAAGCTAAGAAGAAGAGCAGGAAAGGCACTCTCGAGCCGGAGGTCATAACGATCTTTCCCACTATGCGTTGTAACTTCGGTTGCAGCTTCTGCTTTGTAGGCGACGCATTCCCCGGAGATGCCCGGAACATGCCGGACATGCGCCTGGCCGATTTCAAGCATCTCATCGATGAAATCAAGAAAGCAAGGCTCAGTTCCCACGTGGTGATTGCAGGCGGCGA
Organism: Candidatus Altarchaeota archaeon; assembly: GCA_041306005.1. Taxonomy (GTDB): domain Archaea; phylum Altiarchaeota; class Altiarchaeia; order JAFGQM01; family JAFGQM01; genus JBFYKJ01. The sequence goes on along the minus strand of JBFYKJ010000086.1, from coordinate 21,556 downwards.
GCCCTTCCTTCACAAAGACGCGCTTGATATGGTCGAGTACGCGGTAGGCGTGCTTGGGCCCAGCAAAGTCCAAGTGACCACCAATATGTCGCAGTTCCCGCTCGACCCGCAGAAGGCTGAAGAGTTCCTGAGGCGCCTTAACGGCGCGCGGCTGAACATGTCGCTGGACCCGGAGCACCTCAAGTTCGACCCAAGGGCACCAGCGCGTATAAAGGGCGCTTTCGAAGCGAACAAGCGGGCCCCGAACCGTGCGGTGCTCAAGATAATCAGCGTTGCAACGGGCCCGAATGAGCCGGCGTTGCCCCCTGAGCTAGAGGATGTCCTGCCCAAACACCTGGTTCGCACTGCTGACCGGAGAGTGGACTATATCCATAGGGGCACCCCGAGCGATGCCAAAAAGCCGTCGCACGCGGAGAAGACCGGATTGCTCAAAGATGAGAAGGAGGGCCTGCCGCTTTACGACATCTGGGCTTTGCCCGATGGGCGTCTTATGGGGACACCGGGGGCCCATTACCTTTTGATGCCGCAGCATTCCATAGGCAACTGGAAGAAAGAGCCCATGGAGAGGCTGATGAATCAGGGTGTCAGGAACGTGATCTCACGCTTCCAAGATTGGGCGGGTTTCGAATCGGAGCGGAGCCGCCTCAGGGCGCAAAAAGGCCTGCCTGTCGGCGACGGGAATAGGAAACGGCAGCTATTGGCCAAAAGCACCATACGCGCCATAGACAGGACCCTAATAAGGCGGGCAAATGCCGTACGTTCCGGGCTACATATGCCTAAGTAAAATTCGCTTTTTTGTAACTAACCCTAAAATACCCTGATGGTTTTTCGCCCGCAGCGAAAAGCCCTTTTCAACGAGTTGAAAATGGAATTCGACCCCTGGCAGGTTGGCGACATCTCGGACTACGAGCAGTTGTACAAATTCGGGGTCCAGCCGATGGAGCCCTTCAGGGCGAAGTACTCGGACCTGCGGTACATCCGCAGGGGGATAGTGTTCGGGCAGAGGGGGTTTGACAAGATAGATGCAGCGATGTCGTCGAAGAAGTCCTTTGCCATGATGACTGGTTTAATGCCGTCCGGCAGGTTCCACTTCGGCCACAAGATGGTGGCGGACGAGATAATCTGGTTCCAGGGGAAGGGGGCGAAGACTTATATCGCCGCCGCGGATGTCGAGTCGTTCCTTATGAGGGGGATAACTTACCAGGATGCAAGGAAGATAGCGGTCGAGGAATACCTAGCGAACTACATTGCCTTAGGCCTCGACCCGAAGAAGACGAATTTCTGGTTCCAGAGCGCGTACGTGCCCCCCTATTATAGGCTCGCCGACACCGCGGCCAAGGAGATGACATTCAACGAGATGAAGGCGATATATGGCGACCTCTCGACGAGCAAGATAGTCTCGGCGCTAAAGCAGGTGGCAGACATCCTGCACCCGCAGCTTCCCGAGTTCGAGGGGAAGATGCCGACCGTGGTTCCCGTCGGGGCCGACCAGGACCCGCACATCCGCCTTACGCGGGACGTCGCGTCCAGGATAGGGGAGACTTACAAGTTCGAACTGCCTGCGGCCACATTCCACCGGTTCATGGAGGGCCTGCAGGGCGGAAAGATGTCCTCGTCCGACCCGAAGAGCCACATCGCGCTCACAGAAGACCCTAAGGCGGCAAGGAAGAAGGTGATGTCGGCGATGACCGGCGGGAGGGCTACGCTCGAGGAGCAGAAGAAGCTTGGCGGGGCGCCCGACGCGTGCTCGGTATACAAATTCTACTTCTACCACCTTGTCGACGACGACAAGAGGATGCAGGGGATTTATGACGAGTGCAGGGCCGGGAAGATAACCTGCGGGGCTTGCAAGAAGAGATGTGCTGACCTGATGGAGGCGTTTTTGACCGAGCACCAGGCTAAGATGAAGAAGGCGATGGGCGAGGCGAAAAAGATGGCTGAGGAATCAGTTTGCGTGTGTAAGTGATGATTGGAAAAATGCCCAAAACAAAAGACACGGGAAAAAAGCTCGATGTTAAGGTGATTGCGCTGGGGGCGATAGTCCTCCTGCTGGCCGCCTTTATGATCTACTCCGGCATGCAGCCGGCAAGGCAGGACACCGCAAAGATCGCACAGTTCGAGCAGGCCGCACAGGCCGAGGCCGACCGGATAGCAGCGTGGATAAACGGCGCGACGGCGGTCGACCAAAAGACGGTGCTGCCAATCGGCGAGGTATCGGTGAGCGGCAAGCCAGTGCCCTACATATTGACTATTGCAGGAAACCTGGTAATGGTCAACGTAAGCGGCTCCGAGCGCGTAGCCACGTTGATCCTCCAGAAATCCACCAACCTGCCTAGCAGCGATTCCATAACCTGCGAGGAGGGCGCAAAGACCCTGATGCTTTCGTCCAGCGCGGAGTTCTACTTAACTGGCGGACAATTTTTGCACGCTTCAAACATTAAGCTAGAGTCGCCAGACTGCGAGGGCGTTATGAGCCTCCGCTTCGAGGAGGACGCCGAGTCGATGGCGCAAGACCCGGACTTGCAGGAAGCCAAGGCGGCCTTGAATGAGAGCGTACGGATTGCAGTACAGGCTGCGGTGGATGGGGGGCATGTCAACAGGACTGAGCTCACGGCCTTTATAGAAGAGACTGTAACGCTGCAGTGGGATAGCTTCGCATCGTCATTTGCTCAGCGCGTAAAGGAGCTCAAGGGGTTTGACGAGTGCCTCATCACCTCTAATCAGCGGGCTATGAGGATAGTCCGTTTATTGGACGAAAGCGGCAACCCCACGGGTCTGTCGCAGTCCCTCACATCAGTGCGCGTTTGGGTTCTTAGCCAGGGTTATGGGATAACCTGTTCGCGGGCTGAGGGGGAGTACATGTTTGGAATCTCTGTGCCGGCGTTTACGCTGGACATCTCTAGAGTCCCATAGACCTTTTTGAGAACCGCATAGATAAGTTTTGAAGATGGCCGAAGAAACCGGGGCGCCCTCAGGTGCCGGGAAATCCGAAGTGGCGAAGACTGTTAAGAAGCCTATATGGCAGGACGCCCGTCTGATGTATGCAGCCGGTGCGGTCACGCTGATAATAGCCGCTGTCATACTCTTCTACCCGCAGGCGGGGGAAAAGCCGGCGGACGGCGCGCAGCCCCCCGCCAACCAGACCGTGCTCCATTCGGCAGCCGACATGGCTTCGGCGGTCGCCGCAGAGCTGTATGCCCTCACCCGGTATATCGACTTAGACTTCGGGAACGCGACCTTGACAATCGACCCGTCGATGGGCGCAGATGCCGTGCTGACCGAGCTTGCCATAGCAGACGGCTACGTCAGCGCCAAGGTCACCCGCAGGTCGACACAGGAGGTCGAGATAGCCAAGGCGACTTTCGGGGACTTCGCTATCGCGCAGGGGTACAGGCTGGCGTGCGCGCCCGACGGGAAGGGCAAATTCACGCTGAGCATCTCTAAGAGAACCGAATATAGGTGGGACACGAACACCCTCGACCTTGCCGCAGTTACCACCTTGGACATAGAGGGCTGCGGCTCAAGGATAGTGCTGAAGGCCCAGACGCTGGCAGAGAGCTTCACGTCGCTAAAGTCCCTGCTCGGCTCGCCGGAGGCCTACCTCGCAAACGAGACATGGTACCGGTTCCAGAAGTATGTTGACAAGAACGGGGTGAACGGGTCGGACCCGGGTTCGCTCATTGTCCAGGCGGCGGTGGCCGAAGCCCCCGGCATAATCCAGGACTTCGCGTCATACCTGCAGGGGGAAATAAGCCGCTACGAGCGCTGCGAGGCCGCATCCCTCCCAGGCGACTTCACGCTGTCCTACAAGGACGACAAGGGCAGGTTCGTACAAAAGTTCACCCCCGCGCCGGGCAAGACCGCGATTGTCTGGCTATCTTTCAACGGCGCGCGCATCAGGTGCACGCCCGTTCCTGCGGCAGGCTCGGGCCCGGTGGTCCTGGACACGGGCGAGTATACCTATGAGATCCCAGGCCCGAAATTCGGGCTGAACCTGTCGAAGATAATGTGACGCACCTTTATTTTATCGCAACGGCTAAGAGACCTGTATGAAATGCCCGGAAGATGAAAATAATATTCGCCCTCGGGGGTTCGGTCGTAGTCCCGGACCAGGTGGATGAGACGTATGTCGAGGAGTTCGCCGCGTTCGCTAAGAGGCTGGCGAAGAAGCACCGTATAGGGGTAGTTGTCGGCGGCGGGCAGACCGCGAGGCGGGCGATAAAGGAGGCAAGGGCCCGCGGCGAGAATGAGGCGAAGTGCGACTATGCGGGAATAGAGGGCTCAAGGTACAACGCGGCTATCGTTGCGCAGGCGATGGGTATCGATTCAAGGATACCTGAGACCGTGATGGAAGCCGGGGAGCTGTTGGAAAAGAACGGCATCGTGATAATGGGCGGCACGGAGCCGGGGAAGTCGACGGACGGCGTAGCAGTCCTCCTAGCGGAGTATGCGGATGCCGACATGGTGCTTAAGGTCACCGATGTCAAGGGCATCTACGACAAGGACCCGAACAAGTTCAAGGACGCGAAGATGTTCACGGAGCTTCCTGTGGCCACTCTAGATAAAATGGTCATGGGCCTCTCGCAAGCGGCTGGCAAATACGAACTGTTCGACATAGTGGCTGTCAAGATGATGGAGCGGTCGGGGATCAAGTGCATAGTCCTCGACGGGCACGACCTGAAGAACATGGAGGCTGCCGTCGAGGGCAAGAAGTTCGTCGGGACAGTGATCAAGAAGTGAGCTGGTTTTCCGTTGTTCGTAGTCGGCCGCGGCGGGCGCCCCGCGACCTCACGCTAACTTGAAATGGGGACTTTTTCTGCAAGAGTATACGAGGCTGTCTCTAGGATACCCAAGGGCTCGGTGCTGACCTACAAGGAGGTTGCGGAGGCCGCCGGGCGGCCGGACGCGGCGAGGGCCGTCGGCAACGCGCTTAACAGGAACAGGGACACGGAAAGGGTGCCCTGCCACCGCGTGGTGAGGAGCGACGGCAAGCTGGGCGGATATGCATGGGGCTCGAAGCGTAAGGCGGAGCTCCTTAGGAAAGAGGGCGTCGAGGTCGACGAGAAGGGCAACGTTTCTTTATAGAGATCCTGCAGCCCGTAGGTTTAAGGAAGGGTTCTTTGGTTTGGAGGGCGGGGCATAAGGGCAAAATGTAGTACCTAACTCAGAAGTGAAAAACCCAATGTAGTACCTAACTCCATTTTTATCCCCCGAACCCCAAATTAACACCCATAGCACGGGTTTCCTTAAACCCCGAAGCGGGTTTCCTTAAACCCCGCATAGGGTTTCCTTAAACCCCGCATAGGGTTTCCTTAAACGCAATAAGCTTCCTTAAAAATGAACGGCGCAGAAGCACTCATCAGGAGCATGGAGAAGGAGGGTGTCGAGCACATATTCGGCATCCTGGGCGGCTCCATAATGGATGTCTACGACGTCCTCTTCGACAAGACCAGCATACAGCATCTCACCTGCAGGCACGAGCAGGTCGCGGTTTTTGCTGCTGGCGGCTACGCGCGCGCCTCGGGCAAGACGGGCACCTGCATGGCAACATCTGGCCCCGGCGCATGCAACCTGATAACCGGCATAGCAGACGCGATGATAGACTCGGTTCCGATAGTCGCCATAACGGGCCAGGTCCCGACGACCGCCATAGGCGGCGATTCCTTCCAGGAAGCGGACATAATAGGCATAACCCTCCCGATAACCAAGCACAACTACATGCTGGAGAAGGCGAAGGAGATCCCGGAGACTGTCAAGAAGGCGTATCACCTCTCCTCGACCGGCCGCCCCGGGCCCGTAGTCATAGACTTCCCGAAGGACATCCAGCGCGCCGAGATGAAGGATTACGCGCACCCGAAGGCGATAACCTTCGAGAGCTATAATCCCGTCATGAATCCCCACCCCAACCAGATAAGGATAGCGGTCAAGCAGCTGATGGACGCGGAGAAGCCGTTAATCCTGGCAGGCGGCGGCGTCATAATCTCCAACGCGTCCTCCGAGCTTGTCGCCCTGGCAGAGCTTTTGGGGATACCAATATCCACGACCTCCATGGGCAAGGGCTGCATCCCCGAGGACCATCCTCTTGCGCTTGGTATGGTTGGCATGCACGGCAACAAGTGGGCGAATTTGGCGGTCCAGGAGGCTGATGCGCTTTTCGCCATAGGCACCCGCTTCAGCGACAGGATTACGGGCAACGTCAAGCACTTCGCGCCGAACGCCAAGCTGATCCACGCCGACATCGACCCGAGCGAGATAGGCAAGAACGTCAAGGTCGACATACCGATAGTCGGGGACGCAAAATTGGTCTTAAAGGACATGCTCGAGGTCGCAACCGCCGCGGCTAAGAAGGAAGCCTCAAGGGCCAAGAAGCACACGGAGTGGGGCAGGAAGATGCAGCAGTGGAAGCGCGAGTTTAGGCAGGAGATGTGCTTTGATTCTGTCCCCATCAAGCCGCAGAGGATAATCCACGAGGTCCAGAAGCTAATAGACCGGGCCCCGAAGAAGACGATAATAACCACGGAAGTCGGCAGGAACCAGCTCTGGAGCATGCACTACCTGAATATCCGCCAGCCGAGGAACTTTTTGACATCGGGCGGTTTGGGCACAATGGGTGCGGGATTCCCCCTGGCGATAGGCGCCCGCCTGGCGCGCCCGGACTGCAACGTCCTTAACATGGCCGGCGACGGCAGCTTCCAGATGACCATGCAGGATTTGGCCACATGCACCACCTACGACTTGCCGGTCATAAACGTCATCTTCGACGACCAGGCGCTCGGCAACGTCCGCATGTGGCAGAGGATGTTCTACAACGGCAGGTACTCCCAGACCGACTTGAAGAACAACCCGGATTTTGAAAAGATAGCGGACGCATACGGCTGCTGGGGGAAGAGAATAGAGCGGCCGGGCGAGATAGCCGGCGCGCTGAAAGAGGCTATCGACTCCGGCAAGCCGGCGATACTCGACGTCGCCATAGACCGCGACGAGACCGTTTACCCGATGGTCCCGCCGGGCGGGATACTCCACAAGATGCTGGACTTGGATTCATGAAAATGGCCGCAATGTCAAGAAAGGGTGCCGGAAGGGTCGGGCCGAGCGATGTGCTAAGACCGATTGCCGACCACTTTGAGGGCCGCGTCCCGCTGACGCACGGGCGGTTTAGGCCAAGGCCATTGAGGAGCATGGTGATGGAAGCCTCCGTCAGGCTCAATGACCGTTTTTTCCCAGCGGACGTGAAGCCCGGCTTGCCTGTGAAGATAACCGTGGTCCACGACCCCGGGGCGGCTCACACGGTACAGCTGGAAGGTCCCGGCGGGCAGGCGCTGGGGCTTTTTCCGGGAAACAATTTTACGATATCGCCAGGCGGCGTGATATCGCTCAAGCGGTCGGCCAAGAAAGATCCGGGTGCCCCGGAGATAAGGTTTGACAATGTGAACCCCACACGGCTTTCTTACTATAATGCCCCCGACGGAAGCGGCGCGGTGCTCAAGGAGCTGAAGAGGCTGCACGGCGGGCAGAACATATAGCTGGCGCAAACAAGCTTGACATGGACGAAAAGACGCACCTGATATCGGTCCTCGTGGAGAACCGGCCCGGGGTAATGCAGCGGATAGCCGGCATGTTCTCCAGAAGGGGCTTTAACATGGACAACCTCACGGTCGGCCCGGCCGAGAACCCTGCTTATGCACGGATAACGATCACTGTCAAGGGCGACCTGGGCGAGCTCGAGCAGGTCGTCAAGCAGATGAACAAGCTCATACCGGTCATCAAGGTCAGGGAGCTGGGCGAAGGCGAAACCGTCTGCAGGGAGCTTGCTTTAGTCAAGGTCAACACCGGGAGGGAGAGCGCAAGGGCCGAGATAGCGCAGTACGTCGACGTCTTTCGGGGCAGCATAGTCGACGTCGCCCCCTCATCGATGATAATCGAGATAACCGGCGACCCGGAGAAGATAGATGCATTCGTCCGCCTCATGCAGCCCTACGGGGTCAAGGAGCTTGCCAGCACGGGCGTCACCGCGATGCACCGCGGGGCGAAGAGCGTGAGGGATTCAGTAAAGTAAACCGTGTTCTTGGGGCTCGGGACAAACCCTGCCGCATTATCTTCTCTTCGGCGCGATGTCCCTCGCCACGTCGACCTCGGTCTCGGAGTCCTGCTTGTAGAACTCGTTTATCGCCGCGAGGACCTCGCTGTACCCGAAGACGCGGTCGTTGACCAGGTTCGCTAGTATCGTCCGCCTGTTGTCAAGCTCGTCTATGACCGCCCTCTTGCTTATCCTCAGCTTGTTCGCCAGTTTGTCCAAATATGCCGTGGGCGCAAGCTGGTCGCTCTCGACGGCTTTGTCTCTTTTCGGGTCCCACTGGTATATCTGGCCGAGGAGGATAGTGTCCTTTTCGACGCCCCCGACCTCAGCCAGTTCGGTCACCTTCCTGACGGGCTTTCCCCGGTAATTGAAGATGCTTGTTATAACAATCAGGTCCAGGTTTGAGATTATCATGCTCGGCACGTTCATCGGCGGGCTCTCAAGCCGGTAGATGACCTCGCGGGAGGAATTTGCGTGGAGGGTCCCCATCCCCTTGTGCCCGACGTTCATGGCGTTGAAGAGCGCCATCGCCTCGCCGCCCCTTATCTCGCCGACTATTATCCTGTTCGGGCGCATCCTCAGGGTGTTCCTCACGAGCATCTCCATGTCGTAGCCCTTCTGCGTCGTGAGCGGCACCCAGTTCTCCTTCCCGCTTAGCTGGAGTTCCGGCGTCTCCTCGATAGTTATCACCCTCTCCTCGGGCGGCGTGAGCATCGCAAGCGAGTTGAGGAGCGTGGTCTTGCCAGAGCCTATCATCCCCGCGACTATTAGGTTTGCGGGCAGCATCCTCATGCCCTCGACGCTGAGCCACAAAAGGGCGGCGACGTCTACGTCGAGCGTCCCGTTCTCAAGCAGTTCGGTTATCGTCAACAGGTGTTTTTTAGGCTTCCTGATAGTCATCGTCGGGCCGTGGATGGAAATAGGCTCCGTCGTGATGTTTATCCTGCTGCCGTCTATCGACGACATGTCTATTATCGGGCTTATCTCCTTCCCGTGCAGCCAGCAGAGCCGGTTTATTATCTTGAAGATCTCGTCCTTGTCCCTGAATTCGATATTGGTCGGGCACATGCCGTACTTCTTGTGGAATACGAAAACGGGCAGGTTCACCCCGTTGACCATTATCTCCTCCAGGTTCGGGTCGCTGATGAGTTCGGAGAGCCCCCCATACCCCATCACCCTGTTGATTATCCCCTCAATCAGTGCCTCTCTGTTCCTGCTCTGCGGGGTCTTGCCCTTGAGGTATTCCGAAAGGACGCGCTTCCTCAAGCCGATGTCGGGCTCCTTCCTGACGGATTCCAGCTCAAGCGGGGTGAAGAGCTTGTCGCTGTTCTCGAGCAGCTTCCTCTCGTCGTCCGTGTAAGGATAAGGCTCGACGATGTAAACGGGCCTTCCCCGCTCCCCGAGGACTATCTTCTTGTTCTCGTACCTGTCAAGGATGTCCATGTTCAGTTTGGCTGCGGCCCGGCAGCGCCCGGGCAGGCTTTTTTACCGCTTCAGAAGTAATCTATGCGAGCAATAATAAAAACCCGGCAAAACGCCGGCTGCTTTTCGCATCCGGCCAAGACCGGCCATCCAAAATGGATTCCATGACTATCCGCGAGATGCGCGCCCTTGACGCTAACGCCGTTTGGTTCGGCACCCCGGTCTCGGAGCTTATGGAGAACGCGGGAAGGGCCGTAGCTGAAGAGGCGGGGAAACTAGGCTCGTCATTCGTCATAGTCTGCGGCTCGGGGAACAACGGCGGCGACGGCTTTGCCGCGGCCCGCCACCTCAAGTCAAAGCCCCGCATCTTTTACCTCTGGAAGCCAAAGAGCGCAGAATCCCAGGACAACTTCGAGAAGGCCAAGAACTACCGCCCGGCGCCGCTCAATGAGAATAACCTTTCCGAGCTCGAGAAAGCCCTCTCCGAGTGCGATGTAGTCATCGACGCGATATTCGGGACGGGGCTTCGTGGGAGGATTAACACCCCTGCAAGGGAGGCGATACTTTTGATGAACAAGGCCGCAGAAGCGGGTAAGAAGGTAGTCTCCGTCGACGCCCCCTCGGGCATGGACCCAGACACGGGTAAGGTGGAAGACGTAGCGGTAAAGCCCACAGTCACAGTCTGCCTGCACGCGGCGAAGAAAGGTCTAGTCGGGAACAAGGCCGCGGGTAAGATCATAGTGGCGGGGATAGGGATCCCGAAGAAGGCTGAAACGCACGTCGGCAAGGGGGACTTCAAATACAGCTACCCGAGGCGAAAGGACGACGCCCACAAGGGGGGCGCCGGGAGGGTGCTAGTCGTCGGCGGGTCGAAAGAGTATACTGGCGCGCCCTACTTCACCGCGATGGCCGCGCTCAGGGCAGGATGTGATTTATCATACGTAGCCGCGCCCGAGGAGCCGGCCGAGCGGATTGCGGTCCTCGGGCCGGATTTGATAGTCTATCCGCTAAAGTCGGAGTACATATTGTCAAAGCCTGACGTGAAGGCAGTCCTTGGGCTCTTGCCGAAAGCCGATGTCCTCTGCATCGGCAACGGGATGGGCGCGGACCCAAAGAGCGTTGTAGCGGCGAAGGCAGTCATAACGGCGGCGATGAAAGCGAAAAAAACTATGGTCATCGATGGGGACGGCCTTAAGGCCGCGAAGTCGCTACTCCTAAAACTGGGCGGGAACGCGGTCCTGACGCCGCACGCAGGGGAGTTCAAGACGCTATTCGGCCTTGAGGCCAACGAAGAGAGCCTGAAAAAGGCCGCGAAGAAGTGCAAGTGTATCATACTTCTCAAGGGGTATGTGGATATGATAGCCCAAAATTCAGACATAAAGTACAACTCCTCGGGCAACCCCTATATGTCAAAGGGTGGCACGGGCGACGTCCTCGCTGGTTTGTGTTCCGGCTTCCTCGCACAGGGCGTAACTCCGTTCAACGCTGCGTGTTTTGCCGCCCTCGTCAACGGCGTCGCCGGCGACATCGCTTATTCAGAGAAGTCCATAGCCCTAACGGCATCGGACGTCCTTGACTGCGTCCCGATGGCCGAGAGGATACTCTTGGAGTGAGTCATCCACTGCCATCCCCAACAATGGAATATCCCGACCTGATGAAGCTTAACGCCGAGCAGAAAGACCAATTCAGGGCCCTGGTCGAGGGCGCCAAGCCGCCCGGCCGCAAGGCACCGGGCAACAAGGCAATCGTCTGGGTGCACCCGTTCCACACAGCGCTCGACGAGCAATACGGCGGCGAGCGCTACGACCGCATCATGACCGGCCTCCTGAAAAAGTCGCAGAAGAGCGGGCGCCCGGTCATAATCCTTGAGAAGGAGGGTCATGTGGGCGACACGCTTGCCGAGCTTAACAAGCGCGGCTTCACGCCGGAGAACACGCCGCTGTACTTCGTCGAGACCTGGCCAACACGGCCGGAGCCGAACGAGGGCGGATGGGATGCATTCCACAGGATAATAACCGAAGCGGGCGTCAAGAGCGTCAGCGTCGGCGGCCAGCGGCTGCTCTTCGACGATAAACTGCCGCACGGCTCCGGGGAGGGCTTCCTGCGCGATGTGCACCTCTCCAGGCGCCGCTCGCTGGAACGGCTGGACGAGAGCGTGGAAAAGGGGCTCAGGGCCGCCGCTAAGAAACCTGTCGGGAAAAGGGACGAGTTGGCAATGCGAATACTGAGCCGTGCGAAGGAGAAAGAGCAGGAGATAGAGAACCGCGTGCCTATCAAGTGCGTCGGCAACACCTTGCATGCACTCAGGGCGAGGGGCGTGCGCGCCACTTACATGCCACACGGCGTCCTGCCGCAGGCCCGGCCAAAGGCGCGCTAACCCTTTTTTCTCGTACAAATCCCAATTACCCCTATGGCCGAACTGCCTGCAGCACCGTTCGAGAGGGTCCTGAAGAAAGCCGGGGCGGAGAGGACATCAGAAGACGCGCTAGTCGCGATGCGAGACGCCGTCGAGGACTACGCCGACGCGCTCGCAAAGCGGGCGACCGTCTTATCCAAGCATGCAGGGAGAAAGACGGTGAAGGCAGAGGACGTGAAGCTCGCGGCAAAGGAGTAATTATAAACGACTAAGCAGCCGGACTCAGATAACCCCGCGTTTCCTGCCCAACTCCTCGACAGCAAGGCGCAAGACCTCGCTTTTGGTTTTCGCGACGCCTAGTTTTATCAGCCTTTGTATTATCCTCTCGTGCCTTTCCTCGAGCCTTACCGTGAACCTGCCCATAATAGATTTGCGATTCTGCTAATAAACTCCCCTACTTCGCAATCCCCCCGAGCATCCCTTTCGCCAGCCACGCGCATATCGTAAATACGAGTATCGACACGGGCAGCGCCATCCCTATCCTGTGCCGTTTCATCACGCGGTCGTTGCCGTGCATTATCTCGGTCCCGAACATGACAAGTATCGCGGCTGATTCCATTACGTAGACCCCTATGACCGCGGCGACTATCGCCGGGTCGATCCCCGAGGCCCCCGCCGCCCCCATGCCTATATAGCTCTGCCCACCAGCCTGCGACTTCTCCATGGTTTTTGACATTATCACGCTCATGCTCGAGATGAGCCCGCCGACCAGTGGTGCAACAACCATCGCCGTAATCCTCATCGACGAGACGACCCCGCCAAGCGCCCTTTCTATCTCAGCCTCGCTCTTTTTCAAATCCCTTATGTGCGAGGACATGCGGGAAGCCACTTTTGACATGGCATCGGAGCCCTTTTCCGACACGGACGTTATTATCTCAAAGACCCCCCTTATCGTGTCGGAATAAACCCCCCTTAGCGACCCATACGTCTCATCAAACAGCGCGGAGCGAATGTCCGTATTCAGCGACCTTATGCTCCCGGCCGCGCGCTTCATGTACTCGGAGCCCGAAGACGCCATCGCGTCTTCCAATGGCCTCCCCTCGGACAGCGTGATGCCCAGCCGGTGCAGGGTCTCGCAGAACTCGTTCTCGAGCGTTTTGACCTTCTTTCGCGTCTTTCTCACCCCGGCAGTCCCCAGCATCAAAAAAAGCCCCGCCGCCGCCCCGCCCCCCCAGAGCGCCGGCATGTATCTCATCTCCCCCAGGCCCGGGAGGGCAAGCATCGCGCACAGCCCGATGCCGGCCGCCGCCGCAATCGCCAGGCGCATCCCCTTCCCCGCCTCGGTTGGCACACGCGGCGGCTGGACAGTCACCGGCCTGCCAGAGGCTATGAACCTTATCATCACCGCGAGCATCAGCGGCAGGACGACGGTATACAACAAAGCGAAAGCCGCCGCCCCTACTTGTATCCCCATGAGCGACATGAACGGGACGAGCGCTATCAGTATCAGCGGCATTATCACCCCGAAGGTGAAGACTACCATCACAGGTGTGTGCAGGCCGCGCGCCTCCCTCTCGCTGCGCGCGGCAAGGCCCCCTAGAAGCACTTCCGACGCTTTATCCAAAGTCTCCTGCCTCCGGTCCTCGGTCCTCTCGCGGGTCGATGCGATGATGAGCATCATAGCCCTTTTGAATTCGTCCCACTTGGCGAAGTCGCCGGCCAGTTTCTCAAGCCCGGCTTCGGCGCCCCCCCTCCCCGTCCTGATGTTAGATATGATTTCCGATAGGCGCTTTTTGAACAGCCCGGAAGAGTGCCCGGCCGCGAACCTGACTGCATTCTCTATATTCGGGTTTATCCGCAGGCTCATCATCAGGTAGCTTGCGGCCTCCGGCATCTGGGCCAGCGCCTTCTTCTTTTCCGATTCCGCCTTGTAGACGGGGTAGTTCCTTAGGTAGAAGAAAAGGACCGCGGGCATCGGGAAGACGACGAGCCACAGCACCGAGAACCCGAGGAAGAGCGAGAGGAGGACGAGCAGGACAGCGCAGAACGCACCGGCCAGCCCGGCTGTTGCAATGGCAAGGCTCCTTACCTCCTCTGGCGTTGCCCCCTCCCTGAGGAAGTCTAGGCTTGCCCTTAATTTCTCAGCATCGCCGTCTCTTACATCCGCCTTGACCAGCCTATGCGCCCCCCTGCACAGCTTCGAGTAGTCCATTTTCTGCCCTTAACTTGTTTTTCCCCCGTTTGCGGGTATCCCGGCCTTCCCCTTCGCCAAATCGCTTATCCACCCCTTGGCTTCTGCCGCGACAAACCCGTAGTCAGCTTTCCCGAAGTCGCGTATGCTCTCGTCCACGAGCTGCAGGTATTTGTGGTTGAGCCCCACGATGGCCTTCATCGAGAGGAGCTTTGGGTTCTTCGTCTTGTTGTAGAGCGCGACCGCGTGGCGGTAGGCGTCAGCCCGCGCCTCAACATCCCTCATTATCACGCTGGGCTTCACCCCCCTCTTGTTCGCTATCTTGCAGATGACCTGCGACTTTCTCGGGTCTTTCATCGCCGGCGACGGGAGCAGCTCGTCCACGCTCCTGTCATAACCCATCAGCCCAGCGAACACCTTTTCCGCGTCGGGCTCCTCCCAGTCCTTTCTCACCTCGGCTATCTCCGAGACTCTCCTCAGCCTCCTGCTCCCCCCTCCCGGCCTTATCCTGTCGGCGATGACGACGAGGTCCGTCGCCTTGAACGACTGCGGCGGTATGCCTAGAGAGAAAATCACCCTCTCCAATAAGCTCCTAGGCGACTTCCCGTGGATAGTCCCCAAAACACAGTTCCCGCTCCCGCCGACGTTCATCGCCTCATAGAGAGTCTTTGCCTCCTTACCCCTGACTTCACCCATGACTATCGCCGAGTCGCCCATCCTTAGGAGGCTTCGCATGGCGTCATCGGCGCTAAGCTCCGCCGAGTCCGTCGCCGTAGGCGGCTTTACCCTCATCCTCTGTATCCTAAAGCCGCCCTCCCTTGCGAGCGCAGGGACCGGCAGCTCAAAGGTGTCTTCCAAGGTAAGTATCCTATATTTAATAGGCATCGCGCTCATCAGCGCCGTCAGCATCGACGTCTTCCCGCTCCCCCTGTCCCCGCACATGAGTATGGTGGATTCCTCGTTCACAACCGTTCCAAGTAGCCCCGCGGCTAGCGGGCTTATCATCCTGTTCTCTATGAACCTGAGCAGCGTCCACGGCTCCTCGCTTGCGCGCCGGAAGGCGAACGCCAGCCCGTCCGGGCTGACCGGCGGGCCGGTGATGTTGACCCTGACGCCGAACTCGGGAAGCTCCATGTCGAGTATCGGGGACACCTCCGAAAAGGCGCGCCCGCTCTTGAGCCGGAACTTGGATATCATGTTCCTCGCCGCCTGCTCGGTGAGATACACATTCGTCCTGCAGTCGTCAAAGTCGCGGTGCTTCACATACAGCGGCGTCGCGTCTATCGGGGAATTGACATACACGTCCTGCAGGTTCGGGTCTTTCAATAACAGTTCGATCACATCAAGCCCCATCGTGCATCTGGCGAGGTCTTCGGCCATCGCAGCCAGCTCGTGCTCCTGGAACGAGCAGCCGAGCCTCGACGCCGCGTTGGCCACTTCCGACCTGCAAAGCGACGAGAACTGCCGCTCATCCTCGCACGGCTTTTTGACAACCTCGGCGTAGGCCATCTTCATGACCTTTAGCCGCTTCCTCCCAAACCCGTATTCCCTTGGGAATACCGAGTACATCTCTTCCTCTCCCCTGGAGAGGACCACCTTCGCGCCGCAGCTCTCGTACGCCTCTTCTATCTTGTTCCTCTCGGGCAGCTCGAAGAGTATCCTGGAATTCGAGAAGAAGGGGCTGACGAGCGGGGCGAAGGAGGAGTCCCGCACCATGCGCGACTTAGCGAGCCGGCTTAAGGAACTGTTGACCGCAGCCTCCGCCTGCTCCCTGCACCCGGCGCAGATCTCCCTAGCCACGCCCTTCACGCTGATGCCGGGGTCTTCGTCCTCGACTTCTATCCCGGACTTCAGCAGCCTTATGGGGTCCTTCAGCGCCATGGCCCTGACGGCCTCCACCTGCTTTTGGTGCTCCACCGCGCAAAGGCCGCATTCCTCAGGGAACGCGACTTGCATGCCCTCGGCTATCTCGTATAATTCGGACAGTTTTTTGGCGTCAATTTCCCCATACGACCTCTTGCACAGCCCGTCGTCAAGGACGAGCCTCGCGCAGCCTTCCCTCCCGACGATCTTTGCGCACCGCATCCTGCACTCCGGGTCGGCGAGGTCAGAGGAGTTCCCGCAGCCGGAACAGTCTATGCTGACGCTCTTTTCTAAGGTGCCCGATACGGAGACGTTCTTCGCGCTCTCGCAGTTGGGCCTGTTTTTGTCCTCGGGCTTCTTGGCGAATAGTTTCCTTAAGCCCTCAAGCGCAGCACCCTTCTTTTTTACTGTCACCTTCCCGGCCGGCCTTGCCTGTGTAGGGCTGTCGCTCTGCCGGAAATCTAGCAATATCTCGTCTAACGACGCAAAAGCAGGAGGCGCTTTTTCAACAACGTGTTTCATCTTCCGATACCCGGGCGGACCCCGGGGTTTCGGAAGCGGACTATGCTATTCTATACCAAAGGGGGATAAAAAGCTTTCAGCCAAGACCCGATATTATTCAGGCTTTTTCTTCCGTTAGGCTCAAAATAGCTGTCAAGATGATATACAGGGTCATAGTGGAAAAGGGCGAGGACTTTGGCTATGTGATACACTGCCCTGCAATCCCCGGCTGCCATTCGCAGGGCGCGACGATAGAGGAAGCGGTAAAGAACATACAGGACGCCATCCGCGGCTGCCTTTCGGCAAAGGACGCGGACCTCATAGTCCACGCGGAGCAGCTGGGCGCCATGGAAGTCGAAGTGTAGATGGCCGGCGTTCCCCTTATTTCTGGGCGAGACGCGGTAAAGGCGTTTTCAAAGCTCGGCTGGCATGTCGAGCGCAGGGCAAAGGGCAGCCACATAATCATGAAGACGCCCGGGATGGTGACTACGCTTTCGATTCCCGACCACAAGCAGCTGGATCGCGGTCTTTTGAGGGCTCTTATCCGGGATGCTAACCTCTCTGTGGACGAGTTCAACGAGGTGCTGTAATCCGCCCATTTCTGAGCCCCTTTTTCTTCCGTTATGCTCAAAATAGCCGCCTGAAAGGGCGTATAACATCGCGGCCGAGTTGGGGTAGCCTGGTTATCCTGCTGGACTGTGGGGGCCCCTTTCTTCCAAAGAAAGGTGCTTCACCCCCGAGGTTCACAAAAAGTGAACCTGGGCGTAGGAACCTTCGGTTCCTCACGCCCAAAGAAGGGGGTGCTGAGCGTCCGTGAGGGCGCGGTTGCAGACATCCGGCGACTCGAGTTCAAATCTCGGACTCGGCCCCTTATTATGTTATCTTAGCTTGAGCTTGGGGCCAATACTTCTTTTTATGGGCCAATAGCTCTTTTTATGGGCAAATACCTCTTTTTATGAATATCTCCCTAAACCTATATCATGAAGCGCATCGCCCTATGCGTATTGGCCCTGGCAATGCTCTCTGCCGGAGCATGCGCCCTGCAGGCCCCCGCAGACCCGTCTGCCGGCGGCCCGGTCATCGTGACGTTCTGCGCGAACGATTCCAACGCGCGCACGCTGGCGAGCGGGTTAGTCAATAGCATCTTCGACGCATCGCTCGGGTCGGAGGGATCCGCCGCATTGTGGGGCACAGGCAACAGGACGGCCATTGTAACGTTAAGGCCTATCGAGGATTTGCTGGGCCCCGCAGGCATCGGCACCGCGGGCGCCAGGTTCGTTGACCGCGAGGGCCGCGAGGCGGGCAACATCGCGCCCGGCGGCACGACAGTCATCGAGCTCTGGTCCCCGAAGTGCGGCGCGCTTCCGAGGGTGTGTTACGAGTCTTCCGGCTATAACATAGTCCCGCTTTCCAAAGACCGCTATTTATTCCAGGACGTCGACGCGCAGGGCAAGTCCACGGGCGCGTTCTTCGGCGGCGCGGGTTTTTACCGGGGTTGTGCGCCGATGAACAACAAGGCGACAATCCTTGTTGCGGGCAACAGCGATGGCGCGCTGCGCGGCGCGGTTGACGACCTTTCCAGGCGCATGGGCACATTAGGCATCATCGACCAGCCGCGCATCACCTACTACAAAACCGAGGACTGGGACACGGGGCTTCTCGTGTATTTTGGCGAGGACAACGCCTCAGTCAGCAACTATTACACCTCCGGCTGGCACGGCATCTATACGCATAGCCGGCCGACGTGGGTCATAGACGGCGACGGGCTGGGCTCGCTTGCTAAGGTCGTCCTCAAAGGCGGCACAGACCCGAATGGGGTGAAGTCCGCGCTGACGGTGATAACCTCTGCTGACATCGCTTTCAAGAGGCTCAAAGACAACAGGACTGGCAGCCTTGCCTACCAGCTCTTCGCCGAGCTCTCCGGCTCCGGGGAGCAAAAGATAGAGCTTGCGAAGATGTACAACTGCCACAGGTCGTCTGAATTCGTTGAAAGAAGCGAGAATGTCCCCCAGGGGCTATTGCCGGTGGTAGTGGACGGCGACTCGATGTACATAGGCAAGAACGGCGTGTTTTGCAGCTACCCGGAGAGTGGCGGCACCGCAAGCGTGCTGATGATGGATTCCTGCTCGACCGTGGGTGCAGGCGACTTGGACGTCTACCCCGTAGGCTTTTATGGCCTCTACCGCGAGGACGCGGGCGCGACTTTCATATCCGGGCTTTCAGGCTGCGCGACCATTGACATGACCGAGCAGAAAAAGGGGATAGGCAAGGATTACCGTTCTGAGATGCCCTCCTGTGACAAGCTGGCCTCCGACGAGGACCTTGACAGCATAACGGACCTCATGTGCCCGACTGGCAAGGGCGCGAAAGAGAACAAGAAGGGCCTATTTGGCGGTGGCGGCTACTGCGCATGCGCCGAGCCGCTTGAGAGAGACATGAAGGCCCTGCCCGAGCCTGTCTTTGCGCCCGGGGCCGCGGTGATGCCGCAGGGGCCGCAGGGCTTGTATCTCATAAGCGCCCCCGAGGCCTCGCGGGATTTGGAAGCGGGCACCGCGAGGATAACCTGGACGATGAGCGGCGTTGTGCCCCCCGGCGCACTGCAGCTGGTGTACCGGCACGCGGGCTCGATAGGGATAGACGGCTACTCGCACGACGAGGCGGCGGACGATGGATTGTCCTGGACTGCCTCCCTTTCAGGCATCCTCAAAGAAAGCGATTACGAGTTCCTGATAATGGACGAGCGGGTGTACCTCTCCGGCGGGGGCGGGGGGCTGCTCGCGGATGCAAGCGGCGAGACGATGTGGCAGCTAAAATCCGGTTACGCCGCCCCCGAAGTGAAAGGGAATCGGATAGCCAGCGGCCCAGAGGTCTCGCGCAGCGGCAAGGAGGCGGCGATAACCTGGGCCACGAGCGACGCCGCCCCGCAGCTTCCCATCTACTGGCCGTCGGGCTACCCATCCGAGTTGAAGTACCCGCCGAAAAGCCAGAGGACGAGCGCCGACAACAAGGAATGGACCGTCCGCTTGACAGGGCTTGATGAGGGCACTACCTACATGTTCACTATAGTATCCACGCCAGACTACGAGAAGCTTTCAACCGAGGCGGGCGAAGACGTATGGGCGATCGCAAAAGAGCCGGGCGAGAGGAGCGTGCATGAGTCATCAAGGGAGCTGATCTCCGAAGACTCCTCTAATATATTAAGGGGCCGGGCGTCGGTCTACATGACGCGCATGTCACCCGGCCTCACACGGTCTGGCATCGCTTACATGCTCCTGCCGGAGATGGACTACGCCCTTCCTGCGGTCATGCAGCTCAAGAACGAGGGCGAGGATTTCAGCGCCGGCTCGCGCATGGGCGTTTACCGGTACGAGGACGGCGAGATCCGCTCGGATTGCGGCATCTCGGAGCTGGAGAAGGAGTCAAAAACCGTCGGCCCAAACGGGGGGAGCATCGCTCTTGGCGACATGTCGCTCTCGTTCCCGCCGGGCGCATTGAACGGCGAGACGCAGATGTCCATAACCAAGGTCATGCTCGACTGCCCGGACCTGCTGCCGGGGGAAACGCCGACGGCAGATGCCATCGCCGCGGCGCTTGGGGCATCCGGCGAAGCAACTCCCGAAGCGCCCCAGCAGGACAGCACCCCCTTAATATTAATAGGAGTCGTTGCCGTAGTGATTGGAGTGATATTCCTTTCCAGCAAGAGAGGCGGCAGGCAGGGCAGCCGATCCAGCCATTAATTGATATACCATGCACCCCTTTATATACCGTACATATGTCTAACTATCTACTATACACACGTCTAACCCCAACATGCCACCGAAAAAGGGCTCGTACCACAACCCCTCTAGCGCGACCGGCAGGCGGCCGGATCGCGGGCCGAAGATGACAAGGACAGAGAAGAAAATCCGCGGCGAGATAGAAGCGGCCCGGCTCCGCAAGATGAAGAAGTACCCATTCAGGTTCATAAACAAACAATGAGCGCGGATAGCTAAAATGGACAAGACAGACATCGCGGGATACGTGCTTAAGCACCCGGGCGAGGCCGAGATATACGAGGCGCTAAGGAAATTCCACAAGATCCCTAAAGGGCAGGACCTTGGGCCTGAGCAGTTGACTGAGCTTCGCGGCCTTTACGAGCACATAAACGAGCAGTCGCAGAAGGGCGCAAACCCCAAGGACCTTGAGCGCACCCGAATTGCGCTCGCAGCCAACGTCTTGAGCCTCGGCGCAGCCAGGTGGGAACGGATGCGCAAGGATGCAGCTAACTTCGCGAGCATGCATAAGTCTTCTCGCGAGGCCGGGGAGAAGCTCTACAGGCCCCACCAGCGGTAGCATCATTAATGGATCGGCCCAAATGCGGGCCCAAAAGGCGCCGGCGACCGTCATCACCGCCGGAAAGCATTATCATGATGGTCGAACTTGACAAATTCGACTAAGCCCCCCTCCTCATGTATGATGAAGACCAGCACAAAGCTCTTCATTATGTGCACGCGCCTCTCCCCGGCGAGGTCGTACTGCAGCGGCTTGTAGTGCGAGGGATGTTCCATGACCTCCGAGATCTTTCCCTCTATCGCTTTCCTCAGTTCGGCATTCTTCTTGCAGAGCTTATTGATGTCCTTCCTGCAAGAAGGCTTCATCTCGTAAGAATACCCCATCTTAGTCGAATATATCGGAGACGGACTTTAGGGGTATAGACTTCTCTTTCCTGGCGGCTTTGATGCCCTTTATGAATTCTTCTTTCAGCGGCAGCCAATCGACCGGATGCCAGTCATGCTTCTCGCAGAAGGCGTTATCCTCATCCGAAACGCTGCCACCCCTCATATAATCCTCGAATATCCTCCGCTTCATGCACGCTTCCTGGGCCACATATGACCAATTCACCCAGCCTAAGCACTCCATGCGCTCCCTCAGCCCTGCTTCCAGGGGGACCATCATGCTCGCCATTTTACCGTTTATTAGTTTAGCTTTTTAGGAAAAACTCGCGCGCGAAGGCGCGCGTTGTTTTGATTGCCGATCGAATCCTTCTAGATAATCCAGCCTTTCGACTATCGCTTTCTTCACCACCATCGGCCAGTTTATATCCGGGTACTTGGCTAGGCTAGCCTTCAACTCGTTTGGTATCGAGAAGGTCACTCGGTCCATTGTG
>JBFYKJ010000085.1:0-21917 GCA_041306005.1 Candidatus Altarchaeota archaeon | reverse complement strand
GACGGCTCCGACGCCGAAGAGGCACTCAAAGTCGCCAGGGACTTTGTCGGCAGGATGGAAAAGCTGCTTGAGGGCGCGAAGAAGAAGGCGTAGCGCAACTTAAGCCCGCACAGCCTTACTTCGAATCTGCGAAGATCGGGGAGCGCAGCTTCTTCGCTTTGCCCTTCGCATTCTCCGCAGATTCTTTTGCTTCTTCAGCAAGCACCTCCTTGGCCGCCGCGTAGCCCGACGCGTAGATGGCGTCCCTAAGGAACTTGCGCTCTTCCTGCGGCAGTACGTTACCCCCTCTTCCGGGTACCGTCAGCATCATACCCCCCTTGATATGTAAACACTTGTCGATGAGGCGATATGGCCATACGCTGACATTGTGGCCCCGCAGCGGGACGCGCACGGCCCGCTCAAATCTAACCTGTGCTTCCCGTAGCCTGTGGACTTTAACGTCCTTAGGGTCGAGGCCAGCGGCTTTTGCTATGTTACTGCGCGTCCCGCCATAATGGACATAATCGTGCATCACGATTCCCCTGTCCAAACCCAGCTTTCGCGCGAAATCCCGTTCGTGTTCGGTGAACACCTCTTTCTCGTAACGACTGGCCGGGTACTTGATTATTCTCGCATGTGTACCAAAGGCCTCATTAGCGGCCCGTGCGAAAATCTCCTGGAACGCAGTCCCGGCCATCGGGAAGACATGGGCCTTATCGGGATGCTCCACAAACCACCGCCGGTATCCTCTGACAAGGTCCTTGAGAACCTCTTTTGGCTCACCGAAGATTATGCTCTTCCCCACACGATCCTCGTATGCTTCCTTGAAAAATTCGGGTAGAACCCTTACATACCCAACTTGCCCTACCAGGCTTGCCGCATGCACCGGCTTCCAGCCGAACTCCCTCTTCAGCTCCTTGAAGCTCTCGGGGTGCAGCCTGGATTGCATGTGTAGTTAACCGGGGGCTGGATAAGAATTATTGCCAGGTTTAAGGAAGTCCCGTTTTCGTGCGCAGGGTTTAAGCAAGCCCGAGTTAGGTACTACATTTTCTCAAAAACATGCGTCAGTAAATGCATTTCCTTAAACCGGTTAGGTACTACATTTTTGCCATAACCCCCTACCCCGATACCACAAACCCTCGCTTAAATCTTCCTTAGACCCGCTCAGCCGCTTTTTAAAACCCCCGCTTAATCTATGCATGCGCCGAATATCCAAAGCCGGGTTCGCGGCTTCGATAGTGCTTGCGCTGCTTCTCATACCATTAATCTCCGCAGATGGCGGGATCTGGATGCGCCGCCATTACGTCGAGCCGGACACGGGCCTAACCCAAAGCGAGTGGTCCCTGCTGGCCGAGGAGGGGCAGACAGCGCTGATAGACTACAACAACGGCAAGGAAAGGCTAAGCATCGCAGTGGCCGTCAGGGACTCCGCCGATGCAGAGGAGGCGGTCTGGATATTCCCGGTTCCGGCCCGCCCTCAGGATTCTAACATGAACCTGAACCTGGACGTGCCGCAGTTTTCCGGCGACGACCTCATTATAAAAGCGAAGGAGAGGGTCTATAAAATCGCATTTACCCTGCCTGATTTGCTCATCGTGCCGACGCTAAGGTACTTGATATCGGGCATGTCAACGTCCACGGCTGGCTTTTCGAAGGCTGCCGGCGGCGGCGTGCAGATGCTAAGCAACGCCACGGGCGGCGTCACGGTCTACCAGCGTGCGGAGCTCTACGGCATCACGGCCGAGCTTGTGAGCGCCGAGAGCGGCACGGACCTGCGGGACTACCTCAACGCGCGGGGCTTTGCCCTGCCGCAGGATGCGGTGAGCCTGCTCGATTTTTATACGGGCAAGGAGTACTCGTTCGTCGTCGGCTGGCTTTCGAATTACACAGAGTTCCGGGAGCGGCACCAGGCCGCCAGTAAGCGGCTCATTGCGGTCTCGGTCACGTTCCCGACCTCCGAACTCTACTTCCCGCTGAAGCCGACGAGCCTGTACGGCGGCAGGACCATACCGGTGAACATCTATGTGTTCGGCTACGTATCGCCCAAGGTGTATGAGGAAATAGCCGGCGGCACGCAGGTCAACTACTACACCAATGATCGGGCCGATACCGAGATGCAAAGGAGGTTCACGCAGATAGCTATAAACACCGACTCCAGCAGGTTCTACGAGGACCTCTGGATACAGAACTCACAGCCTTTCGGTGTGTCCCTTGCGGAGGCCGTCTACAGGAACGAGGTCCTATTCTTCATCCTGCTCGCGCTTGTCGTGTCATGCGCCGCCTCGCTCATAGCCGGCAACATGGTGTTCTACAAGCAGGGTGTGCCGCAGAGGACCCTGGTGCTCATAGGGCTTGCCAACATCCTGACGATAGCCGCATTCATCATCGTCGCGCTCTGGTGCCTGAAGCGCAACAAGGCGGCCAAGGATCTTAGGTTGGCATTCATAACGCTATTCATAGTCTTCTTCCTGCTCCTGGCAGGCGTGATAGCGGCATTCGGGTCCGCGCCACAACAGGGCCGCTGGGTGGAGGACGATTATAACGGCGGACATATAGATAGACTACTATGTCGCGCACAGAGTTGCGCTGACGACGCACAGTGTATCGGACATGGTTGCGGCATCTATGGCAAATGCGTTGACGGCCACTGCACCGCCGACTATTAGCCGCGGAGTCAAAACCCAATATCGCCGCCCGCTTGGATATCTTTTCTCCTTAAACCCATAACCTAACCATGCTCATCTGCGGTATCGACGAGGCGGGAAGAGGGCCTGTCATAGGCCCGATGGTGTTTGCCGCGGTAGTCGTAGATGAAAAGGGCGAGAAGCGGTTAAAACAGCTGGGCGTGACAGATTCCAAGCTCCTCGATGCGGGCACCCGGGAAGAACTGTTCGACGAGATAAAAGAAACCGCCCTCGACCACCGGATACTCTCGCTAAGCGCTTCTGACATCAACGAGTGGATGAAGACCGCTTCCTTAAACGACGTCGAGGCGATAAAAACTGCAGAGATGATAGACCTCCTGGACATAACCCCCGACGTCTGTTACGTCGACTGCCCGGACACGATCCCCGCGCGCTATGCGCAAAATATCCTAAACCTTTGCAAGAAACAGCCTAAGATGCATGCGGAGCACAAGGCCGATTTGAACCACCTCTCGGCGGGCGCGGCATCGATACTCGCCAAAGTCACCCGCGACAGGGAGATAAAAGAACTCTCAAAGACCCACGGTGACCTAGGCAGCGGCTACCCCGGCGACCCGGTGACCAAGAGGTGGATCGACGAGCACTGGAAGAAGCACCGCTGCTTCCCGGACTTTGTCAGGAAGAGGTGGGCCACCATAGACCGCAAGGCGCAATTGCGCTTAACTGAATGGTGATTGCTTTTTCTGGAGGAATATTGCGGTCTGCAGTCTTCGGTTCACAGTTTTCTGAGAACCGTAAACTGCAGACCGGAGACCTTAATCTCCAATCCCGTCCTCTGTCACGCTGAACACGCACTCCGCGTCCGGCAGGTGCGGTGCATCTATGAGCTTGCCGACCCTCTTTTCCGCCTTCCCCTTCCTCAGGTATATCCTGAAGGTGCTCTTGTGGCCGAGGACGTGGCCGCCCACGGGCTCAGTCGGGTCGCCGAAGAGGAGCCCGGGCGACGCCATTACCTGGTTTGTGACTATGACCGCGAGGTTGTGCGTATCAGCCATCTTTCCTAAGACCGACAGATGCCTGTTCAGCTTCTGCTGCCTCTCGGCGAGAGTCCCCCTTCCGACATACTCCGACCGGAAGTGGCTCGTGAGCGAGTCGACTATCACGACCTTGACGTTGTTGTCGTCCACTATCTGCTCCGCCTTTTCCGCGAGAAGCATCTGGTGGTCGCTGTTGTAAGCCTTGCCCACAGTTATCCTCGACAGGACGTCTTGCGGGTCCATCTCAAGGGCTTCGGCCATCTGCACTATCCTCTCCGGCCTGAAGCTGCCCTCGGTGTCTATGTACAGCGCGTTTGCATCAAGGCCGCCCTTGTCTTTTGGCAGCTGCACGTTCACCGAGAGCTGGTGGGTCATCTGCGTGTTGTGGAAGACAGTAGGCATCGTCCCGCCGATGAAGGAGTGGCCCTCCGGCACGACAAAGTCGTACACATAATCGTTGTACTCCACCTCGCGGACCCCCTTTATCTCGTCGAAGTTGAAGTTCGACAGGTTCTTTATGGTCTTCAGCCCAAAGTCCAGCCTTTCCCTCCGCACCTCAAGCTCCGCCAGGATCGCGGCCTTCAGCCGCACCCTGGTCTCATGATCCTTCGGGAGCCCCCTGTTGGCGTAGTTGCCAAGGCAGCTCTTCGTGGCTCCGAGTCTTTCGGCCAGCGGGCGGAACGCGAACGGCAGGAGGGCATGCAGCCTTAAGAACTCCTCGCGCGTCGCGGACTCCAGCTTTTCGGCGATGCCGATGGCTTCGTCCAGCTGTTCAAGGCCGTCATAGAATATCTTGGCGACTTTCGCAAGCGTCTCATCGCTCATCGACTTCTCCCGGTACCCCTTTTGGACCAGGTAGTGGTAGGAGGCGTCTTTGCCGCTCTTCTTCCTGCCGACCTCCTTAGCAAGCCGCCCCCGGCCGCCGCCAATCGAAGCATTGTAGGTCTCCTGCAGGAACTCTATTATCCTGCCTGAATACCCGTATGCGCTGTTCTTCGGCGCATACCCCGCATGCTTCTCCTTGAAAGGCAGCGAGTTAAGGAGCTCCCTGTCCCTGCCTACCACAAACAATCTAAAGTACCTTTGCCCGTCTATGTGCTTCTCCCGCATAGTCGCCGATATCCCGAGCCGCATCAATAGGTATGCCACGCCGGAGGACAGTTTCTCGCTCTTTGTGACGGCCTCCATGTGCAGCTTGTTGATGTACCCGTCCCCGTCAAGGTATCCCGCGACGAACGAGGACACTATGCCTGCATCGCCGGATAATACCGATTCCGGCACGAACTTGGTCCCCGAGTCCGTCTTTTCCAGGCCTCCAAGGAGTTTGGCAGTGCTGTT
The DNA here is from genome assembly GCA_041306005.1 of Candidatus Altarchaeota archaeon. Lineage (GTDB taxonomy): Archaea > Altiarchaeota > Altiarchaeia > JAFGQM01 > JAFGQM01 > JBFYKJ01. Next base: position 16,918 of record JBFYKJ010000085.1, on the reverse strand, counting down.
CCTTAGCAATATCGCGTACACGGCGGTGCTCCTGCGCTTGTCCGTCCGGATGGTCGGCTCGTAGCCGAACTTCCCCTTCACATAGCCGGCCAGCCAGTCCCGCGTCCCCGCGGAGCTGGTGGAGATGCTTAGCGGGTTTGAGGTCCCCTCGGCGGCGAACATGCCCAGGAAATATGCGTCGTCCCCGGTCAGGGCACAGTCGGCTTCCAGCGCGGTCGTGCGCGGGCACGCTATCAGGTCTCCCATTTCCAGCATCCCGGCCGGCACCCAGGCCATGCCGTCCCTGAAGGACAGCAGCTTGTGCGGGCCTGTGACGCGCATTGCCCTGCCCCTTGCAGTCGTTATCTCAAAGAGCCTCTCGACGTGCTCTTTGTAGATTGATTCCGCTTGCGTAGGCAATATCCCGTCTTTTGTCAGCCCCAATACTTTTACAGGGGGCGTCTTGACTATGTACCCGCCATCGAACGCCTCTTCACCATAGACCGCCCTGTACTTTTCGTACACGCCCTCTATCGTCTCCAGATGCGCAAGGGAGTCGTTCGTGTAGATGACGGGCGTTTCCTTGGCCACACACTTCCCAGACCCGAACTTGCCGTAAAATTCCGTTATCGCCTGGGACTCGATGCCCCCGCCCATTATCTTGTTGAACTCGGCGCTTCCCGTGGTTATCTTGCCCACCTGCTCGCGCTTCTTCATCACTTCGATCGCGGACTCAAAGCCCATCTCCAGCGCGTCCTGCGCGCCGGCTATGATCTTCTTGGCCGTTGATTCGCCCATTCCTATAGCCTCTTTCAGCTCCCCGGCCGAAGCGGCCGCTATCGCCATTATGTCCTTATAGCCCGCCTCGACGAGCTTGTCGGCGAGCGCCGGCCCGACGCCGGGCAACTCCTCTAGATTCTCTATCTTATTCTTTGTCATCTTCATTCCTCCAGGGTGATCTCCTCGATGTCGATATCTTCGTCACCTAGGAGCTCTTTTGGCACCACCTCTGGGAGATCCTCCTTTTTCTTGGAGGCAGACTTCTTGGGCGTGTTTGAGGATGATACCTCGGAGATCGAGGTGGCTATCACTTCCAGCTTGTCCTGGTAGTCGTTGTACCGGGCGTTCCCGGTAATCCTGACGGTCTTTCCCACGAGCTCGCCCCTTATCTGGGACACGGGCTCCATCTCGTTCCCGCTTTGGCCTATGAGGTTGAGCACGTCCGGAACGCTCATGCCGGTGAGCTCTTCTGCGAGATCCCTGTAGAAGACCGCCCGGACATCGCCGCTGCCGTCGGAGATCGAGCAGCTCACGACCATGCCATAAGCCGGTTCCGTCTCGCCGCAGACATCACAGAGCCACTCCCCGGCGACGTTCTCTATCCTCGCGCCGCATTCGGAGCATATCTCAAAGACGACTTTCCCGCGGTCGACGTCCTCTATCTTGCCCGTCAAGCTCAAATTCTTGTCATCCGGCTGCACGTCGCCTATGCTCTTCTCCGTAGCGTGCATGTTCATGAGCGCCGGCATCTCGGGGATTGAAACATCCGCCGGGTTCACTGAAAGCGAGCCCCTCTGTGAGAGATGCACTTCCGCCTCCCCGTTCAGGCTCTGCTTTGTGTACCCGTTCCGTATCATCACGACGTCGCCCTGTTTGAGGTCCTTGGCGAGTTCGGTCTTCTCGTTCCAGAGCACCGCTCTTGTCGTGCCGGTCTCGTCCACTAGTATCAGCGACGCGAGCTTTCCGGACCTTTCGCCCGACGTGAACTCCTTTATCGGGAGTATCCTCATCACCCTGCCCGCGACCGAAACGTTCTGCAGGCTGGGCTGTATCTCGGCTATCTTGAGGGTCTTTGCCTCGGAGCCTGCTGCACCCGCCTCTACATCTATCTTGGCATCCGACGGCACTACCCGCCCCCTTGACCCTATGTGTATCTCAAGGCCCCTGTTGCCCTGGCGGACCTGCCCTGATTCGACCCTGACCGCGCCGCCCTCCCCAAACCCGCTTATCAGGTCGGCATTTGCGTCCCATAGGACCACCCTCAATTTCCCGGTCTCGTCCCCTATTATCATGCTCGACCTTTGCCCCTTTCTCCCATCAGCGCGGTCGAATTCCGACTTCTCATATAAGTATAATACCTTCCCCTGCGTCGAGGCGACGTCCCCTTCTTTCAGCTCCCCTATCTTCTTTAGCTTGTCCGCCTCCACCTTCGGCATGCCCTTCAATACTTTCGGGTCCACATTCTTCGGGTCGAGGAACACGCGGGACAGCCCGCCAACGTGTATCTCCGGCTTCTTGTCCAGGCCCTCCCTAGTGTAACCGTTCCTTATCGCTATCAAAGAACCTAGCTTTATCTTGTCCGAATTGGCTATCTCGGCCGCCTTGTCCCAGAACACGGCATTCGCCTCGCCCCCGGCGTCGGCGAGCACCATCCTCGCGAGCTGGCCCGACCTCTTCTCGGTCTGGAACTTCTTTATCGGGCGCATGTCCCTGATGACCGCGACAACGCTGACGTTGCTCATGCCGCTCTTCAGGTCCGTTATGGGGGTGTATTCAGCCGCCTCGTTGTCCCCGCCGATGCCGTACTCCTTCTCAAGGGCATACATGGCGCCGTGGTCGGTCAGCAGGCCTGCTGCCTCTTCCTTCTTCCGCTCTATGAGCTCCCTAATCTCCCCCTCTCCAAGGCCGCTCGCCTCGCAGATGTTCCTGATGCGCTGTTCTGGTGTCACTTTGTGCGCCGTTTGATGTCGCTTCCCCCCTAATTTCACCGAGGTATCTTAAAAAGCCCCCCTCCCTGTGAGCGGTGAGCGGTGGTCATCTGTCTTGTGTCTTCAGTCTGGAGTCTTGGGTAAGGGGCGTCTTCAGTCATCGGTCCCCGGTTTACTGCGGCCAATGTGCAGTCCAACGGCTAAAAGGGCTAAAACCACAGGCTGCGCTAAGTTAATTAACACGCTAATTAACACGCTCGCAGTGCCCTACTTAGATAGGCACCGCGCTGTTCGCGGCCGCCGGCAGGACCACGTTGAACGGGGTCTTGAAGTCAAAGTTGACGCTCACGGATATCGTGACGTCCACAGGCATGACTCCGGTCCCCGAGGGGTTGAGCATCTGGCTGCCGACCTCAAGCAGGAAATCCGCCTTTACCGGCAGGTACTCCCTCTCGTCTATCCAGATGGTTATCAGTATGGACCTCACGCCCCTGTCGACGCCCTTGCCCACGTTGCTGAGGTCTATCCCCGACTGCTTCATGAGCCCCGGGTCCATCGTGCCGACAAGCTCCATAAGCTCCTGCATCGTCGGCGTGACCGCCACCTTGAAGGTGTTCCTGCCGTTCACGACCTCTTTCTTTGCCAGCGAGGAGTCGAACTTCTTGGCCAAGTATACCAGCTTCTGCGCGAAGTGCGCCTGGCCCCAAAGGTCCGGCGTGGCGTTGTACCTAATCCACGTGCCGTCGACGTTGGTGTAGATGACATCGCTTACGGTGTAGCTCTCTATGGACAGCCCCGGGGCGCTGGGCGCCTGCGGGTTTGCCAGGTTCAGCTTGAGGTGCATCCTCTTGTTCAGCGAGTCTATCTTCCCGTCGCCGGTGGTCGCTATGGTAAAGTAGTTGAACGGCGAGTCCGCCTCCACCGCCCCGTCAAAGGTGAAGCTCTCCGAGGTTATCTTCCCGACGGCAATCTCGGCCTGTGCCAGCAAGTCACTCGCGCTGTCAACCTGGCTTGGCTTGCCCGAGAGGAGTGCGAAAGTGAGCCCGCCTATCAGGATTATCACTAAAAGCATTACCGCCTTGCCCTTCCCGCTTCCGGATCCGCGCTCGATGCTTGCCGGCATTTTTTATGTTAGTTCTATTAGGTCGCTCTCGATATCGCTATCATCCACCGCCCCGCAGTCGGGCGGGCAGTCGGCTATGGTCTCGTTGCCGTCGCATAGCCCGTTGCCGCAATAGGGCTCCATGAGCTCCGCGTACGCCTCTTCCATCCCCATGGCGTTAGCCGCCTCAGCCGGCAGCCGCACGTCAACGGCCGCTTCGTAATCCGCGTTTATAACGACCTTCATAAGCATCTCAGACGTCCCGGCCCCTGCGATGCCCATCGCCTCCTCGAGGTTGACGGATACCAGCGCTTCGCCCTCCAGCCTTATGGGCAGGGAGGTCGCCTTGTCCACCCATATGTAAGCATTCACCCTCTTGACAGACTTGACGACCATGTCCGTGACCTCTTGCATGTCCGCCTCGGTGGCTCCCATGGCCGCCATCTGCGCGTACTGCCCGGCCATGAGCTGGCTCACGAGCGACCTGACGTCGGGGTATATCCTTATCTTCTCTGCAAGCTTGCCGTTGACAGTCTCCGTCCCGGCGGCGCTTCCGTTTACCGTGCCCAGGGCCCCCGTTATCGAGCCCACGTCAAACGCGCCCCACGCGTCGACAAGAGACGTCTCCTTCACCCATATGACCTTCTCCCCCACGGCGATTTTTGCATACTGCGTGTTGTTTATCAGGTACATCTCGTCAGTCACGCCCTCCACGCCGTTGTCGTTCCTCTTTGCCGATAGGTATATCCTCTTGTTGGCGACGTCATACAGGGCGGCCGCATTGAGGGTCGACTTCGCGCTTTGCGAGCCCTGCAAGGTCGTCGCTGTCATATCCATGGTGATTGTCGCATCCACCTTCGCGTGCTTTATTGCCGACAATGCGTCAACCGAGTCTGAAAGCAGGCTGGAGAGCTTGTTGCCGTCTTGCACCGGCTGGGGCTGCGGGCTTGCCGGGGGTGCCCCGCTGTACAGCGCTATGGCCAGCACGACCACGGCTACCACGACGGCCGCGCATACCGCGATCACCATCATCAGCTTCTTCTTCGCCTCTTCGGGCGACTGCGCCTTTTCAGCAGGCTTGCGGGCTGCGCGGTGCTTGCCCTCGCTTTCCACGTGGTGCTTCTTGGCTTCGCTTTCCACGTGGTGTTTCGCAGTCTCCCCTTTCTTCTCGGCCATTTTAATCAGGACTACCCGGCAATACGCACCTGCCGGACAAACGACAAATCCGTTAAATTAGGTTTAATACTATAAAAACCCTCATTAAAAGCCTATAAAAGGGAAACGCGCAAAACCCGCCGCCAAAACAGCATACGCCGCCGAACACTATTGCAGACCGGGCGTTTTAAAACTGCACGGCTCAGCATATGACCGACGCCTTCAGCGAGCTGGTCTTGGTCTTGATCACCGTGCCGCCGAGCCTGCCCCACGCGCCGGTTATCCTCTCGGATGCGCCCTTGCCGATGGCGACGACAGCCGGCCCGGTCCCGGATAGCCCGGCGGCTATCGCCCCGGCCTTCATGGCCTCCGCAGCCGCCTTCTGCCCGGCTTCGTACCCGAATGCCGCGGAGTAGATTAATCCGTTCAGCGTCATCGCAGTGTACAAGTCCCCCTCGAGGGCGAGCCTCCACACGGCGTCCGCCTCCCTCCCAAACGCCTTCGCGGCATCCGCATCCACGTCCTTGGTGTAAGACCTCTTGTCGGGCACCCACACCACAACGTCCAGATCCTCGGTCTGCCCCCGCCTCATTATCCTGTTGGACTTGTTGTCAGTGACGACGAACCCGCCGAAGTAAGCGGCGGACGCGTCGTCAAACGCCCCGGTTATCGTGACCCCAGCCTCCTTCGCCGACCTGACGCTTATATCTAATATGGTCTCATCCCTGATCTCATTGCCCCCCACGACCAGCTGCTGCCCGCTCCGCGTCTTGTCTATCTTGACCTTCCTTATCTCCCCGTGCCTCTTGGCCAGGGCGCCAAAAGCGGCTAACACGGCCGCATTCGCCACGACGCTGGAACTTTTGAGCCCGCGGGCTATCGGGATGTCGGATTCAACCTTGATACTCGCCCCGTACTTGTAGGGGAACAATTTAAACACGTTCTTCACGCAAAGCTCGACCAGTTTAGGGTCTTCAACACCGGGTGCTGAGACGCCCGGCTTTTCATCCAACGTGACGGTGACCTTTGTTGACAGCCCTATCCCGAAGGCGGCGCCCCTGCCGGCGGCTATCGCGTTTACGATAGTCGCGGCACCGCGGCACAGTGCGGTCGCGGAAACCTGCGCGCCGTTTTTCCCGGATGCGGAGGAAGCCATGCTAGTATTGCTCATCTGCCAATTAAAAGAAAGCGCATGTCCGCGCCATGCGCCCTAATGCCCCTTATATCCCCCCCAAAGCCCCTTTATATACCCCCTCCCTTTAATCTTTATAGCCCTTAACCCATATCATGTCCCGAAGGACTGTTAGGCCTCCCAAGAGGGTTGCCACTCCAGCTTGTCTCATCGTGTGCATAGCCCTTGCGGCATTGCTGGCTGCCGGCGCCATATGCATGTTTGCACCCGCATTCCATCCGCCTTCTACCGGCGCAGCCTCCGCGGCCGGCCCGACCGGCGCAGCTTCCTCAGGCGGCCTGACCGACGAGGAGATATTCGAGCTCCTTTATGGCAATGTCACCGAGGAGGACTCCGGGACCCCGGCCTCCGGGACCTTCGCCGGCCCGGCCCCGCCCGTCGGCGCGCCGGGCGGGAGTGGCACCCTTTCCACCCCCGGCGACATAAGCACGTGCCAGGTGCTCAACACTGCCGGCACATACCGCCTGACCGCAAACATCCTCGGCCGGGCCACTACGTGCTTCACAGTGACCGCTGACGACGTCGATATAAATCTGGCACTCCATACCATCACCGGGGACGGCGGTTCGGCCGACTATGGGGTATACTCCAACGGGCACCACAACCTGACTGTCAGGAGGGGCACAATAGCCAATTTCAGCAGGCAGGTGTACGCCATTGGCGTGGACAACCTGACCATAAACAACATGAACATGACCGCCGATGACAACATCGCAGATGACCTTTACGGCATAGTGGCGGAGAACGGGGACCATCTCCTCTTTAACCGCCTCAATATAAGCCGCTTCACGCCGTTTGGCCCCGCGGCAGGCATAGGGCTGCTTATCCGCAACGCCTCCGATGTCCGCATGTTCAACATCAGGACCGATTACGACAACTACGGGGCGTTCGCAACCGCCGAGGCATACGGCATATACCTGAGCCTCGTTTCCGAATGCGTCTTGGTCGGGCACACCGCGGACTTTTGCGATACCTCCCTCTTTGTGGGCAACTCCTCAAACTGCACGATCTCGGAGGTTGCCACGAGTTCAAGCAGCGCCGGCCTCGCTATCTACAACTGCAACAATTTGACAGTCTCGAACGTAACATCGAACTCGCAGTATGTTGACGGCGTTTTAATCACGGATTCATCGGAAAACAACCTGACAAACATCACGGCCACCTCATGCGTGTACGGGGTCAGGCTGGTGTCCAGCACAAACAACACACTGACGGACATAGCCGCCAGTTCCAGCAGCAGTTATGACCTCTTGATAGGCGCCGGCAGCAACAGGAACCTTTTTGTGGATTCGAGCTTCGGCAAATTCAGCGTGGACAACGCCATCCCATATTTCAAGGACACCGGCCAGGGGGAAATCCGGTTCCTGGAGGCTGTCAGCGGCACGGGAACGCATCTAAAAGACGGCAACGCGAACGCGATAATCAACCTCTCGGACAACCTCGCTAGCGTCAGGAGCGATTTGGCTTCCGGCTTTGACAAGAGCGCGAACATAACCCTTTACGGGACCCCGGGTTCGGGGCTTTCAAACCCGGCGATGCTCAAGGACGGATACACCTGCACGGACTGCCACAACTTCACCTCCCTGACTGCGGAGACTGTCATCTTCAACGTGACCGGCTTCACGAACTACACCCTCGGCGAGGCGTCCATCGAGTGCAACCCGCCGGTCTCCGGCAACTGGACGATAGCCAATGGCACCCACGTCGTCTGCGACCACGAGAACATAACGGTCGACGGCGACATTTACGTCAAGAACCTCTCTTCCCTCACCCTCATCCACAGCAACCTGACGATAAAGAACAACTACTCGACGCAGTTTTCGCAGGCGCACACGCTGGAAGTCACACTGAACTCGAGCCTTATTGTCAACGATTCGAGGATAGCCGTCAACGAGTCCACAGGGACCGCCGTAAGGATATGGGGCTATTCCTTTGCCAACGTGACGGATTCGAACCTTACTTCCCTCAATGATTTGGGCCTGTACGGGTATTCCGTCAATATCATCTCCAACAGCACCGCCCGGAACTTGTTGGTGAGCGAGCATTCGCACAACAACATCAGCGGCGTTAGGCTCGCCGGAGTCTTTGCCGCATACGAGCACGCCCGCAGCATGGTTAAGAACGCGGTCGCCGCTGGGTTCGGCGTCGAGGACTACGCGAACTCCACGTTCATAAACTGCACGGGGTCCGTGACCGTGCAGGAGTCCGCAGACAACCTGATAATCAACCACACCACTCTCGGGACCCAGGATATAACCCTATTTGGCAACGTAGTCAACAGCAGCACCCGGGTGTACAATTCTACCCTCATACGGCTGCTCGTATTGTCCGTCAACCGGTACGCGAACTCGACGGTCCGCGACCTGAACAAGACGCTCACGCCCTACGGCTATGTGGACGACCCCGAGTACAACTTCACGCTGGCCCTTTACAACACGAGCATAGGGTATTCCGAATTCCGCATAAGCCAGAATGCGGACTGCAACATCACGAACTCCACATGCGACTGGGTGCACCTCGGCTCCGTAGCCGGGGGGTCTGAGAATGCGACGCTTTCGGCCTATCACAGCAACCTGTCCAACTTGTACCTGTACTCCAACGATGACATGAGGATGAACATAACGGGCTTATGGGCCCTCACATATTACCCGCATTACCTTCTGAAAAGCTCTAACTCCGAGTACATGCTCAACGCCACAGACACGCACCTGGGGTATATACAATACCTGCTGGCTGGGACGAGCTACACCAATATTAATAACGCGTCCTTCAACGGCGAGGTCAAATGCGGGGGAACTGCAGTCGTTGTGATAAACAACTCGCGCGGCTCTGCGACGCCCGGGAAGACGCCGGGCGGCACCCAGGGCTATTTGGATATCATAGGCAACGCGCAGGTCATGATCCGGAACCTGAGCATGTCCGGGTCGGCCACCACCGAGATAGACGGCCATGTGGGCGGCTGCCCGAACGTCACAATCAGCAACTCCACCATAACGCCGACATTCAAGGTAAACGAGTTCTATGACGCCGTCGGGGCTTGCACTACCCTTGTAGACATTCGGGACACGCACCTAAACGGCGGCTCCGGGATCGCTGCCAAGGCCAACGTCACCTTCTCCAACACTACAATAGCCACCTTGACGCTCAATGGCATAATGCATAATGCGCCCTCCCCCATAATCAATTTCACCACCCCCCTCAGCACTATCGCGACCCAATTGACTGTCGGCGGCGGCTGGCCGGTGATATACGGGTACGTCGACATGCCGAGCACGCTGAACTACGATGCTCTTAGGACCAACACCACAAACCTCACCCGCTACTATCCTGTATTAGTATACAACCGCACCGGGGGCCTCGTGGACGCCGCGGACCTGAAGGTCTACAACGCCAGCAACCACGTTCTTGTCTACGACGGCGAGACCGTGGACGGCCTTGAGAACCCGGGCGTCACTTACTACTACAACAGGACCTTCATACCGACGCTTTACCAGAGCTTCTCGGTCAACGCCAGCTGGAACCCGTCCGTGGGCGGCTTATTTGGCATACTCAACGACACGCCGATAATCCTGGAGGAGCCGCCGCTCCCGCCGACCTGCTACACAAAAACCTCCCCGGGCGTCTGCGTTGTGGGCAACAACTGCTCGTGCATAACGGACGCCCTCGCAAACAAGACGGACTGCTACGCCAAGGTCGTCATGAACGAGTCGGTCATCGACCACGCGACCGGCTGCGCGAACTTCTCCATCGACGACATGACCCTCGACTGCAACGGGTCCGCGATAGACGGGACGGGCGCTGCCAACAGCTACGGAACAGAAGCCGTCTCCCTTGAGAACATAACCCTTGAGAACTGCGTCCTGACTAACTGGACGCGGGGCATGTCTTTTACCGGCGTCAACGGCAGCCGGGTGCGCAACAACACCGTGGCGGGCTGCACGCAAGGCATATTCCTGACCTTAAACTCGGTCAACAACACCGTCGCCGGCAACAACGTGAGCGATAATGAGCAGCACGGCATAGGCGCATATTCCGGCTCCGTGAACAACACTGTCCAAAGGAATACCCTAATTGGCAACGGCGCGACGGGCATGCACTTCAACAACTCCGGCGGCAACGCGATAATGTACAACAACCTGACCGGGAACAACATAAGCATAAGCATCGAAGACGGCTCACCGTACAACGACATATACGCCAACCGGATACGAGAGTCAGACAACTATGGCATCGTCCTCGCCGGCTCGAGGAACACGCTATACAGCAACTATTTTGAGGGCAATGATGTGTTCGGGATCTTCGCCACCGGCGGCTCGCACCATAACCTCATATCCGGCAACTCCATGAGCGGCAGCCAAGTCGCGATTTGGTTCGCGGACTCCAGCCAAAACAACATAACCACGAACAACATAACATATAATAGCAGGGGCATAACGCTCAACACAAGCGCGTACAACCTAATCGCCCATAACCGGTTTATCAACCAGACCGTCCGGGCGATCACAATCTATCTCAATGCGCACAACAACACCATCGACAACAACACCATGCAAAATGCCCAGTATGGCATTCTCTTCCACTTGAATGCGACCAATAACACCTTGACCAACAACAACATAACGCACAACAGCTTAAGGGGCGTCGAGTTAATGTCTGCAGCTACCGTGCACGACAACAACATCACCTCGAACTTCATCTGCTACAACGGGAATTACACCGGGTACGACATCAAGGATACCGGCTCCAACCCCGGCGACGAGAACTGGTGCGACGCGACCTACAGATGGAACGACACCGGCGCCCTCGGCTGCACCTACAAGTGCACGATCATCAACATCACAAAGTCGGTCAACGACACGGACACCTTCCCGGGCCGCATCCTGAACTTCACGATAAACGTCACCAACCTGGGCATAATACCGGTCAACGTCAGCATCGATGACCTGAACGGCTTTAGCGCAGTCAAGACAAACCTCCCCCCGGGCGCGACCTGGAACCTAACCTACTTAAACACCACGGGCTGCTTCGACATCAACAACACTGTTAACGCCTCGGGGCGGGGGCCTGCTTTCATCTACCTGGCAAACGCGTCCTCCGAGGAGGTCAGCGTTACCGCCTGCGGCGATGGGGTATGCAACTGCGGCGAGGACAGCGACACCTGCCTGGCGGACTGCCCGCGCTGCTACACGGTGGCCTCCCCGGGCGTTTGCGTGGTCCCTGGCAACTGCTCCTGCATAACCGAGGCGCTGGCCAACTACACCGACTGCTATGCCAAGGTCATCATGAACGAGTCCGTCATCGACTACCTCGGCCTCGTGTGCGTGAACTTCAGCCTTGACGACACCACCCTCGACTGCAACGGGTCGGCGATAGACGGGCCGGGCGGGCTCCTCAGCAGGGGCATAAACGCCACAGGCCTGGAGAACATAACCGTCGAGAACTGCGCCGTGAACAACTGGAGCAGGGGCATATACCTCGATGTCAACGCCAGCCTTGTGCGCAACAACACCGCCACCAACAACACCTATGGCATATTCGTGGAGGGGACGGGCAACAACGTGAGCGGCAACCGGGCGAACGTTGATGCGTACGGCATCTACCTGGACTACGCATACGACAGCACAGTCGCCAACAACACGGCGTGCTACGACGACTTCGGCATATCTGTCGCGCGCAGTTCGCATGACAACATAACGGACAACATGGTTTGCGACTCAACCCTCTCCGTTGGGATTAGCCTCTCTGAATGCAGCTACCTCCGCGTTCTCCGGAACGACGTGCACGGCGACTGGAGCGAGGGGATGGATATCGGAGAATGCGACAACAGCACCGTGGCCTACAACAATGTCAGCTCCAACGAGTACGGCATAGTCGTGAACTCGGGCTCGGCGAATATCACCATCGCCAACAACACGGCAAGCAACAACACTTATGACGGCATAGGGTTTTATGCGTCCTCCAGCGGCAACATGGTGTACAACAACACCGTTGAGTTTAATGGCGTCGGCGTCAACTTCACATCGGTCGCGACGAGCGGCAACACCTTGGTCCTCAACCGCGTCTGCTTCAACACGCTCGACATCCAGGATGCGGACTCCAACACCGGCGACAACAACACCTGCGACACTACCGAGCACTGGAACGACACTGGGACTGTCGGATGCACGGACCCGTGCACGCCCCGCTGCTACAGCTGGGACGGCGCCGGAATCTGCGTCGCCCCCGGGAACTGCTCCTGCATAACCGAGGCACTGGCGGACAGCGCGCACTGCTACACCAAAGTGGTCATGAACGAGTCCGTCATAACCGAGCCCAAGACATGGTGCGCGAACTTCTCCATCGGCGACATGGCTCTCGACTGCAACGGGTCGGCGATAGACGGGCTGGACGCGGCTCACAGCATTGGCATACTCGCGGAATCCCTGGAGAACATATCCGTGGAGAACTGCATCGTGACCGACTGGGAATACGGCATACTGATGAACAGCGTGAACCGCAGCCTGCTAAGCAACGACACGGTCACAAACTGCACTTACGGCACAGAGCTGCGCCAAAGCAGCCACAACGCCGTCTCAGGCTGCAACTTCAGCGATAACGTCGACCACGGCATGCTTATCAGCGAATGCGTATACAACAACGTCACGGACAGCACGATGGGCCTGAACGGCGGGGAGTCGGGCATAACGGTGGCATCCTGCCATTATTGCCTCATCGCCAACAGCACGTTCGCGGACAACACGGGCCCGGGCCTCTATGTGATAGCCGCCAACAACAACACTCTGCGCGGCAACAACGTCGCGGGCAACACCGCCGACGGCGTTTATCTGGATTCCCTCTCCAGCGGCAACACCCTGGACGCAAACTACGTCTGCTTCAACGGCCTTGACATCAACGACTCGGACTCCAACACCGGCGACAACAACACGTGCGACACCTTTGACAACTGGTGGGATGCCGGCGAGCTTTCCGGCTGCACGGACTACTGCACGCCCCGCTGCTACAGCTGGGACGGGGCCGGCGTCTGCGAGACGCCGGGCAACTGCTCCTGCATAACCGAGGCACTGGCGGACAGCGCCAAGTGCTACAACGAAGTCCGTTTGAACGAGTCCGTCGAAAACGCCCCGGACACCTGCGCAATCTTCGGGCAGGACGACGTCCTCCTCAACTGCAGCGGCTACGCCATCGACGGCGCCGGCACCGGCGACGGCGTCCGGGCCGACAGCCGGTCAAACATATCGGTCAAAGAATGCAACATCACCGACTGGGAGACCGGCGTGTACTTCTACGATGTCTCATACGGCAACATCTCCGGCAACGTCATCCTCGACAACACCGACGGCATCTACCTGGACAGTTCGCCTTACAACTACATAGGCAACAACACCATGGGGGACCTCGGCCTGCTCATAGGCAACAGCCGGGACGGCATATCCGCCCACAGCAGCGACTTCCTCACGGCTGTGGGGAACACTATAGGGTTCGCCTCCCAAAATGGCATCCTCCTCGACCAGTGCGATGACTTCTACATAGGCGACAGCCTGATAGGCGCGAGCGGCACCGGCATCGATGTCGACACCTGCGCGAACGGCACAATAGCGGGCTGCAACTTAACCTACAACGGCCAGAACATGTGGTTGGGTGCGTGCTCAGGCGTTGATATAATCGGCAATTCCCTAACGCACGCCACGTCGGGCGACGGCATCAGGGCCATCGAGGCCTTCAACAGCTACATAAGCCTGGTGGGCAACAACATAACCGACAACGATAATTACGGCATCGAGATGGCAACATCGGACGGCAGCCTCCTGGTGGGCAACACGATCGTGCGGAACGGCTTCACCGGCATCATGATAATAGGCCCCAACACGACAATAGTCTCCAACAACGTCAGCTTCAACGGCATATTCGGGGGCCAGCCGATGGAGTGGTGCGGCATATTCATCTTCGGGGTATCGGCCCTCGGCATCACCACAGACTACAGCAACATCTCGCTCAACACGGCGGACAACAACACATATGTGGGCATACTGGCGGCCGTCGGCAACGACCTGACTGTGAGCCGTAACACAGTCAGCGGCAACGCCGGCGGCATAGGGCTTTTAGGCATAACCGGCAGCATTGTGCAGGGCAACAACGCAACCTACAACTTGATGGTAGGCATAGCCGCGAACGAGACGACCAACAGCTACTATGACAATCTCGCCTGCTTCAACGGCGTAGACATGAACGCCTCGGACGCCAACCCCGGCGACGACAACCGCTGCGACACGACGCTTCTCTGGGATGACGACGGGACGACGAACTGCACCCTCAAGTGCACCGCTGTGAACATAACAAAGACAGTCAACGACACCTCTGCATGGCCAAACCGACAGCTGAACTTCACGATAAACGTCACCAACATAGGCATCGTCGCGGTCAACGTCAGCATCGACGACACCAACGGGTTTGGGGCGGTCAAGCTGAACCTTCCCCCCGGCGGGGCCTGGAACCTGACCTACCTGAACACCACGGGCTGCTTTGACATCAACAACACAGCCAATGCATCCGCTAAGGGCCCGACATTCACTTACCTGGACAACGCATCGTCCCCAGAGGTCACGGTGACCCACTGCGGCGACCTCGTCGTCAACTGCGGCGAGGCGTGCGACGGCAATACCCAGTCTTGCACCACGGGCGGCTACCCGGGCACGCAGACATGTTCCGCCTCCTGCACCTGGAACGCGTGCGTTACTACTTTATACTGCAACGACTCGATGATCAACGGCTCCGAGGAGTGCGACAACGGGTCGGCTTATAACGGCGTCCCGTGCACTCCGCCTGCCGGCGGCAGCTGCGTGTACTGCAGCTCCCACTGCGCGAACGTGACGCTGACCGGCCCGTCGCCCTGCCGCTGCGGCGACTCGGTTTGTAATTGCGGCGAGACCTGCCACACATGCGAAGACGACTGCGGCGACTGCTACGACTGCTCCGAGCCCTGGGTCTGCGACCCGTGGAGCCCGTGCGTCAACGGCCTGCAGTCCAGGGTCTGCGGCTGCGACTGCGGCGACAAGAGCGACTGCCACGGCGACCACACCACGCAGCGCTCGTGCGGCGAATGCACCGCAGACAGCCAGTGCTCTGACGCCAACCCATGCACCTCCGACGCCTGCACCGGCGGCGCATGCGTCCACAACCCGCTGACCGGCGCTTCCTGCACGAACGGCGACGCCTGCGCGGGCGACACCTGCCAAAACGGCGCGTGCGTGCCCGCCGTATGCCCGCCGCCGCTGAACTGCACGGCCACGTGGTTGTGCACCTCATGGGGCAGCTGCGCAAGCGGCTACCAGACCCGGTCATGCACCTGTTCCTGCCCGGACAACGACTGCGCGGGCGACAGGACGTCCAGGCGCCAGTGCGTGACGCCGCCCGAGCCTTGCCGGCTCACCCTAAGGCTCAGCCCGGACGCACCGAGTGTAGGGGACACGCTCTCGATAGAGGTCGTCGACGGGGATGGCAAGGCGGTTTCGGCTGATTTGTCCATCATCGGCCCGGATGGAGGTTTGTCAAAAGCCGTGAGCCCGCACTCCGTGAGCATCGATAAGGCAGGCACCTGGCAGGTGGTTGCATCCAAGGAGGGCTGCACGGGCGACGCGGAAGAGCTCAAGATCTCCGAGCCTTCAAGGGCCGAAGGGGGCATACTGGACGGCATAATCGCCGCCATAACCGGCCAGCCGCTGGTATCCGGCTTCGTGCTGCTCCTGCTCTTTGCGTTCCTGTTCGCCCTCCTCGCCAAGCGCAGGAAGAAGGGAGAAGAGGAGTTTGAGAAAGTATAAGCGCATACCTTATCCCCGCCCGGCTTTTTATCCCTTGAGCCCTTTACTTTATATCATGGCCAGCGCCAAATCCCACCGCCGCAAAGGTGCCGCACGTGGGAAAGCCCGCGTTTCCCGCCGGTCTTTCAAGGACCCCAAGCTATTCGCGATTCTTGCGGCAGCTGCGGTGTTAGGCATATACGCGCTCATCTGCACGACCGGCTGCTGCGGCCCGACCGGTGCGGCATCCGCCGATGAGGACATATTCAGCCTGCTCTACGGCGAGGGGGCGGGCACAGGCGGCATCCAAACGGCGGCAAGCTTCAACTGCTCCACACCCCGGGCGGGCCCGTGGGTGATTACGACAAACGTCGTCTGCGACCACGTGACCGTGCAGCTGACTGGCGGCAACAGGGACATTACCATACAGAGCGGCGGCTCCCTCTACTTCAACCACTCGACTCTCTACCTGGGCGACAACGTAACTGCCGGCGGCATAACAGTCCAGGGGACGGGAGTCCTCAATTCCTCCTTCTCGAACCTGACCAACGTTTCGTTCATAGTCTCGAAGGACAATGCGAGAGTCAAGGCGGTGAACACGTTCTTCAGGAAGCCGGATGAGAAAATTGTCGCGTACATGCTGCAGTTTTCCGGCGACTCCCAAAACGAGTTCAGGAACTGCCACTTCGCCGCCGACCTGAAGAGCGGATGCCCCCCTCCCCCTCCCGCCTCGCTTGCGTCCTACGGGGTCTCCCTGTCCGGGAACTCGGTCAACACGTTCATCAACTGCACGCACAATTCCCAGTACTTCACGATCTCCGGCGGCACCAACACATTCACCAACTGCAAAAGGCCGGTCTGCACGCAGGCTCTCCGCGATATGATAACCGGCGGCACCAACCGTTTCTACAATTTCAGCGGCGTGTGCCATTTCAACATAAAAGGCAGCGCCGGCAGCACCCTGTTCTACAACGTCTCGAAATACCCC
>JBFYKJ010000084.1:0-24454 GCA_041306005.1 Candidatus Altarchaeota archaeon | reverse complement strand
TCGCGGCTTATCGACGCCGTAGGCTTGAATGCCACCCTTATGACTATCGGCATCCCGTTGCTGATCCCGCCGGAGAGGCCTCCCGCCCTGTTTGTCTTTGTCAGGACCCTGCCCTTCCTCATCACGAACTCGTCGTTGACCTCGCTGCCCTTCATCCTCGCGGCCTCAAAGCCGATGCCAAATTCGACGCCCTTGACGGCCGGGATGGAGCAGACGGCTTTCGCTAAATCAGCGTTTAACTTGTCAAATACCGGTTCTCCTAGGCCGGCTGGAACACCCAGAGCTATGCACTCTACGATGCCCCCCACCGAGTCTCCTCGGTTCTTCGCCGCGCGTATCTCCTCCTCCATCTGCTTGGCCCTCTCAAGATCGAGTGCTCTTAGCGGATTAGAATAAACTATCTCCCTGCACTTGCAGGCGTCCAATGATTCTATCTTCATCTCCTGCGCCCTTATGCCCGCTATCTCGAAGGTGTGGGCGAATACGTCCACGCCGAGGCTTGATTTGAGCAGCTTCTTGGCGATTGCGCCGCCGGCGACGCGGCCGACGGTCTCCCTCGCGCTTGCGCGGCCTCCCCCCCTCCAGTCCCGGATGCCGAACTTTGCCTGCCAGGTGAAGTCTGCATGGCTCGGGCGGGGCTTGTCGATGAACGGCTTGTAGGCGGATGAATCTACGTCAAGGTTCCTTACTAACATTGAAATGGGGGTGCCGATAGTCTTCCCCTCGAAGATGCCTGAGAGGACTTCAACGCGGTCCTTCTCGCCTCGGCTCGTCGCGAGGTCGCTCTGGCCGGGCCGGCGCTTATCGAGCTCGGTTTGTATCTCCTTATCAGAAATCTTTAATCCTGCCGGGCAGCCGTCAAGGACGCACCCGATGGCCGCGCCGTGGCTCTCGCCCCAGGTCGTCAGGCAAAGCTCCTTGCCGAAGGTGTTGGAGGACATGCATAAATTACGGGGGGTATAAGAAAAGGGTTTTTCTTGCGAGAGGCGTTAAGTTCGGGATGGCAAGGTCCCTTAAGCGGAAGATTGCGATATGTATCGTGGTTATTGCGGTAGCTCTAGTAATACTAAAAGTGCTTGGAGTGTTGTGGGTTGAGTTTACGGACTTTCCTGGCATAACTTGCGTCTCCAACCCGATCAACGAGATTGTGACCAAGATTCAGACCGCCCAAAACGGCATAGACCTGCCGACGGGCGCCATATGCATGAAGTCGGGGGAAAAGCTGCCCCCAAACGCCATCGCGAACCAGCTTAACAACCTGGACAGCGTGAAGTTCGATTGCTTCGAGGGCTCAGCGGTCTGCAGCGGCGCAAACCCGCCGGTGACTTTCCCCTCTTCGGATTCGATAGCCGCCTCCGGAGACGTCAAGTTCAAGGGCATAGTCCACTGCGACCGAAAGGAGAGCGGCAAATACGACTGCACGATAAGCATACAGAGCGCATAACCTCAAAGCCCCTTATACACCGACTTCCTGTGCCCCACCTCTAAAACGAGTATTATCAGCTTGCCCTGCCGTATGTCAAGGATTATCCTGTAATCCCCGGCCCTCGCCCGGTAATACGGGCTGCCGACAATTGCTTTAACATGCGCGAAGGGGCGTATCCTTATTCGGTCTATTACCGCCCCGACTTGGTTGCGCCCCCCTTTATCCAGCTTCCCCAGCTGCTTCTCAGCCCTTTCCGTGACGAGGACCTCGTACATCTTAAGCGCGGCGTTTGGGTTTAAGCGTGTTTCCGGGCGCCTAAGCGCCTATCTTAAGGTCCCTCTTCACGTCAGACCACTTGCGGACGCGCCCTTCCCGGACGTCAAGCTCGGCCAGCGCGATGCTGCGCTTCGCCTCCTCGGACAGCTCCTGGCTGTCCTCGATGAGGTCCCAAATCACGCTCTCGTAGCTCTCGCCCGCGCCCATCTTCTTCTCCTTGAGCGCCTCCCTGAGCTTGTCCGTTATCTGGATTGTGGTTTCCATCCTTGTATATAACGATTATATAGAACGGTATATAATAAAAACGGGGGGGGGTGCCTTAAGATAAGACCCCTTGCCCCCTCACGTGAAAAACCCGCTCTCCGTGGCGTTCATCCCGGGCATCGGCTTCACGTACTCGGGGCTAGCGAGCTTCTCCTCGCCCATCTCGTCGATGACCTTTGTCACCAGATCCCTTGGCGAGTCCTTCAATACGCTGTCCGCGGTCAGGACGTAGAACTTCTTCAATTCGGACACGTGGCCCCTCTCCTTCTGCAGCTGGTGGAAGTAGTGCTCCACTTCCCTCATGCTCCTAAAGCCGTAGATTATCATGTGCGTGTAGTCGCCCTCGGTTATCCTGTAGGTGCCGACGAGGTGCGGCCCCCTTATCCGCTTGAGCATGTCGGCTTCCTCCATATTGCTCCACACGCCGGACTTGAACCTGAAAAGGGCGATGACGAATACCTCTACCCCAAGCTTCTTGTAGTCGACCTCCGCGGTGTATCCCCTTATTATGCCCTGTTTCTCCAGCTTCTCCTTGATCTTCCCGACGGCCTGGGAGGTGATGCCCAGGTCCTTGGCTATCTCGGTGCAAGGCGTCCGCGCGTCTGTCACAAGATACTTCAAGACCTTCCTCTCGTTCTCGCTCAGCTTTGTTTTCATGGGGGGGCCTCACAGACGGCGTGAGGTTTAAGAGTTAAACCTATTTTGCAGTTACTCCTATTAATATTACATTCTTTAACGGCCGACAGCCATGGACTGGCCATATGTAATTTAATAATTAAACTAATTATAACATAAAGTATTTAAATCCGCAACCTTATAATTAACACAACTTCTTTGAAGTCAAGGTGGTAAGCATGTCATATACAGACGAAGCATTGAAGAGCGTGATAGCGAAGAACCCTGGTGAACCGGAGTTCCACCAGGCGGTGACGGAGGTGTTCAAGTCCCTGGCCCCGGTCATGGAACAGCACCCGATATACGAGAAGCAGAGGATACTGGAGCGGCTTTCAGAGCCCGAAAGGACCATAATGTTCCGCGTCCCGTGGATGGATGACAAGGGCAACGTGCAGGTCAACAAGGGATACCGCGTCGAGTTCAACAGCGCGATAGGCCCGTACAAGGGCGGCCTGCGGTTCCACAGGACCGTGAACCTGGGCATGCTAAAGTTCCTCGGGTTTGAGCAGATCCTGAAAAACTCCCTCACCGGCCTCCCCATGGGCGGCGGCAAGGGCGGCAGCGACTTTGACACGCACGGGAAGAGCGACAACGAGGTGATGCGCTTTTGCCAGTCGTTCATGAGCGAGCTTTTCCGCCACATAGGCCCGGACACGGACGTGCCCGCAGGCGACATCAACGTCGGCGGAAGGGAGATTGGCTTCATGTTCGGCCAGTACAAGAAGCTGACTGACAGCTTCACAGGCGTCCTCACGGGCAAGGGCCTGAACTGGGGCGGAAGCCTCGTTCGGACCGAAGCCACGGGCTACGGGCTCCTCTACTTCGTCGAGGAGATGCTCAAGACGAAAAACCAGACCATGAAGGGCAAGACAGTAGTAAGCTCCGGTTCAGGCAACGTCTCGATATACGCCGTGCAGAAGTGCCAGCAGCTTGGTGCAAAGGTAGTCGCGATGAGCGACTCGGACGGCTACATCTTTGACCCGGAGGGCATAAAGCTTGCCACCGTGCAGCAGATAAAAGAGGTCGAGCGCGGCAGGATAAAGGAGTACGTCAAGAAGCACCCGAAGGCGGTGTACACACCCGGCTGCGCAGGCATCTGGACCGTGAAGTGCGACGTCGCCTTACCGAACGCCACGCAGAACGAGCTTGATGAAAAGGGCGCGAAGGCTCTTGCCGACAACGGCTGCATCGCGGTCGCCGAGGGCGCCAACATGCCGTCGACACCCGAAGCGGTGGAGATATTCCACAAGCGCGGTGTCATGTTCGGCCCGGGCAAGGCCTCGAACGCGGGCGGCGTAGCGTGCTCGGGCCTCGAGATGTCCCAGAACAGCATGAGGATGTCCTGGACGTTCGAGGAAACCGATGCCAAGCTGAAGAAGATAATGCAGAACATCCACAAGGCCGCCTGGGACGCCTCGAACAAGTACGGCGCACCCGGCAACCTCGTCGTTGGTGCGAACATCGCAGGCTTTATCAAAGTGGCCGACTCGATGATCGCGCAGGGGCTTGTTTAAGCCTCGCGGCAAACACCGCCCGCACAGCGGGCAAACAGGGGGCCGAAAGGCCCCTCATTTATTGTTTTTTCATCTACTCTTTTTTGTTTATTCTGCACCCCGCGCCACCGCTCACCGCTCAAGGCGGGGCCAGCTCTTTATATGCCCAAAATCAATTCCCTACGTTGGGGGACCCGCCCTGCGACATTTATGCGTGCCAATACGCACCAACCGAATACAACAGCAGGGCGGACTTCGGGGCCGCGCTGAACGGAGCGCACAAGGCCCCTCTCACTTCCCCTTTGGTTTTCTAACCCGCATTAACGTAAGCGTCTTTAACGGCCGTATCTGCCATTAAACCGCTTTTATCCTATTACACCTATATCTGTCATGCCAAACTGGGTCGGCCACTTCCTGCCCTCGATGCTGCGAAGGCCCCTTTCGCCCGAACGGCTAGAGGCGCATCTCAAGAGCGGCGATATACGCAGGATCCGCCAGGATAGGGACGAGCATGTCCTCGAGCGCATCAGGCACGGCCTCCCCCGCATCCCCACGCATTACTCCACAGGGGTTGTAATGGGCCGGGCGGTGACATACTTCTGGGACCGGGATGGGAAGCCTATGCTCGGCAAGCTAAGCCCTCCTGACCTAACGGAGATAAGCCGCGTTTCCAAGACCCCAACAGCCCCGGAGAGGTATAAGCTCTTTTACGGGCTGCCGGATAACCCTGCATACCTTCGGGACCACATCGAATACCCGCGGCTTGGGAAAAGCAGATGGCTGGTGGATTTCTGGGACTCCGAGGGGAATCCCATGGGCAAAAAGCAGAAGCAGTCCCTATAGGCTCAAGCTGCCCGCTTCTTCCGGCAACCGTATGGATGACCGCAGCATGGCTAAACGCAGTATTGCAAAATAAATAAACAGCGGGGCCGCTTCGCCCCGCGTTGAATGTTTGGCTAAGCTCTCTTATATCTGGGGCAATAGCCCGGTGCACCGCCAGTTTATCTCGGCCGTGCGGGTCTCGACGTTCACGACGCACGCGGGGCTGCAGCCCGGCCTGACAATGTCCATGTCTATCCACCATGTCTTCGTGCCCTCGTTGCATATCCTGTTCATGGTCGCGTTGTCGCCGCATTGCTCACCGGCTATGGCCATCGCGTCAGAGAAGCTCATCCCGAGGCAGTCAGTAGGCCCGCAGGGCTCCTCCCACTCGCGCACGCACTTCTGCTTCGCCTCGCACCACGAGTATCCGGCCGACCCTATGCAGCCGTGGGCGTCCCTGTCGCCCCCGACTATGGGCGGGTTATTCGTAGCATTACTGCACGGCTCTTCCCAGGCCCTCAGGCACTTCTGCTTCGCCTCGCACCACGAGTATCCGGCCGACCCTATGCAGCCGTGGGCGTCCCTGTCGCCCCCGACTATAACGTTAGAGCCGTTAGAGCCGCCGTTTGCCGTGCCGCCACCTGCTGTGCCAGAAGGCGAGCCCATCAGCAGTACAATCCCCAGAACTGCGACAGCCGCAACGACGGCAGCCGCGATAATGATTCTCCTGTCCATTGCCATTTTAGCTTAACCGGTTCGCCCGGCCCACATTATATCGCGCATGCAATAAAAATTAGGTTCTGGCTGATTCGAACCTATCCGCCTCCAAGCCCTCTCAAGCAGCGGCAAGATTTTTATACCCAGCGTTTCTAAGGTAGCCGAATCACAGTTGGATATTATATCCAACTAAGGGGGGACTATGGGGTATGCATATGCTTTATTCATCTTTGCATTGGCATTACTATCCGCATCAGCCGTTGCCGACGTGGGCCTCGTGGTCGAGTTCCCGGACGGGAGCGTGCACACCGAGTGCGTCGAGGTATCCGACGGCGCTAGCGCGTACAGCATCCTAAAGTCGTCAGGCTTGGAATCCGGCTGGTCAAGCTCGAGTGAATGGGGCCACGCACTTTGCATGATAAACGGCGTCGGGTCGGCCCCGGCGGGCGACGCATGCTCCGACTGGAGCTCCTACTGGGCGTTCAGCCTTGCCCTTGACGGCGACGGCGGGTGGACGGCGCACTCGCCGGTCGGCTATGACGCGGGCGGCTGCTGGAACCGCGACTACGAGACGCCCTCATACGACGGCCACTATTGCGCGCAGGACGGCGATGTCCTCGGATTCCATTTTACGGATGAGTTCCCATCAGGCCACCCGGAGTTCTCAAGCTTCGGCGAGATCTGCACAAAGCAGGATGATGCCGGGCCGGTAAGAAAGACGCTGCTCATGACATCGCGCCCGTTCTGGAAATCATACACCGGGAAGTGCGGGATACCCTACGACGAGACGCTCGCCCCGCAGAACATAGTGCGGATGTGCAAGGACAAGATGGCGCAGGACGCGGCGGCGCTGGCCGCCAGGGGCTGCGATTCCCTCAAAGAAATGTCTTATACGTACTCCCCCCATGTGATAACGATGCCCGGCGAGATATTCACGATAAGGTTCCCGATCCCTGCGGGCGCCACCGTATTTGTCAACGGCGCCGAGCTGAAGACCTACGAGGACGGGTCGGTGTCGTTCAGCGTCCGGAATGGCGAATACCTGGTTGAGCTAGCCTACCCCTGTTACAAAGACTTCAAAAAGAGGTTTGTCATAGGCTGAAGCCGGCGCATAACTCGCCTACTTCTTCGGCTTTAGCTGTTCCTTGGCCCAGTTGTAGTAGGCGTCGTTTACATCGGCCACGGGTATCGCCAGTATGCAGGGTATCCCGTAGGGGTGCACCTTCTCGACGCTGGTCTTCAGCTCTTCGAACCTCTCGGGCAGGGTTTTTGCCAATATCACCCACTCGTGGGTGTCCTGCATCTCGCCCTCCCACACGTACATGGATTTGCTCTTGAAGAATTTCGTGCAGCAGGAAAGCCCATTTGTTATCAGCATCCTGCATATCTTCCTGGCGTCATCCTCGGAGCCGCAGGGGATGTAGGCTATGGTAAGGGCTTTGGCCATTTTCCGGGATTGCGGATAATTAATGCCGGGCGGTTTAAAAGCTGAAATGGCCGCTTAAAGGCGGCGGACAGGGGGTTAGTTTTAAGCGAGGTTAAGGCCGTAGCGCTCGCGCTGAGCCAGATGATGAGAGAGAAATAGAGGGGAGCTGTTGCCAGACTCCCAAGCCCAACCCGTGAGTATATTGAAGGAGGGGGTATAAAAATATACCGATAATTATTGTTTAAGGAAGGATGTTTTAAAGAATACCATTTCAGGATAGGAGCACGCTTAAGCAAATTAATACCCCCCGCAGGCACGGTTTAAGAGAAATAGAGGGGAGCTGTTGCCAGACTCCCAAGCCCAACCCGTGTTATATTAGAAGCTTCCCCTATAAAAAGGTATCGGTGATTATTGTTTGCGAAAACATGTTTTGTGGAGTAATCTTTATGGCTTTTGAGCACGGATGAGGCACCAGCTCTTTGCGCATAAATCACGTGGCCAAAGCACGCCGGAGAACGGCGATTTTATTCTACAGTCCCTGAAAATAGCCGCATGGCCGAAAAGGGGATTATCCGCGAGGCGGCGAAGGCCGAGGGTGCTGATCCGGCGCGGCTGGAGGCGTCTGTCGCTGCCGGCAGGGCGGTGATTGTCAAGAACGCTGGCAGGGATATAGCGCCCCTTGGGATAGGCGAGGGCCTATCGACCAAGATAAACGTCAACCTGGGGACGAGCCCGGCAAGGTTCGATGACGCCGAAGAGCTGGAGAAGCTAAAGATAGCGATAAAGTACGGCGCGAGCACGGTGATGGATTTGAGCACCGGCGACGATATCGACAAGACGCGCGCAAAACTAATTGCCGCTTCTCCGGTCCCGCTAGGCACGGTCCCTATATACCAGGCCTTCAAGAGGAAGGAGATAGAGTCCTCGGGGGCGGCGTCCCTCGACCCGGACAGGATGCTTCGCGTCATCGAGAGGCACTGCGCGGACGGCGTTGATTTTGTCACGCTGCATTGCGGCTTGACCAAAGCGGCAATACCTGCTATCAAGAAGCGCCGGATGGGCGTCGTCAGCCGCGGCGGCGCGCTGCTAGTCGATTGGATGATTGAGAACGGGAAGGAGAACCCGCTGTTTGACAATTACGATAGGATACTTGAGATACTAAAGGAACACGATGTTGTTATAAGCCTCGGCGACGGCCTTCGGCCCGGCTGCCTGATGGAAGCCACCGACGAGGCGCAGCTCCACGAGCTGAAGGTCCTCGGCGGGCTTGTCAAACGGGCGAGAGCGGCGGGAGTGCAGGCAATAGTCGAGGGCCCGGGGCACGTCCCATTAGACCAAATCGAGTTCAACGTCCGGGAGCAGAAGCGGCTGTGCGACGGCGCGCCGTTCTATGTCCTCGGCCCGCTCGTGACCGACGTTGCGCCCGGGTACGACCACATCACCTCCGCAATAGGCGGCGCATTGGCCGCTTACTACGGCGTCGACTACCTCTGCGCAGTCAGCCCGAAGGAGCACCTTGGGCTGCCGAACGTGGAGGATATCAAGATCGCCACGGTCACAAGCCGCATCGCGGCCCACGCGGCGGATGTGGCAAAGCACCTCCCCCACGCCCGCGACTGGGACGACGAGATGTCAAGGGCGAGGGCCGACCTTGACTGGAAGACGATGCTTGAGCTCGCCGTCGACCCGGAGACCGCGCGCAGCATGCGAAACGAGTGCACGCCGAAGGACGCCGAAGTGTGTTCCATGTGCGGCGAGTACTGCTCCGTGAAAATAAGCAGGAAGTTGCTTAAGCAGAAGTAACCCTATTAATCTCATAATCCTTTTTCAGATGGAAACCGAACTTGCCCCTGACATCGACAAGAGGGTGAAGGCGATAGTCCTTGCCCTCGACCTTCGCCACGTCAGCGGGAAGCACATAATCTGCATGAGGTCAACGGGCGCGAAGACGCGCGCCCTCGCCCGCATCTGGGGCCTGCCCCGGATTTGGCAGCAGGCGCTCTTCCTAGAAGCATATTATATAATAGAAGCCGTTTCCGAGAAATTCGACAGGATGTCTTTGGAAGAGCAGGACAAGACGCTCATCCACGAGCTCATGCACGTGCCAAAGACCTTCAGCGGCGCGCTCGTGCCGCACGAGTGCTTCGGGAAGAGGATAGACTCAAAGTCGGTGGATGTGTTGTATAAACAATACGTAAGGGCGATAGAAGAGAACCCGCATTTGATGGTTTGATCTCGCCTCCCAGAACTACTTCAGCTCCTTTCTCACTATCTTGCCCTTCGGCTCTTCCTCGCACCAGACCTGCCCCTGGAAGGACTGCACCTCCGTGCCCTTGTCCCTCCACGCGTCCGGAGGCAGGCCCGCCTTATGGCAGGTCTGCGACAAGAACTCTTTCTCGTCCCAGCCCCACTCAACGGGCACCTGCGGCAGGAGCAGGCCGGAGTACCAGCCCCGCTTCACGATGAGCCCGTCCCTGCCGACCTTAATCTTCTTGACGTACTCTTCGGGCTTCTTTACGATTATCTTCTCGGGCGGCGTCAGGACCGAGACCTCTACTGTCAGATGCGACAGCTCGCTCTCCCTCACGGGCCGAAACCTCGGGTCCCGGCTGGCCGCGGAGATGGCTGAATCGATGAGCGCGTCTATCAGCGGCGCTATCGGTTCCGGATACCCGATGCACCCGCGAAGGTCGTTCCCGGGCTGTTTTTCAAGCGTCACAAACACGCCCATCTTCTCCTTGAACTTCTTGGGAACGTCTTTCGGCTCGTACCGGTCGCCTTCAGAAACGTAGAAGTCAACGGTCTTCCTGGCGATATCCACTGCCTTCTCCCCTTCCTCTTCGGTCAGGCCCTTGGTCACTTTGGTCTTTGCAGGCATCTTCAGAAGAATTTATCCAAGTAGTCATACGCCTCGCCCGGCTCAAAGCAGTACTGCACGGTGTTGAACTTCTGCTTCAGCTTGACGGCGTCCAGCTTCACCTGCTCCGGGTCTTCCCCGCCGGCTATCCGCTTTATGAACGACGCCACCTCGTCCATCTCCCTCTCCTTCATCCCGAGGTGCGTCAGCTCCTGCGTCCCTATCCTTATCCCCGATGGGTTGTGCGGGTTGTCGTCATCGGGAAGCATCTGCTTGCTCGCGATGATGTTCGCCTTCTCCAGGGCCTCGACGACTTTCGTCCCGCCGCCGAATTCCCTCACGTCGAGGAGCACCTGGTGGCTCCGCGTGAAACCGTTCTTCTTCCCGAGGATCTCAATCCCCTCGCCATAGAGCGCAGCGGCAAGGGTCTTAGCGTTAGCCACCGTCTGCTTCGCGTACGCCTCGCCGAATTCCAGCATCTCGGCCGCCGCTATAGCCTTGCCCACGACGTGGTGCAAATGGTGGCTGGACATGAGCTTCGGGAAAGTCGCGTTCTTCAGCTTCTTCTTCAGATCCTCGCCTATCGCGTCGTTGTATAGCATCATCCCGCCTTGCGGGCCGGGGAAGGTCTTGTGGGTAGAGAAGGTCACGACGTCGCAGCCCTCCTTGAGGGGGTTCGGGAACGCCTTTCCCGCAATGAGCCCCGCGACGTGCGCCCCGTCGTACATCATCCTGGCGCCCACTTCGTTGCACGCCTCTTTCAGCTCCGCCACCGGGTGGGGGAAGAGATACACGGACCCCGCCACGATGACCACCTTGGGCTTGTTCTCGATTATCTCCTTCTTCGCCTTCTCGGTGTCGACGTTCATCGCCTCGACGTCAAACGAAAGAAACCTTGACTGCAGGCCGAGGACGCCGGCGGCGGAGATATTCGTCTGGCTGATGTGCGCCCCGTGCTGGAGAGACAAACTCATTATCGTGTCCCCGTGCTTTGTCAGCGACATGAGCGTCGCAAGGTTCGCGACGACGCCCGAAACGGGCGACAGATCGGCATTATCGCACGAGAACAGCCTCTTGCACAGCTCCTGCCCGACTATCTCTATCTCGTCGAACATCCAGGTCCCCTGGTAGAACCTCTTCCCTGGCCAGCCCTCGGCGTATCTTCCCTCCACGTCGCTGCACAGCGCGGCCTTCACCGCCGGGCTGACGACGTTCTCGCTCGCTATCAGGTTTATGCAGTCCCTGCGCCATAGGGTATCCCGCCGGAGCCAGTACTTAATCTTTTCATAAGCCTCTTTCGTGCCCTTTGGGACGTCTCCCTTCACGTCTGAGTTGACCATCTTTAAACCTTCCAAAATACGGAATCAAGCCCCCAAATTTATGCCGCGGCGGAGAAAAAGCCGCTTGGGGCCCCCGGCTTGTGCGGGCCCCGCTTCGGGGGACACGGGCGCGTTTATATCTTTCCCCCGTCTATATATAACCTCCCAGAGCAGGCCTCGCGCCTTCTGGAACTCCTCTCGCGCTTTTAAGACCCCCCACAAGGGGTTCTCTCCCTAAAATGTTCGGTCCAAAAGAGGAATGCGGCGTATTCGGAATGTTCTGCAGGTCCGACTGCGCCGCCAGCGTCGTCGTCGGGCTTTCCGCCCTCCAGCACCGCGGCCAGGAGTCCTGCGGCGTTGCGGTCTCCGACGGGCGCGAGATCGACCTTGTCAAGGGCATGGGGATGGTGAGCCGCGTCTTTGACGAGGAAGCCGTTTCCAAGCTCAAGGGCAACATAGGGATAGGGCATGTCCGGTATTCCACCACCGGCGAGAGCAAGATGCAGAACGCCCAGCCGATAGTCGCCAAGGGCGCGAACATCCAGCTTGCGCTTGCGCACAACGGCAACCTCGTCAATTTCTGGACCCTTCGCGACCGACTGACCGAGAGGGGCCACACATTCGAGTCTTCCACCGACACCGAGGTCATATCGAAGATACTGGTCAACGAATACGTCAAGACCGGCGACTTCATGCAGGCCATCAAGAACATGGTGAGGTACCTGGACGGCTCGTACTCGCTGTTGATAATGACGCCCGACGCCCTTTATGCAGTCAGGGACCCGTTCGGCATCCGCCCGCTCATGATGTGCGACCTGCCCGGAGGATATGCGTTCGCCTCCGAGGACTGCGCGTTCGGCGCCCTCCAGATGAAGCTAGTCCGGGACATCCGGCCCGGCGAGATAGTGAAGGTCAGCGCAGACGGGGTCCAATCAGAAAAGGCGGGCACGATAACCCGCCACGCCCATTGCATGTTCGAGTACGTATATTTCGCCCGCCCGGACTCCACTATCAACGGGACGTCCGTATACGGTGCGAGGAAAAAGCTCGGCAGGTCGCTTGCAAAGGACTTCCCGGTGAAGGCCGATGTGGTTTCCGCGGTGCCATACTCCGGCGTGGCCGCGGCGATAGGCTATTCCGAGGAGAGCGGCATACCCTACACCGAGGTCCTTCTAAGGAACAGATACGCGGGGCGAAGCTTCATCATGCCGTCGCAGGAGAGCCGCGACTTTGCGGTGAGGTCCAAGCTGATACCCATCGAGGAGGAGATACGCGGCCGGGACATAGTGCTCGTCGACGACTCGATAGTGCGGGGCACGACTATGAGGCAGATAGTCTCCCTCATACGCGCCGCGGGCGCAAAGAAGATACACCTGCGCATATCCTGCCCGCCGATAATAGCGCCGTGCTTCTACGGCGTGGACATGCAGCAGTACAAGCAGTTCATAGCCGTGGAAAAGACTGTAAAGGAGATAGCCGAGTTCATAGGCGTGGACTCGCTGGCTTACAACACCATCGACCGCCTTGTTGAATCGATAGGCATGCCGAAAAAGAGCATGTGCCTGGCGTGCGTCAACGAGGACTACCCGACCGAGCTTGCCGAGCTGAAGGCCAAGCAGACGAAGCTGACCGAGCTTGGGGTTGGCAAAGTAGCCGAGCCGGCCAAGGGGGGCAGGCAGTTGAAGGTGTCGGAGGAAAAAGCCCCGGCCAAAGCCGCGGAGGCCAAGACGGCGATGAAGCCCGAATCAGTGCCGACAGCAGGCGGGAAGGGCAAGAAGTAACCGATTTCTTACTTTAACCGGCCATCCGAAGCCTTACTGCACCCCCTTCAAGCCTTACGGCAGCTCCCTCAAGTCCCTGATTATGTAATCCGGCTTTATGTCCGACTTCTTTGCCTCTTCGAGGCTTGTCTCCCCGGTCAATACGAGCGCGGTCTTCATGCCCTCCCGCTTGCCGGCGAGTATCTCCGTATTGAGCTTGTCCCCCACGGCCATGCATTCGCCCGGCTTTAATCCCATCATCCTCTTGGCGATCTCCATTATCACGGGGCTGGGCTTTCCAATCAGCGTCGCTTTCTTCCCCCCCGCGGCCTCAAGGGCCTTGACTATCGCGCCGCTGCCCAGCTTTATCTTCCCGTTGTCAAGGTAGGTCGTGTCCGGCGCGCAGGCTATGAGCTCCGCGCCGCCAAGGATATTCGAGAGCGCAGCAGACATCTTATCATAATCCACCGTCTTGTCAAGGCCCGCCACGACGTATTTCGCGCCTTCCTCGGCTATCGCATGCCCCGCCTCGCGGAGCTCGTCCTTCATGTCGTCGGTGCCGAGGGCGTATACCCTCGACGGGCCGCTCTTCCCCTGGATATACAGGCCGGCGGCGTAGGACGAGATGAGTATGTGCTCCTTAGACGTGCTTATCCCGAAGTCCTTAAGCCTCTTCACATACGTGTTCCTCGACCTCATGGAGTTGTTCGTCAGGAAGATGACCTTCCTGCCGGAGGCTATCAGCTCGTTCACCCTCTCGACGGCGTGGGGTATCCTCCGGTCCCCGTCCCACACGACCCCGTCCAGGTCGAAGATGTAGCCCTTTATCGCCTCTGAGGCCATGTGGAAGATAGCATCGCCGCTAAGATAAATCGTTCCCCGGCCCGAGCGGCATATTTATTCTTAGCGTGTCTAATACACTCCGTTTTCTTTAGGCTGTCCTGTGTCGCCAGGCAGGCTAGACGACAATATGGCTAAAATACCAATAAAATCTGTATCGGAGAAGCTGTTCAATACTCCGGGGTTCGACGAGCGCGGCTGTTTCGGCACAGACTGCGAGGACCTCTGCTGCAACGGCTCCTGCGAGGTGGACAAGGCGGCGCACGACTTGATGCTGGAGCACCGCGGCAAGATAGAGGCCCTGACGGGCGTGCCCCTCGAGTCGTGTATCGACGGCGACTTCGTCGCTGACCCGGACTACCCCGGGGGCGCATACGCCGAGAGCGCCCGCCGCGAGGACGGCTACTGCAGGTTCCACAACCCCGAGGGCAAGGGCTGCGTCCTTTACATGCTGTCTTTCAGGCAGGGCCTGCCCAAGGGCATAGTCCCGGCCATTTGCCGCCTCTTCCCGGTCACCTGGCACGAGGGCAGGCTTTTCCACTATGACGAGGACGGCTCAGTGGATGAGGAGGATCTCACCCCCAAGAAATGCAACATCTGCAGGAAGGCGCCCGCATCGTGTTCGCACCTCTTCGCGACACAGCGCGATGATATACACGAAATCTTCGAGGTCGATTCCGGGGCCTTGGAGGGGCGGCCGGCTAGTGCCAAGCAATCCCCGCCGTGATTTAATCCAACCGATTCCGGGGCGACGCTTTCACCTTTAAACCCGGAAAAATAGTTTTTATAACTGACTTCCATAATTAAACCTTGATTCTATATGGACGTTGACAAGTCTGTCCTGGACGCTAACAACCTAGCGAAGCTCGAGGCGCTGAAGAACGAGAAGGTCATGAAGATTGCGGAGGAGTACATCAAGCTGTGCAAGCCCGCGAGGGTCAAGGTCCTCACGGATTCGAAGGAGGACAGCGAGTATGTGAGAAAGGCATCGCTTGAGCGTGGCGAAGAGAAGGCTCTCAATACCCCGGGCCATACCATACACTTCGACGCGTCAAAGGACCTTGCCCGCGACACGAAGAACACAAGGATAATGGTCCCAAAGGGCAAGACTATCTCCAAGCATATCAACACGATAGACCGGGACGAGGGGCTTACCGAGGTCCGCGGCCTCCTCGACGGCATAATGAGGGGCAAGGAGATGATGATAAAGTTCTACTGCCTCGGCCCGAACAACTCCGAGTTCTCCATCCCCGCGATGCAGATGACAGATTCGACGTATGTGGTCCACAGCGAGGACATGCTCTACCGCCCGGGCTACGAGGAATTCAAGCGGCTGGGTGGGTCTTCTGACTTCTTCCATTTCATCCACTCGGCGGGGGAACTGGAGAACGGGGTTTCAAAGAACCTGGACAAACGAAGGATATACATGGACCTCGAGGACGAGAGGGTCTTCACGATAAACAACCAGTATGCGGGCAATAGCGTGGGGCTCAAGAAGCTGGCATTGCGGCTCGCCATATCAAAGGCTTCCCGCGAGGACTGGCTCTGCGAGCACATGTTCGTCATGGGGGTGCATCCCCAGAACAAAAATGGCAGGGTGACCTACTTCACGGGTGCATACCCGTCCGCCTGCGGAAAAACATCCACCGCGATGGTCTCGGGCCAGAGCATAATAGGCGATGACATCGCGTACCTGAAGAAGGATGACGAAGGCGCCTGCCGAGCGGCTAATGTGGAGCAGGGCATATTCGGCATAATCCAGGACGTCAGCGCGGGCGACGACCCTGTCATCCACAAGGCCATCACCACGCCGCGGGAAGTGATATTCTCAAACGTCCTTGTCAAGGACGGGACGCCCTACTGGCTCGGCATGGGGCAGGAGCTCCCCGAAGACGGGGACAACTACGCCGGCAAGTGGCACAAGGGGATGAAGGACGAGGGCGGGAAAGACATTCTTCCGGCTCACAAGAATGCCCGATATACCATTAGATTAAAGGAGCTTTCTAACGTGGACCCCGAACTCGACAACCCGAAGGGCGTCCCGGTCGATGGGATCATATACGGCGGCAGGGACCCGGACACATCGCCGCCTGTGTGCCAATCCCTCAGCTGGGCGCACGGCGTCTTCGCGGGTGGGATACTCGAGTCTGAGACTACGACCGCGACACTCGGTGCGGAGGGCGTTCTCAGGCACGACCCGATGGCGAATCTTGACTTTTTGGTGATACCATTTGGGGTGTACCTAAGGAAGCATTTGAAGTTCGGCGACGACCTTGACAAGGTCCCGATAATATTCACCACGAACTACTTCCTCCGCGACTGCGGCAAGTTCCTCAACACGCGCCTTGACAAAAAAGTCTGGCTCATGTGGATGGAGGGCCGGGTGCACAACGAGTTCGAGGCGATAGAGACGCCTATAGGGCTGATACCCAAGTACGAGGACGTGAAGGCGCTCTTCAAAACCTACATGGGCAAGGACTACACGCTTGAGGAGTATGACAAGCAGTTCTGCATAAGGATTTCGCGCCAGATCGAGCGCCTCGACAGGATGGAGGCCATCTACAAGGGCGAGGAGCACATACCGGGCGTCTTTTACCAGCACATCCACCAGCAGAGGGTGAGGCTCCTTAACGCGAAGAGGAAGCACGGGAAGGACGTGCTGTGCCCGAAGGATTTGGAATAGGCGCTGTCTGGCCCGTTCGGCAGCGAATGACATAGGCGTCGCGCGCTTTAATACACTATTGCCTTAAATATCCGCCAGCCGCCCAGCGCCGAGGCGCTTTCAGGGCCGCCGCGCACCCGCAAAATGTCATCCCGGATATCTAAAGGAAAGGGCAAACACAGGGAACGGGCACCCCGGAGGCCAAGAGTAAAGGGCATGCCCCGGAAACGCTTTTCACGCGACCCCGACCCCGAGTACATGGACGACCCAAAGTCCCGGTTCAACACTTTGCTGCCCAAGCACGTATCAAAAAGCCTGCACAAGAGCCTGCTCAGGGCTTTTAAGAACGGCATCAAGGCCGGGGCGGACAAGCATGAGATGGCGGGTTCTGCGGATATTCTGGCCATGCGCGTCGACGGGGGGCACCTCTCGCCGCGGCGTCTTGCCCTGATGGCCCCCGCAATAAGGGCAAATGCTCGCAAGGGCATCTTCCCGACGCTCGTGGTTAACGCCGCCTCTGCGGGCATGAGATCCGGCGCCATAACCGAGAAAGACCTGCGGAAGGCGTCCATGGCGATGGGGGCCGAGTTCGAGGCCGCGGAAGCGGGCTTTGGCGACTCGGCCAGACCCCTCTTTGATGCCCTGCTCCCAGGGCTCGAGTCCGGGGCCATAACTGCAAAGACGCTGCCGGCGACGGCAAGGCACGTGAGAAAAGCCCTTGTCGACTCGTCAAAATCCGGGGCGGGGGCGTCTCATCTCGGGCGCGCTCTCGAAGGCGCGATGAAAACCGGGGCGATACCCGTTGACCGCCTGCCAGTTGCGGCCAAAAAGATACGGCTGGCAATACTGTCCGAGCTAAGGGCCGGCCATGACCGCGGCATGCTAGCGGAAGCATTGCGAGAGGGTTTTGAGAAGGGCCTCATAAACCATAATAACCTTAACCGCTTCCTAAACCTCAAAAAGAAGCTCAAATCAAGCCAGAGCCTTGGCACCCTGGTGGATAGCGCACTTGACATGAGCGGCGGCGGGGTCCCGATGGGTCAGGTATTCCAGTACCAGCGCGAGGCGGCGAGGTGGGGTGAGCCCATAACTTTGAGCACAATGTCAACGCGTCACCTAGACCGGTCTTTCAATGACGATTTAATTCGTCAGAGGCGCAAGCGGAAAAAACTGTTGCGCGAGTGAGCCGCAAAGCGGCCCAAAGGCCGGGCGCTAAAACGCATATTCAAGAACCTGGACGGGCGATGGAAGCGGGCCTGAACTTGCCTTGTTATTCCTCCTTATACTCCGCCTCTATTATCTCCCTTATCCTCTTAGCCTTCACTTCCCCGACGCCATCTACCTCCTGCAGCTTCTCCTCTGGGGCCCTGAACACTTTCTCCACCGAGCCAAAATGTCTTAACAGCTTCTTCGCGGTTATCGCCGACACGTTAGGCAATGATTCCACGACAAACCTCTGCCACTCGTTTGTGCTCATCGCCCGCTTCTCCCCGCGGAGAGCGATCTCCTTGGTCTTCCCTTCTTGTTCCCTCTTTGCAAGGGTATACACATACGCCGCGGTGTCCTCCGGTCCCGTAGTGTAAATTATGGGTATCCCGAAGTTCACGGCTATCGACGCTATCGCCCCGCGTATCGCATTCGGGTGGATGTTCCTCTCCGCGTAGAGCGCCCCCGGGTCGCCCTCTATCATCACTATGGGCGTCTCGAAGTTCCTGCACATGTTGCTCATCTGGTCCATGAGGCGGCCGTCGATGAGGGACTGGAGGAAATCGGCGTTCGTCTTTCGCTCGATGCAAACTTTTTCACTCACAACAAAGTCCGCTACTTCCAGCTGCTTTATCTCCACGCCGGCGCCCATCTCGCTGAGCTTCTTCGCTATCCCGCTGTTCCTTTCCCTCTGGTCTACGTATACGTGCACTTTTTCCTCCTGTTTTGTTTTTGATTCTTCCTTGGATTCTCCAAAGAAACTTTTCAAGCTTGACTGGCCGGGCATATCCCCCCTTTTTCCGCTTCCATGCCCGATCTCATCCTTCCTCGCCTCGGCGAACTCCCTCTTCACCTGCTTCATCGCCGCGCGCATCCTCCTTTCCTTGTGGAAGGCGGCCCAGTAGTAGACTTCATCGCGCGTGCCTACGGTCATCAGTATGGCAAGCCTCCCGGGTTTCTTCCTCGCGGTGCGCCCGCGCCTTTGTATGGTCCTAATCTCGCTCGGGATGGGCTCGTAGAACGCGACTAAATCAACTTCTTCTATATCAAGCCCTTCCTCCCCTATGCTGCTCGCGACAAGGACGTTGAATATGCTGTTATTGAACTCCATTAAGATTTCCTTTTGCTCCTTCTGGCTCATGCCCTTTTGCTTGCCCTTCGTCGCCTGGCCGATGAGCTTTTTTGCGACGACGTCTTTTTCGCCCTCCAGCATAGACAGTATCCTGTCGACGCTGTCGCGGTAGTTGGTAAAGACGATTATCTTAGACAATCTCTTCTTCGCGAGCTGCTCCCTTACCATACTCCTAAGCTTTTCCAGCTTCGGGTGGTCCACACCCTGCGAATGCAGGATCTGGGCAAGGCCTATCGCGGAAGAGATCTCGTCCCGTTTAAGGAGCGTTGCCACCGCCTTGCTCTTCTGGCTCTTCATGCGCTTGAAGTACTCGTCGAGCTGGGCGATGCCCTGTGTTTCCAACAGTTCTAACCCGTGCTGCAGTTTAAGCAGCGCGGCTACGTCTGATACTTCATCCCAGACCATGTTCCCCTCAAGCATCTGCTGGCGAAGGCCTGCCTGCAGCTCAAGTATGTCTTTCTTACTCAAATTGTCGATATTCTTACCTTCCAGGCATCCCCGTTTCTTCAAAAAGCCGATGTACTCCTTCATCGCCCCGGCAAGAAGGCCCCTGAGCCGCTTGAAGTTCTCGGGGAACTCGACCTTGACCCACTCGAAGTCCATCTTCTCGACGTAAGGGCGGACGTCGCGGTCCCGGTCAGTCTTTATCTCCACGTCCTTGATCCCGAGGTTGTCGACTATTTCCTTTATCTTCTCCTTGGTGTGGCCCGGGGAGGCGGTGAGCGCCAAGGACAGTTTGTCACGCCCCTGCTCCGCGTACTTCTTCGCGATGAAGACGTAGGCATATTCCCCGACCGCGCGGTGGGCTTCGTCAAAGACGATGAGGGAAACGTCCTTAAGATCTATGTTCCCCGTGATGATGTCGTTCTCTATGGTCTGGGGGGTGGCGAAGATTGCGCGCGCCTTTGCAAAGGCGGCCTTCCTCTTCTCGACGGCTTCCTCCCCGGTCAGGAGGGCGAATCCCGTTTTCGGGTCCTCGAGCTTAAGGTGCTTTTTAAAACTCCCCATGTGCTGCTGGGCGAGTGGCTTGGTCGGCGCGAGGAAGAGAATTTTTGACTTTGGAAACTTGTGCAGCCGGTGCGCGGCCACGAACAGCGCGATGACCGTTTTCCCCAGGCCGGTGGGCAGCACGACGAGAGTGTCCGTCGCCATGGCCACAGCCACCGCGGACTCCTGGTACTCGCGAAGCTTTATCTCGCCCGAAAGGAGCGGATGAGAAGTCACGGCTAATTAGAGTCTAAGGGAAAGAAAACAGGCCCCGGATAAGAAGCGGGCTATCGTTGAAAAGAAAACCAAGAAAACCTGGGCGCTAGGTTTGAAGCTTTGGGGATTTAAATCACGCGCTTGGCACTGGTGAGCTTCCCCCTGGCGTGGGCTATCTGTTCGAGGACGTCTGAATCGCCGCCGACGCCCCAGGTTGCGCCCCCCTCATGCGGCACCGGCACCGGCCAGTAAGAGCCCGGTGGCAGCGAGCCTGAAAGCCTATGGAATCCTTCGCCCTTCTTCCCGGATGAATTGCTGTGCGTCGCCGACGGCTTGCCGCTCTTGTCGGGCTCGAGGGCCCGTTCCACATCGATAACAAAGACTACGGGCTTCTTCCCGTGCCGCCCGGCATTGTCGCGCGCATAGTTCAAAGCGACCTCTGGAGTCTCCGCTGTGTGTATGAGCCTCGGCCACCCGAGCCCCCACCCCCTAAAATCCTTGTCCCTGACAAGCTGTTCGGGGTCATCAACGTTATGGCCCGTGTATACAAACCGGGGCAATACCTCAACGCCACGGCCTTTTTTCACCTCTATCCGGTCCGGGAAGACCATATGGCTGTGCCGCATGCCGAAAACGCCCCTGATGGAGACAAGCCTTCCGGTCTCCTGGCTCACGCGCGGCTTGTGCGCCGGTTCCGGCGGCCTTTCGGGATTCATATCAGTCTTATCGCATGTGCGCTTAAAATCAAGCCCTTCTAAGTTCCCCGTTACTTTGGCTTTCTCGCAAATATCGGCATGTTCAGCAACTTCGCCAGCCGGCCCTTTGGCCCAGTCGGCTTCTTAGGGTGGAAAGGCGTTGCGGGCCATATGGCATTCGGCATCAGGCGAACCGTCCTTATGCCCCCCTCTATCAGCCTCTCGTGCAGGTACCCGGCGCATGCGGTCGATACCGTCATCATGCTGACGTCCCTGTGCTTCGGCACCCACGAGCGCTCGTACGCCTCTACCGACTCCGACGGCCCGTAGCCCGAATACTGCCCGCCTATCCAGACCTTCCTGACGCCGGCCTTATTTAGCATCTCTATAAAGTGGCCGTGGTCGGTGTCGCACACTTCGTTCCCGCCCTCAAAGCCCTCAAGGAGCCCGCCGACCATCTTCCCGGTCGGCAGCACCAGGTGCGGCGGCGCGCCCATGCGGGAAAGCGCATTCTTCGTCTTCTCGACCTTTCTGGACTCCTCGAAGACGAGGACGGGCCTCTTTGCTTTCTTCAACACGTCTTTGACGGCCCTGTTATAACTCTTGTTCGCGCTGCTGTAGAAGGGGTGCATTACTATTATGAGGCCTTCTTTCCTCGCCGCCCCCATCACCCTCTGCAGCTCACCGCCGGGCACGTCCCCGAGCGTCATCTTTTTCGCGGCCATGTTTTGGTCGGATCCTGATACACTAAGCTACTTATTAGGCTATCAAGGGCTTAAACTTTTTGCATTTTGCCGGCATTTAAGCCCAAAGCCTCAAATACTCACATGGCGCTCTTTAGGTCTGACCCGGCGGTGAGGGCGGCCAAGGCCCGCGGCAGGAGGGCCCTGGACGTGGAGGAGTTTGGCAGGAGGCACGCCGAGGCGGTGAAGGCGTCCATCAAAGGGGGGAATGCCGCGCTTGAAGAGGCATCCGGCACCGCATTCGAGCAGGTGCTCACCTCGATGGCCGTCGAAAAGACCCTTGACCGGATGGGCATAACGGACAAGCATTTGAGGGAGCGCATGGCGGAGCTCGAGCTCTCCAAGGTCGTGCGCCTCAGGCAGCTCGCCCATTTCTCGGGCGGCGAGCCGGACTCAAGGCAGCTGGAGCGCATGGGCAAGCGCGACCCGGCGTTCCGCGGCTGCCTGGCAGAGCAGGTCCGCCTGCTCGGCGGTTTCGGGTACTGGCGCTTCCAGAGGCGCAACGGCCGCATTCTCAAGTCTGTGCCGATTTACGAGCTGGCCGCAAAGACCATTGCCACAAAGAGGCAGATGACGGAACGGGCAGCTGCCGGCGCGAAAACAAAGAGGCCAAAGGCTGGATAAGCCATTCAGTTCCTCATGCTCGTCACGGGGCTTGGCAGCCTCCCGCCGCGCCTGATGAAGTCCTTGGACGAGAACTTGTTGTAGGCCATGACCGGGCCTTCCCCGAGAAGCCCGCCGAATTTCACCCAGTCGCCTGCTTTTGCCCCGGGCACGGGTATTATCCTAACACCGGTCGTCTTGTTGTTGACTACTCCTATGGACAATTCATCCGCGATTATAGCGGAAATCGTCTCCGCCGGTATGTCTCCCGGGACCGCGAACATGTCGAGGCCTACGGAGCAGACCGCGGTAAGGGCCTCTAATTTGTCTAAGGAAAGTGCGCCCTCTTTTACCGCCCGCGCCATGCCAGTATCCTCGGTCACGGGTATGAAGGTCCCGCTAAGCCCGCCGACGTTGCCTGACGCCATCGCGCCGCCTTTCTTGACCGCGTCTATAAGGAGTGCCACAGCCGCGGTGGAACCGTGCGCCCCGACGCGCTCAAGCCCCATGGCCTCGAGTATTCCCGCGACCGAGTCGCCGACCGCGGTCGTGGACGCCAGGGAGATATCCACTATCCCGAACGGGACGCCCATGTTCTTCGCTAATTCCCGCCCTATCAGTTCCCCCGCGCGGGTTATCTTGAAAGTGGTCCTCTTGATTATCTCGGAGAGCTGCGTCAAATCGCAGTCCTTGTTCTTCTCGACGACTGAGCGGACGACCCCCGGCCCGCTTATGCCGATGTTTAAGGAGAAGTCCCCCTCACCCACGCCGTGATACGCCCCGGCCATGAACGGGTTGTCCTCGGGGGCGTTCGCGTAGACCGCGAGGCGCGCGCAGCCGATGCCTTTTGGTGTCTTTGCTGAAACCTCCTTTATCACCTTGCCTGCCCTTATCACCGCGTCCATGTTCATCCCCGCGGTGTTCGACGCGAGGTTGAAGAAGCAGCACACGCGCTCCGTCTTGGACAGGACTTCGGGGAGCGAGTCCATCAGGCGCTCGTCGCTCTTTGTCATCCCCTTTTGGACGAGGGCGCCATATCCGCCGATGAAGTCGATGCCGGCGTCCTTTGCCGCCTTGTCGAGGGTAAGCGCCAATTCTGTCAACTGTTTCCCGTCCAGGGTCTCGCTTATGATGCTTACGGGCGTGACCGAAACCCGGCGGTTTATTATGGGTATGCCGTACTTCTTCTCAAGCTTGTCGGCCTCTTTTATCAATATTTTGCCGTGCTTTGTTATCTTGTCGTAGACTTTCTCCTTAAACCTCGCGAAGTCGGAATCGGCGCAGTCCTTCAGGTTGATGCCGAGCGTGACTGCCCGTATGTCGAAGTTCTCATACAGCGTCATCTTGACGGTCTCAAAAATTTCCTCGATGCTGTAGGCCATTGTAGTGTAACTCCACTATCTGTAGTGTAAAGAGGATGTAGCGTAACTCTTCAAATTGTAGCGTAACTCGCATAGCTCCTATTTCACGAACTCGACCCCCGGCATGCCCATGAACTCTTTGTCGCCTGTCAAGAACTTAACACCGTACTCTTGAGCCACTTGATAGCCGACGCAGTCGGCAGGGGACAGCTTCCTATTCTTTAGCTTCATCCTGACCGCCTCCTTGATAAGCTGCGTCGAATAGTCGACAACACAGCTCCCATATTCGGAAAGCGCCGCGTCAACCTCCTCCTCCGAGAAGCCCTTCCTATAAAGGAACTGGCATATCTCAAAGAGGTTTAGCTTTGTGATGATGGCATTCGAGCCTTTGTATCCTGTATAGGCTTTCTTGCCCTCAATGGTCTCGACAACCGCGTAGGTGTCGAAGAAGTAGACGCCTTCCATCACTCGATTCCCCACAGTTCTTTCCTGCACATGTCCTTTGCCTCCTGCCCGGACAGCCCCCTGCCCTTGAACATGCCCCAGGTCTTCGCCGGGGCGTTGCCGCCGGATGCGACCAGGATCCTGACCTTTTGCCCTATTTTCAATTTCTCCTTCTCTATCACACTCTTGGGGATTATCACCGCAGCCGAGTTCCCCCAGCTCTTCAAGATCGGTTCGCACGTTTCCATAGTTATACTCTGTCTAACTAAGCATAAAAACCTTTCCGCACACAGGGCTTGACGCGCAAGTCACACCCTGTGCATTGACTTGAACACGTCCTCGTGCTGGAGCTGTATCTTGAGGCCCATGTCCTTTTCTATCTTGGACATCTGTTCCCGCAGCTCGTCCATGCTTATTTTAGCCTCGCCGACGTCCACGAACATGCTCATGACGAAGTACCCCTCCATCACCTTCATGTCGACGTCCTCGATGTTGATGCCGTCCTGGAAGAGCTGGTTAGATATGCGCGC
>JBFYKJ010000083.1:0-16425 GCA_041306005.1 Candidatus Altarchaeota archaeon | reverse complement strand
GCGCGTCAAAGACCGCGATCGACGGTTATGATACCTGGAAAAGATCGATCATGTTCAAGACGAAATAGCCTGCTTAAAAAGAAAAGGCTAACCGCTCCATATTGGAGTTTTTCGCCGCCCTGACTGGGAAAAAAACGGCGCTATCGAGCGGTGCGAGGTCAAAGAACAAGGAAGTGCTCGTTCTCGGCGCAACCCAAAAAGAGCTGTCTAAAGCGCTTGAACCGCTGGTTAAATCCTAGGCTTAAACAAGCCCGGGGCCTGCGGAAAACGGCTAAAAGCCAGAGCAATGCCGACATAACGGCGTGCCGAATCGGCGGAAAATCCGCCAAACGGCAAGAACCGGCCATTCGCCGGGCAAAAAATAAAATAGGTAAATAAAAATGAGCAAAGCACCTGTAGATATCATAAAATACGTGATACATGCTGAAGCTGAAGCGAGCGGGCTTGTAGAAAAGCCCGACCTCATAGGGGCCATATTCGGCCAGACCGAAGGCCTGCTGGGCGAAGACCTGGACTTGAGGGAGTTGCAGAAATCCGGAAGGATTGGCAGGATAGACGCCGACATGGAGACTAAGGGAGGCGTGACTAAAGCCAAAGTCACCATCCCCTCGAGCCTCGACATGGTCGAGACATCGATAATAGCGGCGGGCGTGGAGACTATAACCAGGATCGGCCCGTGCGACGCCAAGTTCAAGATAGCCCAGATAGAGGATGTCAGGGAGGCGAAGAGGAAAGCAGTCGTCGACCGCGCAAGGGACATCCTGAGGACGTTC
The DNA here is from genome assembly GCA_041306005.1 of Candidatus Altarchaeota archaeon. Classification (GTDB taxonomy): domain Archaea; phylum Altiarchaeota; class Altiarchaeia; order JAFGQM01; family JAFGQM01; genus JBFYKJ01. The sequence continues at coordinate 15,652 of JBFYKJ010000083.1, read as the reverse complement.
ATGTCCCAGGAGCTGCCGGACTCGAAAGAGATAAGCGAGGAACTAAGGCAAGACATGCGCATCGAGGACATAACCCAAGTCAAGGGCATGGACGCCGGGCCTGCTGTCGAAAGCAGCGAGGCGATAATAATCGTCGAGGGCCGCGCGGACGTTCTCAACCTGCTGCGGAACGGGATAAAGAACTCGATAGCAGTCGGCGGGATAAAGATACCAAAGGAGATAACGGAGGTAGCGCAGGGCAAGCATGTGACCGTGTTTGTCGACGGCGACCGAGGCGGCGACCTGATACTCAAGTCGCTGAAGAATGCAGGGGTCAAAATCGACAACGTCGCACGTGCGCCTACGGGAAGGGAAGTCGAAGGCCTTGCAAGGAAAGAGGTCATCATGTCGCTGCGCAGGAAGCGCGACGCGACTGAGGCGTTTGACGAGCTTGGCGGCGACGGCCCAAGGGAAAAGCCGGAGCGCAGCCGCGATGAGAAGCCCGAGGGCGAGCGTGACCGCGGAAGAGAAGGGGGCGGCGACCGGGGAAGGGACCGGGGCCGCGACAGGGGCCGCGACCGCGGGAGAGACCGGGGCCGCGACGATAGAGGCGGGCGCAGCAGGGAAGGCAGCGGGGGAGAAAGCCGCGGGCGCGACCGCGAGGAGCGGCCAAGCAGGGAACCGCGCGGCGACCGCCCCGAGAGGCGCGAACGCCCCATGAGGATGGACGAGCCTGCCAAGTCCTCGGAAGACGAGAAGCTCTTGGAGAAACTGGGTGAGATAAAGAAGGTCGACCTTGACGCGCTGAAGAAGGAGAAGGCGCTCAAGAAGGCGACCGCGCTCGTCATAGACGACATAATAACGAACGAGGTGCTGGAGCTGGCGAAGGACTGCAAGTACATCGTGGGCATAACCACGGCCGGCAACCTGAACGCCCCGAGCGACAAGAAGATAGTGACAAAGTTCTAAGGGGGCGACCCCTTAGGGCCCATGCGCTGCGGTGGGACGCCCAAAAGACGGCCCACCGGGTGCGCATATGTCAAAAGCCGCGGCAGGGTGGCTGCGGCGCCGCACCCTTATGTGGGTGCATGAGGCATCAGCGACCATTCGCGTTCAAACGCATGGACTTTGAAGACACCTCCCAGATAAGCCTGCCGAAGGATCCCCTGGAGATGATAATAGGCCAGGAGAATGCCGTCAGGATAGCCCGGATAGCCTCAAAGCAGAGGAGGCACATGCTCCTTGTGGGGCCGCCAGGTGTCGGCAAGAGCATGCTGGCGAAAGCGCTTGCATACCACATGCCAAAGCCGCAGCACGAGGTCGTCATCGCCCACAACCCCAAGAGCCCTGAGAGGCCGTTTGTCTTTGTCAGGGGTGCGGATGATTTAAAGAGGCAGAGCCTGCTCGAGGAGAAGTCCAAGGGCAAGGTCGTAAAGCCCGATGATGTGCCAAAAGACGTCGCCGAGAGGCTCGGCTTCCGGTGCATAGGGTGCGGGAAGATGAGCTCCAGCGATGAGGAAGCATGCCCGTTCTGCGGCGACATGAAATACCACAAGAGAGTCAAGAACTCGTCTTTCTCGGACCTGCTCTCACAGGTGTTCAACGTCGAGATGTACGAGTACCCGGAAGACGAGATCCATATGGCCCGGACCGACAAGAGCGGGAACGAGGAGGTCGTCATCTACCAAAAGCACGATGCAAACGGCATAAAGGTCATAGACAGCGACGCGCTGAAGAACATGAACGAGCTCGAGGGCGCGAAGAAGACCAAAGTCCTTGTGGCGCTCAAGAGGAACGCGTTCGTGCAGGCAACGGGCGCTTCGGAGACTGAACTCCTCGGCGATGTGAGGCACGACCCGTGGGGGGGCGTGCAGGACGCCGGCGGGTCGCTACCGTACCAAAGAGTGGTGCCTGGCGCGGTCCACGAGGCTCACGAGGGGGTTTTGTTCATAGACGAATTGCCCCAATTGCAGCACCTACAGCACCACATACTGACCGCGATGCAGGACAAGCACTTCCCGATAAGCGGCATGAACCCGGCTTCTTCTGGAGCGGCGGTGAAGGTCAACCGCGTGCCCTGCGACTTCATATTCGTCGGGGCGTGCAACATCGCGGACTTAGGTGGGATACTGCCCCCGCTAAGGTCCAGGGTCCTCGGCGGCGGCTACGAGCTGCTGCTTGACACTACTATGCCCAAGACCCGGCAGAACGTGGAAAGGATCGCCCAGTTCTTTGCGCAGGAAGTGCTTTTGGACGGCAAGATACCCCACGGGACGAAGGCGTCTGTGGACGCCATAGTGAGGGAATCCGAGAGGAGGGCACTTGATATTGACGGGATGAAGAACGCCCTGACCCTCAGGCTGCGGGACCTTGGAGGGGTCATAAGGCTTGCGGGGGATCTTGCTATCGTCGAGGGGTCGGACTTGATAGAGGTCAGGCATATCAAGGAGGCAATGAAGAATTCGAGGAGCGTAGAGCAACAGCTGGTCGCAAGGTACGGCAGCATCGCGAAAGGGAGGGCCAAGGACTATGCAGGGCACTCGGCGCCCGATGACGGGGCGGCAACCGGGTATACGTAGGGATTAAGATAACATTTAGCGGGTGTAAATCACAGGGCCTTAGACTGCGCGATTTTTATTTAATCTCCCATTATACACCCATGGACCCGAAGACACAAAAACTGATGATTATAATAGTTGTAGCAGCTGTCGCGATCGTGGCTGTGGTTGCGCTCGTCCTGATGCAGCCGACACAGCCGCAGCTTCCTTCCGGCGGTGGAGGCGACGGCGATACCGGCGGAGACGTATCCACTGAGTATAATGCGCTCATCGAAAGATGCAAGCAAGAGGCGAACGCCGGGGATGACTGGAAATATGATATGGGTGTGATAAACTGTGTTGGTAACTCACCGACAGCCGCAGCTTACATGGCCTGGTGCGATGCGTCGGGAGGCGTCATGGAGCCCGCCCCCAGTACCAGCAACCCCCCGAGGGCAGCGCTATTATATTGCGCATCGGGGGCTAAAGACGCCGGCAAGGTGTGCACAAGCGATAGTGACTGCGAGGGGTGGTGCATACCCACGCTGACGCCGGAACAAGAAGAATCGCTGGGCCTTGGAGATCTTACCGGCATGACGGGCAAGTGCTCCAAGTCCCTGCATGATGGGACTGGTGGGAGCTCATCATGCCCGCCGAGGATAGAGAACGGCGTCGTACGGTCGATGGTATGCACGACGTGAGTTGTTGATATGCCCGTTGTAGAGAACGGGACGGTACACTCGGTTATATGCATAGACTGAGCCTCTATGCCTTGCTTGCGGACGCCGGCCCGGTTTTATTCGCCCTCTGCCTAATCTAGCGTGGCTTTCAGGTACCTTGAGCATGAGGCCGATGTAGGGATACTTACCACCGGCAAGACCCTTGAGGAGGCGTTTGAAGATGGCGCCGAGGCTATGTTTGGGGTGATGGCCGACGTCAAGAAAGTCAAGCCTAAGAAAAAGGTTTCTGTCTCCGCAAGCTCCGATAAGACGGATACCCTCTTCATCGAGTGGCTGAACGCGCTTCTCTCGAAAAAGGACACCAGGGGCATGATGTTCTCGAGGTTTAAGGTCAAGATAACCGAACTGAAGAAGGGCGGGCTGAAGCTTGCGGGTGAAGCTTGGGGCGACGCGATGGGCGATGGGCAAGGGCTAAAGACCGAGGTTAAGGCTGCGACTTATTCGGGCTTAAAGTACACCAAAACTGCCGGGAAGCACTCCCTGCAGTGCGTTTTGGACATATGACTTAATAAGTTGAGTAAATCGGTTATTAATCAATCGCAATGGAAGACATCGAAGTCAAGCGCATCGACGACTGGAGATGGGAAATCCCCAAGAAGGGCGATATGCTAGTCCCTGGAAGGATATACGGCGATAAGGATATCGTTGGCCATCTCACCGCAGACGTCAAAGCCGGCAAGGAGTGGAACGCGCTTAGGCAAATAGTCAACGTAGCTTGCCTCCCAGGAATCCAAAAAGCCTCGATGGCGATGAGCGACGTCCACCCGGGCTACGGGTTCCCCATAGGGGGCGTCGGGGCGTTTGACACTAAGACGGGTATTATAAGCGTAGGCGGAATCGGTTTTGACATAAACTGCGGCGTTCGGACCTTAAGGACCGAATTGACCCGGGAGGATGTCGAATCCAAGAAGAAACAGCTCGCGGATGCGCTATATGAGGGCGTCCCTGCCGGTTTGGGGTCCACGGGAGACATAAGACTTTCTGTAGACCAGATCGACGAGGTCCTTGTCAAGGGCGCAGAGTACGCGGTCGACCACGGCTACGGCCTTAAGGACGACCTTGAGTACACCGAAGAGAATGGCAAGGTCGCCGGGGCGAAGCCGGAGAACGTCAGCCGCGATGCGAAGCAGAGGCAGTTCAAGCAGGTGGGAACACTAGGCAGCGGGAACCACTACCTGGAGGTCCAGTATGTTGAACAAATCTTCGACGAAACCGTGGCGAACGCCTACGGCCTCGAGAAAGACCAGGTCCTGATATCCATACACTGCGGCTCGCGCGCCCTGGGGCACCAGATAGGGACGGATTACTTGAAGACCTTGGATGCGGCGAGCAGGAAGTACAAGATACCGATAAGGGAAAAAGAGCTCGTCTGCGCGCCGTTTGAAAGCGATGAAGGCAGGAAATACTTCTCAGCCGTCAACTGCGGGATAAACGCGGCCTTCGCGAACCGCCAGGCGATAGCCCACCTGACGAGGAAGGCTGTCAAGAAGGCCATGGGTGTTGCTGAGGACAGCGTCTCGATGCTATACGACATCGGACACAACACCGCGAAGCTCGAGAGGCACGTCGCTGACGACGGGAAGGAGAAGAACCTGATTGTCATGAGGAAGGGTTCCACCCGCGCGTTCGGGCCGGGCAGGCCCGAGATACCGAAAGCTTACAGAAAAGTCGGCCAGCCGGTCCTTGTCGGCGGAACGATGGGCACCGCTTCGTACATCCTCCACGGCACTAAGCAGGGCATGGACGAGACGTTCGGGTCGGCGTGCCACGGCGCCGGGAGAAACATGTCCCGCGAGCAGGCTAAGAAGCAGTGGAGAGGGGATAATATAATCAACGAATTGTCCAAACGGGGCATCATAATCAGGGGCCACAGCCCGGCGGGCGTCGCCGAGGAGGCCCCGGGCGCCTACAAGGATGTCAATGAAGTGGTCGATGTGATGCACTACTCAGGGATTTCAAAGAAGGTCGCGCTCCTAAGGCCTATGATATGCATAAAGGGATAGGGACTTTAGGATTATGGGATGGTGTATTTTTCTAACTCCAGCCCCAAACTATACGCATGGAACAGCTCATCTACATAGACGGCAAGTTCTACCCAAAGGGGGGGGCGAAGATATCGGTCTACGACCACGGTTTGCTCTACGGCGACGGGGTCTTTGAGGGCATAAGGTGCTATAACGGCACAGTCTTCCGCCTCAAGCAGCACATAGATAGGCTTTACCACAGCGCGCGCAGCATAAACCTGGACATACACATACCCAGGGCTGAGATGACCGAGATAGTCTGCGAGACGCTGAGGAAGAACAAGCTGAAGGACGCCTACATCAGGCTCATAGTCACAAGAGGGGTCGGCGACCTAGGCCTAGACCCCAGGAAGTGCCCGAAGCCTACCGTCATATGCATAGCCCAAAGCTTCGCCCCGCTATATGGGGACATGTACGACAAGGGGATACGCGTCGTCACGGTCGGGACGCGGCGCGTCTCGTGGGACGCTCTGGACGTCAAGGCCAAGACCCTTAACTACCTGAATAACATTATGGGCAAGATACAGGCGAATTTGGCGGGTTGCGACGAGGGGCTAATGCTAAACTACCTAGGCCACGTCTGCGAAGGGACAGGCGACAACTTCTTTGTCGTTCGGGAAGGCAAGCTTCACACGCCGCCCACTGAAGCGGGCGTCCTAATCGGGATAACGCGCGGCGCGATAATAGAGATAGCCAAGAAGCTGGGCATACAGGTCCACGAGAAGGACATGACTCTCTTTGACGTCTATACCGCTGAAGAGGCGTTCATGACGGGGACTGCGGCGGAGGTCATACCCATTGTAGAGATTGATTCCCGCAAGATAGGGGACGGGAAGCCGGGGGAGATAACAAAGAGGCTCATGGCCGAGTTCAGGAGGATAAGGGAAAAGGATGGCGAAAAGATCTGAACGCGAGGGGAAGACCGTGAACGAGGTCATCCGCGAGAAGTTCAGCAGCTTGCCGGACCCGCTCCATTTCGAGCTGCCGCATGCCCACAAGAAGGTCCTTGAGGCAATTTACATAATATCTATGGTGGGGGCCATAGTCTTACTACTGATCCTCGCCTCGATGGCCGGGTGGCTGAGCGAGGTCGTCAACGCCAGCATCATGCTCGCGATGGTGATGGCCGCCATGCTTGTGATAATGCTGATAGAGAAGTCGGCGATAACAAAGCCGCCCGCGGCGGCCGTGAAGGCCAAACGCGGTAAGGCAAAATCCGCTTAAACTTTGTCCTGCTATCCCGGCAGGTTCTCGTCCTGGAAATACCCCTTGCCGGCCCTAAGGCATGTTTCGGCCTTCTGCAGCTCCCTGCCGAGGTATGCGGCGTGCTGCTGAGTGGACACGAGGCCGGAGCCTAAGATCTTCTTCGAAACCGACTCCGCATCTTCGCCCTCAAAGACGAAGTCGTAGTCATCCGGCTTTTTCGAATGGGCGGCGATTATCTTCCCCCTGTCGGCGTCTATGAAGATGCTGAAATAGCCCTTCGGGTCGGCGTCGAACGAGCGGTCCTCTGCGGCGTTGATGGGCTTTGGATGCCCGCCACCGGCCGCGTTTGCAGCCAAGTTAAACACCGGCCCTCGGCCCTTGCCCTTGGCGACTAAGAGGTCAAACCCCAGGTCTTTTGGCAAAGACTTCTTCGACCGCGCCAGGAAGCACATCTCAGTTGCGCGCTTCAGCTCCCTTACCGAGCCGCGGGCCTTCTCGCTGTTTTCGGTGGTCAGGAGGAGTGAGACCCCAAGCTCCGCAGCGAATGATGCCAGAAGCGCGTTCATGCCCGGGGAATCCGCATCCATAAGTTCGACCGCATTCGCCACGCCCATCATCAGCGGCGAGGCCGGCGCCGTCTTGGCGACTTCAAGGTATTGTGCCAATGATCCGGCCGTCCTGAAGGGCGGCGCAAGTATCGGGTCTGCAATCAGGTTCCTAAACCCCAGCTTTTCGGCCTTCTTCAGGTTATCCACCAGGCTGGCCACCGGGTCGTCCGCACCGTCGTCTGGGATTACCACATACGCCGCCGTCTTCATGTCCACGTCGGCCATGTTTCGGCTGTCGAGGCTGAGAACCAAATCCGCGCCGGCGCCCAAAGCCGAATTTATCTCCCGCGGGCTGAGCGAGTCTATGCTCACCGGCGCCTTTATCTCCCTCTTTAGCATGCGCACTATATCCCCGAGCCGCCTCGAGTTGTCCTCGGCGGCTATCGCACCTACGTCGATTATGTCCGCGCCGCTCTTCAGGTAGTACTTCGCGCGCGCTAGTATCTGGGCATCGGTCATGAGCGGGGCGTCGACTATCTCGGCGATTATCTTCGGTGGCAGACGCGGGCCTATCCTAAGCGGACCTATATTGATGCCCGGGCCGACCGCCCCTTTTTCCGCCTTCACCGCCGCCTCTTGGTAGTCCTCAAGCCCGCGCTTAAGGAGCAAGCGGTCGGCAGGCTCGGACTTTGAGAGCTTTATGCCTGTTTGCACGACCTCGACTATGTCCGAGGCGTGGGAAGGCCCTTTGAAACAGCGCACGCCCGGGAGTTGCAAGAGCTTTTCCACCTCGCCCGCATCGAACCTGGCGAGACCCGGGAGAAGAACTGTCATTGTTGGTCCCTTGCCTTTGCCCAAGCGCCCTTTCAGCGCGTCTGCGGCCATACCCGGGCTGATGAACTGGGCGATGCTGACCGGGACTATTAGGACTTCCACATCAAGCCGCCCCGCAGCCTCGCGGACCTCCGGCTCTGCCAGCTTCCCGGTCAGGAGAATAAGTTTGGCCATTGCGATTTGTAACCCCCCACTAGATTTCCGTTTATCGGAAATAAAGAAAATGCCGGCAAATGAGCGGTTTTTCAACCGCCGCGGGTAAATACAAATAGGCTATCAGGCAGATAAGGGCACAATTGTTATATTCTTGCAATGGCACTATTCAAAACGCCGACAGGGATCGAAAGGACGGCGCAGTGGGAAAAAAAGCCGGTGGGGGGTTCTGTGCGCTCACGCATATCGCCGAGCAAGAGGGTGATCGGCCAAGGGACTATCGATGAGGAAGTAAGGGCGGAACTGGTGAAGTGGTTCAAAAATCCGCGCGGCAAGCCTTTCACGACGAGCATCAGGGAATTCAAGGCCCGCCATCCGGAGTTCAGCCACATGAAGATTGACAGGCTGAGCGACATGGCCGAGGCCGAGGCAAATGCCCGGCGCATACCGAAAAACAACCTCGGGAAGACAAAACAGGGCGGGGCGCGCAGGATGGCATCGGAGGCTGAAAGGGCCGACGTGATGAAGAGGATAATGCGCGCTATTCAGGACCCAAAAAACAAGTTCAAGCCGGCGCTTGTGGCAAAGGCTGCAGGGATCTCAAGAGGCTTGTTGATCAACGGTTTTCCGGCAAGCAGGTTCCCCCTCGGCCTCGACTCCGAACTGCAGAGGCAGAGACTGCTGCACCTTTGGAGCACAAGGGCCGAACACGGGATGGATCTTGCGAAGATATCAAAGAGAATAGGCCGGGCGCCTAACAGGGCTGCGGGGGACAGGGATATCCTCGTCGCATCAGAGGCCCTGAGCAAGTTTGCAGGCATGCACGGCAGACGCCTGCCGGTGGAGAGCATTATCCGTGATTGGGAGGAGCTAGGCGGGGTCGCATTGACGCTGGAAAGCCTTAAGGGGGACTCCGCGAAGCTGGGATTCCTTAAGAAACGAGGGCTCATAAGTTAGAAAGCTTAATAGACGTGAGAATGGACCATGACGAAAGGTACATGAGGACCGCCCTGAAGCTTGCGAGGATGGGCGTAGGAAGGGCGTCTCCGAATCCTGCGGTCGGGTGCGTGATAGTCAAAGGGGGGAAAATAGTGGGCAGCGGGCACCACAAGAAAGCCGGCGAGCCGCATGCCGAGATCCACGCGCTAAGGGACGCTGGGCCGAAGGCCAAAGGCGCCACCATGTATGTCACCCTCGAGCCGTGCTGCTGCCAGGGGAGAACACCGCCGTGCACGAAAGATATAATCAAGGCGGGGATATCAAAGGTCGTGGCAGCTATGCTCGACCCTAATCCCAAAGTCTCGGGGAAGGGGATAAAGTCGCTGGAGAAGGCGGGTATAAAGACCCGCGTCGGCGTGATGGAAGAAGACGCGCGGAAGATGAACGAAGCCTTCGGCAAGCACATAACGACTAAGTCTCCGTTTGTCATCGTAAAAGCCGCCCTCTCTGCCGACGGCAAGATGTCGGCCTCCGACGGCAGCTCGCGGTGGATAACCTGCGACGAGTCAAGGATGAGCGTCCATAACATGCGCGGGGAGGTGGACGCGGTCATGGTAGGGATAAACACCGTCCTTAAGGACGACCCGCAGCTCACGTGCAGGGCCGAAGGCGGGAGGAACCCTGTTAGGGTCATCGTGGACTCGAGACTGAGGACGCCTCCCACAGCCAACGTCCTGGACGGCTCGGCGAGGACGATAATAGCGACGACGAGCAAGGCGCCCGCTGGCAGGAAGAAAGCCCTTGAGAAGAAGGGCGCTGAGATAATCGTCGCCGGCAACGGGCCTGCAGTCGATTTGAAACTGCTGATGAAACAGCTCGGCTCGATGGGCATCACGTCCGTGATGATAGAGGGCGGCGGGAGCCTCATCGGCTCTGCCTTCGACGCCAGCATCGTCGATAAGATAGTCTTCTTCATCGCCCCAAAGGTGCTCGGCGGCAAGGGGGTCACGATAAGCGGGCTTGGAGCCGGCTGCATGGACGATGCACTCCACCTGGAGAAGGTCGAGATGAAGAAGGTCGGAAAGGACTTTATGCTATCCGGCTATACCAAATGAGCTTGCGCCAGGCGCATACGTCTGCCGCAGCGAAATTCAAATTCCGAATTCAAATTCCGCTTTAGTTCTTTGTAGAGCTATTTTTGCATCATTGCAGGGGCTGCCCCCATGGATACCATAGAATCCGCGCTTGAGGACGTGAAGAAGGGCAAGCTGCTCATCGTCGTGGACGACGAGAACAGGGAGAACGAGGGGGATTTGGTGGTAGCGGCAGAGAAGGCCACCCCCGAGGCCATAAACTTCATGATAAGGCATGGCAGGGGCCTTGTCTGCCTGGCGTCGATGGCGAAGAGGCTTGACGAACTGGAAATCGGCCCGATGGTGAGGCACAACACCGACAAGAAGGAAACTGCGTTCACGGTTTCGATAGACGCTAAGGAGGGCACCACCACTGGCATCTCAGCCCACGACCGGGCGCTGACAATAAGGAGGTTCATCGACCCGAAAGCAAAGCCGCAGGACTTCGGCAGGCCCGGGCACATATTCCCGCTGCGCGCCAGGAGGGGCGGCGTCCTGAGGAGGGCCGGGCATACCGAAGCGTCTGTGGATCTGGCGCGCCTCGCCGGGCTCTACCCGGCCGGCGTCATCTGCGAGATAATAAACGAGGACGGGACCATGGCGCGGCTGCCCCAGCTTCAGGAGTTCGCAAAAGGTCATGGCTTGAAGATAATCACTATACAAGACTTAATAGAATACAGGCTGGCGCGCGGCGACACGAAGGATCCAGGTGATAACAAGCTGGTAGAGCGGGTGGTCGAAGCGGAGTTGCCTACCTTGTACGGGGACTTTAAAATGGCGGTCTACCGCTCGCTCATCGACGACCAGGACCATGTGGCGCTGGTGAAGGGCGATGTGAAGGGGAAGAAGGATGTGCTGGTGAGAGTCCACTCTGAATGCCTCACGGGTGACACGTTCAAGTCTCTCAGGTGCGACTGCGGCGGGCAATTGGAGACTGCGATGCGGATGATCGAGAAAGAGGGGCATGGGGTGCTCCTTTACATGCGCCAGGAGGGGCGCGGCATAGGTCTAAGGAACAAGATAAGGGCCTACAAGCTGCAGGAGGAGGGCCTAGACACTGTCGAGGCGAATGAAGCACTCGGCTTTGACGCGGACTTGAGGGATTATGGTATTGGGGCTCAAATATTGGTTGACCTCGGGCTGTCGACGATAAGGCTTATCACGAACAACCCCAGGAAGATAGTGGGCCTTGAGGGCTACGGCCTTAAGGTCTCCGGCAGGGTGCCGCTCCACATAGAGCCGACGAAAGAGAACCGGAAGTACCTGGAGACCAAGGAGAAGAAGCTCGGGCATATGAAGGGGTGAAGCCTGCTTAGGGTATCTGACTCTTAGGGATGAGTCTGTGTTATACTCGTGTCAGCTTGAGGAAAGTCACTCCCCTGATATCTTTCTTGTCGTCAATACGAAACCCTTTAGCAAGTATCTCCTTGTCGGTTACGGGCAAACTCCCGTCAACCATATGGTAGCTCCTGCCGCCGGGTCTCGTCATATGCCGGGCATTGTCTAACATTCCCAACGCCGTTTCCCTGTCGAGTAGATCGTTTTGCAGTACAAATGTCGAATAGGTCACATCAAACGTCCCCAGCTTTCTCAGGGACGGATCGGCCACGTCCTTGTTGTGTATGACCCCCAAGCGGTTCTTAGTCGTGAACTCCTTGCCGTAATCCTGCACATCCACTCCCCGCGTCTTGACACCCATGAACTTCTTCAGGACGAAGAGGAGCGGCGCGTGCCCGACGCCAAAGCCGAAGACCTTGAGACCTTGGGTCCTGTTGAAATCTGTAGCTATCTGCTCGGCGACGGGGAAGATGGTGCTCAGGTGTGAAACCGTCGCGGATACGGAGGATTTTAGGCGCTTTTGGTGTATCTCAGGTATCTGACTCCAGATGGGCGACATGCGCAATACCTCATATTGGAGTCGGTTAGGCCGCGCCTTAAGGTCGAGGTCTTTCTCGGCTAGGTCTCTATAATCCTGCCCTAAGCGATTGAAACGATATTGCGCCAGCTTCTCACCCCTGCCAGATGATATCCCGGCCTTGGGCTTCCCCTTCTTAGCCCGGTATTGGATGTGCTTCTTGACGTGCTCTGCCTGCGGGTTCCTGCGCAGCTCCAGCGGGATTCTCATTGTTAGCTTAGCGCTTTATGGCTTAAAACTTGGGCTTAGGTACGCCGTTGATACGCGACCCGGCGGCTTTTTAACCCGCCACCAGAAAAGATACGGATTCCTGTTTGAGCCATTCCTACAATGAAAATCGGCCTTGTGGACACCACTTTTGCGCGCGTGGACATGGCGTCCCTCGCGAAGAGGGAGATAGAAGAGAACTACCCTAACGTTAAGATCGTCCAGCGCACGGTCCCGGGGGTCAAGGACCTCCCAGTCGAGTGCAAGATTCTTCTCGAAAAGGAAGACTGCGACATAGTCATGGCCTTCGGGATGCCAGGGAAGGAAACCATCGACAAGCAGTGCGCCCACGAGGCCTCTACGGGCATAATCCATGCACAGCTCCTGACAAACAAGCACATAATCGAGGTCTTTGTCCACGAGGACGAGGGCCGCGACGACAAAGACCTGGTCGAGGTCTGCAGGAACCGGGCCGTGAAGCACGCGAGGAACGCGGTCGAACTTATTCTTAAACCTGAAAACCTAAGAAAAAGGGCAGCCACCGGGGCGCGGCAGGGCCGCGCAGATGCCGGCAGGATGGGATAATTCATCGTTAGAACGGAGACTGAGATGTTCAAAAAGATATACCACATGAGGAAGCAGAGCGACCAGACGTTCTACGCAATCCTCGTGCTTGTAGCCATAGTCGCCATATGGAGGGGGTTTTGGGGGCTGATGGACGCCTACCTCATTCCGAACCACCCGGAGGTCAGCTACCTGCTCTCAATCCTCATCGGCCTTGCTATAATCAGCGCCACGCACTACAAGGTGAAAAAGTTGTTGTGATTTTCTAACATCCCCAGGTGGGTTTTTTAACAGCCTCGAGCTAAATATTCGGGGTTCTAACGTTCCTATAAGTCCTAAAATGGTAAATCTTGGCATAGTGGTGTCTGAATTCAACTACGACATAACCAGCATGATGCTGAAGAGGGCCGAGGAGCACGCCAAGTTCCTAGGGGCCAATATAGTCGACGTTGCGCACGCCCCAGGCGCCTACGACATGCCCATACTCGTCAAGAAGCTCCTCGCGAAGAAGAACATCGACGCGGTGGTCACACTGGGCGCAATAATCACGGGTTCGACCAAGCACGACGAGGTGATTGCGGCCCAGATGGCAAGGAAGTTCATGGATTTGTCGCTTGAATACGGCAAGCCGGTCAGCCTCGGGGTCAGCGGGCCAGGCCAGACGAGGGCGCAGGCGACCGATAGGATAGACGACTACGCCAAGAGAGCGGTCGAGTCGGCTGTGAAACTGTCAAAGGCCGCGTAGGCGCCTTCCGGCATCGCGCATCAAGATAAACAGTAAGAAAGAATAGAGGACAATATGGACAAGGACTTCATGATCGGAGAGGCGCTGGTTGGAGAGGGCAACGAGGTCGCGCACATAGACCTCACTATAGGCAAGAAGAACGGCCCGGTGGGCCAGGCGTTCCTCAACGGCATGACCGGGCTCTCAAAGGGGCACACACCCATACTCGGCGTCCTTAGGCCAAACCTCATACCAAAGCCCGCCGCGCTGATAATCCCCAAGGTCACTATACAAAACCTGGACGATGCGAGCAAGATATTCGGCCCGGCGCAGGCCGCGGTGTCAAAAGCCATCGCAGATTCGGTCCAGGACGGGATAATCCCGGAAGACGCCGTGGAGGACTATGTCATCCTCGTTTCCGTCTTCATCCACCCGGAGGCCCAGGACTACGACAAGATATACAGGTTCAACTACTCGGCGACTAAGCTTGCCCTCACAAGGGCTCTCACCGACTACCCGAGCCTGAAGAAGATAAACTACGAGAAGGACAGGTCGGTCCACGCGATAGCGGGCGTCAAGATGGAAAGGTTGTGGAGGCCGCCGTACCTGCAGATAGCACTTGACATAATCGACATGGGCACTATGAAGCGGGTGATGGAGGAGATACCGCACAGCGACATGGTCATCTACGAGGCCGGGACGCCTTTCATCAAGGAGTTCGGGGTCAGGGGCTTGCAGGAGATCAGGAAGATAAGGAAAAACATCTTCATTATAGCGGACCTGAAGACTCTGGACGTCGGCAAGGTCGAAGTCGACCAGGCGTACAACCAGGGGGCTGACGCGGTAGTCGTCTCTGGCCTAGCCAACAGGGAGACCATCGACAACGTCGTAGACGAGGCCCACAGGATGGGAATATACGCTTACGTCGACATGATGAACGTCGCCGACCCGAAAGCGGTCATGAAGTCGCTCGAGAAGAGGCCGGACGTCGTCATCCTCCACAGAAACGTGGACGCCGGCATGGGGAAGGAAGCCCAGGCCGAGGACAACCGCTGGAAGCTCATCAAGGAGATAAAGGCCGAGGTATCCGACAAGATACTCTTCGCGGTCGCGGGCGGCATAAACCCGAAGACTGCAAGGACCGCGCTCGTGAACGGCGCGGACATACTGGTCGTTGGCAGGTACATCACCCAGTCAAAGGACATCGAGCGCGCGGCTAGGGAGTTCATAGGCCTCCTCGGCGAGGACACCGACCTCTACAGGACGCACTGGGAGTAAGTGTTTTGGCCGGGCGAGAAGCCGGCGGGTGAGGCAAGCGGCAAAGAAGATGCCGTTAAGGCTCAAAAATGAAGAAGGTTCTCCTTTACCTGGACACCAACAAGGTGCCAAACCCCTTCGACCTGCTTTTAGCCCTAGACGCCGAGTACGACGCGGTCATCCCCTATGCCAACATAACCGAAGACAACGTCGATTACATAGTCAACAACTCCGTATTCGCCAGGGAGCGCGAGGGGCTCGACAACACGGTCATTATGGTGGGCGGCTCGCTAGACGACTCCGAAAAGGTGTTCCAGCGGCTGAAAAGGATGCTTAGGCCGCCCTTCAACATGTCGGTGATATGGGACCCTAATGGGGCCTGCACCACCGCGGCGGCTACCGTCGCTAAGATAGAAAAACTCGCCGGCACTTTGAGGGGCAAGAGAGTCACCATCCTCGCGGGGACCGGGCCTATAGGCCAGATATCGGCGACTATGCTAAGGAATCTGGGCGCGCATGTGACGATAACTTCAAGGACCAAGGACAAGGCCGCTAAGGTTGCACACAAACTCTCCGACGACGTGAGGGGCAAGGTCGTTGGCGCCGTCGGCTCGGCGCCAAACGAGAGGTGTGAAGCATGCAAGGGGGCCGACATAATACTCGCGACCGGGGCCATCGGCGCGCAGCTCATGGACGCGGAGTCCCTGGAAAAACTCAAACCCGGTATTGCCGCGGATGTAAATGCCGTCCAGCCATACGGGATAGAAAGCATGAAGCCCGACTTCAGCGGCGACGCAGTCTCCGGGGTCAAGATGCTAGGGCCCTGCGCCATAGGCGACCTGAAGAACCGAATTGAGAGGGATATCCTGAAAATTGCGCTTAATGAGAGGAA
>JBFYKJ010000082.1:0-4268 GCA_041306005.1 Candidatus Altarchaeota archaeon | reverse complement strand
CATCGAGGTCCTCAAGGTCCTGACGAACGAGGACAAGCTGCCCGGCGTGTACATCACGGTCAACAAGCCCTATGAGACCCTAAAGAGGGTGCTTGACGAGGCGGGCGTCAACACCGACAAGATGTTCTTCATAGACTGCATAACCAAATTGGCCGGCGGCGAGTGCAAGGCGAAGAACGTGCTGTGCCTCGACACGCCTCAGAACCTGACGGGCCTCGGCGTGGCGATGGGTGAGGCGATAAGGTCCATCCCCGAGAAGGAGAAGTTTCTCTTCATGGACTCGCTGTCAACGCTCCTCCTTTACCACAACATGGGGACGGTGTCAAAGTTCAGCCACTTCCTGACCGGGAGGATGAGGGTGTGGGGCCTTAGGGGCATACTGATGGCGGTCGAGAAGGAGACGGACCCCAAGTTCACCGACCAGCTGTCGCAGTTCTGCGACACGGTCGTCAATCTCGAAAAAAACGGATGATATGATTTCCCGCTAAAAATGGACGACATCACTAGTTAAAAATGGACGACCTGATATTTTCGCTGATACTGTACGTCGTGATGGCGATGGGCATGCTCTCAGTCGCCTGGTTTAGGAACGGGATGAGGGGCATAACAGACCCCCTGTTCAAGTCGCTGTTCAGGTACCTGACAGCGCTAACGATACTTGCGGTCATATTCGCCATATGGGTGCTTGTGTCCGGGCTGCGCCAGCCCGAGCTGCTGACAAACCGGTTCGTGACGTCGATATCGCTTGTCGCGATATTCGCCCTGCTGTCGGGCGCGTCGCTCGCGGTGAAGAAAATCGGCGACATGTACGGGTTTAAGGTGGACAA
This sequence comes from Candidatus Altarchaeota archaeon, assembly GCA_041306005.1. Classification (GTDB taxonomy): domain Archaea; phylum Altiarchaeota; class Altiarchaeia; order JAFGQM01; family JAFGQM01; genus JBFYKJ01. Next base: position 3,441 of record JBFYKJ010000082.1, on the reverse strand, counting down.
CGACTATGCGGCGAAGAAGCCTGCCAAGGCCGCGGCGAAGAAGGGCGGCAGGAAATAGCAAACTTTGCCAAAACTAACTTTTACCAAGGAACTAATCTGAGGAGAAATCGGAAATGGTTGCTATGACCCTTAGGCGGATGGGAAGGCTTGCAGGCGCCGGAAAGTTGGCAAAGAGGGGGGCTGACGCGCCGCCGCTGATCGCCGCCCTGCCGCCGGAGCATGCCACCGGGCCGTACGCGCGGGAATTCCTGCCCGCGAGGGTGTCCACGTTTGACAAGATGATAGATTCCGGCGGGTTTGAAAGGGGCAGCATAACCCTCCTTTCCGGCGGCTGCGGGAGCGGGAAGACGATATTTGCCATGCAGTCAGCGTACAACGCCGCGATGGCGGGCGAAAAAGTCGTGCACTTCACTTTCGACGACGACCCGGACCGCGTGAAGCGCCACATGTACAACAGCTTCGGGTGGGACGCCAAGAAACTGGAGGATTCCGGCAACTTCTGGATGCAGAAGGTGAACCCCTACGACATAGCGCGGGCGATACAGAGCATCATAAAGGAAAAGGAGATAGAGGAGGTCATCGAGGGCATAAAGAACATACACGCCGAGACCGAGGTGACGATGCCCTTCCACCCTGACAGGGTGGTCATCGACTCCCTGTCCGCGCTCTCCGTCGCCTTCAGCGACCAGCAGAAATACAGGGCATACATCAACGTCCTTTTCGACTCGCTGAGGAGCTACAACTCCGTCAACCTCGTGGTCACCGAGTCCGAGCAGGAGCCCGGCAAGTACAGCAGGTCCGGCGTCGAGGAGTTCCTTGTCGACGGCGTCGTGGTATTCTATTACATACGCAACGAGTCGGTCAGGACCCGGGCGATAGAGATCTTGAAGCTGCGGTTCTCCGACCACATGAAAAAGCTCGTGCCGTTCAAGATAACCGACAAGGGCATAGAGATATACATGGAAGAACAGGTGTTCTGACGATGGCGAGAAAAAACGCGCCCGGGCCTGCCGAAGCGGCAAGGTTCAGGGCCTGCATGGAAGATGCCTGGATCCGGGGCCCGGATGAACGGCGCTTCGCGGGAGGCGAGCTGTGATGGACGAGGGCGTCTCGACCAGCATGGACCAGCTGGTTGGAATGTTGGAGTCTAGGGGCGCTATCAAGGTCAGCGACGCCGCGAAGCAGATCGGCACTTCCAAGGAGCGCGTCGAGAGCTGGGCGAAGATGCTGGACAAGGCAGGAGTGGTCCAGCTGCATTACTCGGTCATAGGCGGCGCGGTCATAAAGCGCGGCCCGGGCTTTGACGCGCTGGTCAAGAAGGGGAAAAAGAGGGTCGATCCGGTTACCGTCGCCGCGTTCGTGTCCAGGCCCCCGCAGGCCGAGACGCCGGCACCCGTGCCGCGCGCGGCGGCCCAGGCAGCTTTCCAGCCGGCCGCGGCAGCGCCGGTCAGGCCTGAGGCATTGGCCGGGCAGAAGGATTATGCGCTCATACGCCGCAAGATAGACGAGAGCGAACAGAGCTTTGTGAACGACCTCATCCGCCTGCGCGGGGAGCAGGCAAAAATCGTCGAGTACATGGCCGAGATGGCGGAGGAAGGGAAAAAACTGGTCGAGTACCTGGAGGCGCTAAAGCAGATGGCCGACGAGCTGAAGGGCAGCAGGGCCGAAACCCTGCCCCAGCCGATAAGGGCGAGGAAGTGAGGCGGTAAGCGTCAATTACATAATCGGCGCTTAGCGGGGAATGGCACGGCAGGCTAAGCTTAAGGAACTGAATGGCACGGCAGACCAAGCTTAAGGAACAGTACCAGATGAAGGCCGGCAAGATACCAGTCACGGTCAGCATAGAGGACTCTGGCGATTACGTCCTGCATTACAATCTTTCTACCCCCGAGCTGAGCCCGACTACCCGCGTCGTCCTGAGCAATGTCAAGACCCAGCTTGTCGAGAACATCGAGATAGAGCCGCGCGAGATTTTGGACTCCCGCCTGTTCAGCGAGCTCAAGGAGAAGTTCAGGAAGGACGCGGAGAAGGCGCTTGGCCGCGAGCTGCCCTCGATGAAGGGCGACGTGAAGGAGATGCTCTCGTCGATAGTCGTCGACGAGATGATAGGGCTCGGGGAATTGGAACTGTTCCTTGCGGACGACAATCTGGAAGAAATCGTCGTCAACAGCGCGAAGGACCCCGTGTGGGTGTACAACAAGAAATACGGCTGGCTGAAATCAAACATAGTCATACCGAACGAGGAGGAAGTCCAGAACCTGTCTGCCCGCGTCGCCCGCCTCGTCAGCAGGGAGATAACGTCGGCAGAGCCGCTCCTTGACGCCCACCTGATAAGCGGCGACAGGATCAACGCCACGCTGTTCCCCATATCGACGGCTGGAAATACCATAACGATAAGGCGCTTTAGCCGGATACCCTGGACGATAGTGCACCTCTTAGACCCGAAGGTCAAGACCCTGCAGTCCGACATAGCCGCGTTCCTCTGGCTGGCGGTGGAATACGAGCTGTCCACTCTCGTCGCCGGCGGCACGGCGTCGGGAAAGACAACGACGCTGAACGCCATGATGCCGTTCATACCGCCAAACCACCGCGTGGTGTCCATCGAGGACACTAGGGAGCTCAACCTCCCGTCCTTCCTCCACTGGGTCCCGCTAAACACGCGCCCGCCGAACCCCCGCGGGGAAGGCGAAGTCTCGATGCTCGACCTCATGGAGAACTCGCTAAGGATGAGGCCGGACAGGATAGTCGTCGGCGAGGTGAGGAAGAAGAAAGAAGCAGAAGTCATGTTCGAGGCCATGCACACGGGCCACTCGGTGTACGGCACGTTCCACGCAGACAGGGCCTATCAGGTGGTCAAGAGGCTGACAAACCCGCCGATCGACATACCAAAGACCGTTCTCGAGTCCCTGCACCTGATAATGGTCCAGTACAGGAACCGCAGGACCGGGGCGAGAAGGACATTCGAGGTAGCCGAGGTACTGATCTCGGACGCCAAGGAGCCGGAGATAAACGTATTGTACAAATGGGATGCGAAGACCGATACCGTGAAAGAGGCCAACAAGAGCCAGCGCGTCATGGAGGAGATAGAGATGCACACGGGCCTTAGCACGCCCGAGATACGCGAGAACCTGAAGCAGAAGGAGCGGATACTCGCGTGGATGCTCGACAAGCAGATAAAGGACGTCGACTCGGTCGGCCGCGTGGTCTCGGAGTACTACCGCGACAGCGCGCACGTCCTTGACATCGTCAAGAGCGGCGAAGGGTACGAGTTCATATGAGTCTCGGGTTTTTGGTTTCGAGTTTCGGCTTTCACCCCCTAATACAAGACCCCCCCAGCTACCCCTATACAAGACCTCCCCAGCTACCCCCATACAAGACCTCCCCAGCTACCCCTATACAAGACCCCCCAGCTACCCCTATACAAGACCCCCCCAGCTACCC
>JBFYKJ010000081.1:0-7529 GCA_041306005.1 Candidatus Altarchaeota archaeon | reverse complement strand
ATGGAGAACGACCCGCAGGAGCACATGATAATGCCCGCCGGGGCGGGAAGCTTCGCAGAGGCCCTGCAAATGGCGGCCGAGACTTACCACCACCTGGCCAAGCTCCTTAAGAAAGAGTTCGGGGCGAGGGGCACTCTCGTCGGCGACGAAGGCGGCTTTGTCCCGCCGATAAAGAACGTGGGCGGGAGGCTCGCGATCATGGAGAAGGCCGTAGAAGCCGCGGGCTACACTACAAAACAGATAAGGTTCGCCTTAGACCCGGCGTCGTCCGAATTCTTTGAGAACGGGACATACACCGTCGGCGACAAGAGGATGACCTCGGGCGAGATAGTGGATTTCTATGCGGATCTCGTGTCAACCTATCCGATAGCCTCGATCGAGGACGGGATGGCGGAGGACGACTGGGACGGCTGGGTCGAGATGACGAGAAAGCTCGGCGGCAAGATACAGATAGTCGGCGACGATTTGTTTGTCACGAACACAAGGAGGATAGAGCAGGGCATAGCGAAGAAGGCCGCGAATTCGGTCCTGATAAAGCTAAACCAGATTGGGAGCGTGAGCGAGACGCTTGACGCCATCAAGATGGCCTACAAGGCCGGGTGGACTGCCGTCGTCTCCCACCGGAGCGGGGAGACCGAGGATTCGTTCATCGCCGACTTAGTCGTAGGGGTCAACTCCGGGCAGAGCAAGTTCGGCGCGCCGGCAAGGAGCGACCGCAACGCGAAGTACAACCAGCTCTTGAGGATAGAAGAGAATTTAGGGAAGAGCGCGGGGTATGGCAAGCTAAACAGGTGATTTACGCGCGGGGGTTCCCGTGTTTGCGCAAAAATGGAGATTAGACAAAAGGTGCCGGGAGCGCCAGTAGGCGGGATGCACACGAAGCGGCGCATGTCGGCTACAGAGCTTCACTTCCATAAGCTGAAGATGAGGGTCCACAGGACAAGCATGCTAAGGCGTAAGACCCTGCATGGGAAGCAAGCCAAGTGGGCCACCGTAAACCCGCCTTAACCCCCTAAACGCATGCAGCCCGCTTAGCTATGCACCGCTGCCAGACTGCGTTGCGCGCTCAAAGGAACAGTATCCTCGCCGGGTCAAACCCGTTGAAATGCGTGGCGGCCGCGTTCGTGTACGCGCCCGCATTCGGTATGACTATCAGGTCGCCCTCCGTCACCTCGGGCAGCCGCACGTCCTTCTTTATCATGTCCATCGAGTCGCATGTCGGGCCGAATACGGTGTATTCCTTCACCGGGCCCTTCTTGTCGGAGAGCAGCGAGTACTCGCAGTGGCCGAACACCTTTTCGGATAAGGAGTTGTAGCAGCCGTCATCAAGATACACGCACTCGTCGCCGTTCCTCTTGCTGACGCCTATGACTTTAGTCAGCAGCGTCATCGCGTCGCCGACCATCGGCCTTCCGGGCTCCATCATAAGCTCCAAATCCCGGGGGAACAATCCCTCGACCTCGTCGCGTATGAGCTCGGACAGCTCTTCGAAAGAGTACACATCCTCCACATACCGTATAGGTATCCCGCCGCCCATGTCGAGGACTGAGAGGTCTATGCCCCTCTTTGATGCGCGGGTCATCACCCGGGCGCACATGTCAAGAGCGGTGGAGTAATTCTCCAGGTTGGTGCACTGCGAGCCGACGTGGAAGCTTAGGCCCTCGGGCTTCAGCCCGAGCTGCTTTGCTTTTACCAGCAGGTCCACGGCGTTCTTCTCCTTGGCGCCGAACTTAGTCGAGAACTTGCAGACGCTGCCCACATCCTTGACCGCGAGGCGCAGTATCACTCTCGCGCCGGGGGCGTATTTCGCCATCTTGACGAGTTCGCTCTCCGCGTCGAATGTGTATCCCCTCACGCCCTGCGCGTGGGCGAACTCAAGGTATTCAGGCGGCTTTATCGGGTTGGCGTAGAGCAAATCGGAGGGCTTTGCGCCGGCCTCCATGCACATCAGGATCTCGTTCTTCGACGCGACGTCGAACTTAGAGCCGAGGCCCACGAGGGTCCTGAGTATAAACGGATGCGGGTTCGCTTTGACCGCGTAGTATAAGTCAAGGCCGGGGGCGACCGCCTTGAGCCTGCGGTAGTTCTGCTTGACCCTATCAAGGTCGCAGACTAGGAGGGGGGTCCCGTGCTCCTTTGCAAGAGCCCGAGCCTCCTCGAAAGAAACAACCGGTGAGAAGGGCCTGCCGGCCGCTCGTTTGTTCATCCAGTGACACCGCTCCAAAAAGAGTGATTTTTAGGCTATGTTCATAACGCCAGGAATAAAAATATATCGTTTGGGGGTGAAATCGGGCGCGCGGGCCCGCAAGGGCTAGGGTGTAGGGGGCGGACAGGCCGGATAGAAGGCTAAAGAGGAGGTTTAACGGCTGCTGCGCCTCACTTTTTGGCCTCTACCGGGGGCTGCGGCTGGGCGACCGGCGGCTTTTTGCCGACCATCATCTTGACGGCTATCAGGAGGCCTACAACAACAATCGCCACTATCGCCAGCAGGATTATCATGTTCGGGTCTATGCCCTGTTGGCCGCCCTGTACCGGGCCTGCCGGTACCGGGCCTACAAGGTTCTGGCCGCCCGATGGGAAATTGCCCAGCTGCCCGCTGCCAGGCTGCTGGAAACCTGCCGTGGCGTTGCCTCCCGAGGCGTTCCCGCCGGAAGCGTTCGCACCGCCCGCCTGGACGCCTTCCGCCGTATTATTGGCCTGTGCCGCGCCGCCCGCAGGGACGTTGCCTGCCGCTGGTGCGCACCCCTCGTCCGTCTGGCCGTCGCAGTCGTTGTCAACTGAGTCGCCGCACGCCTCGGTAACGCTCTTGCAGTCGCAGCTCCCCGTGGCCCCGTTGCAGACCTTGTTTGAAGCGCATTGGACGGCGCAGCACTTGTCGCTCTTCACGCAAGTGCCCCACGTGCCCGACGCGGTGCACGTCTGCGTCCCGGCGCAGCCTGAAGTCGTGCACGCCTGGGCCTGCCCCGAGGAGCACGCGGCGCAGCCCTCGTCCGTCTGGCCGTCACAGTCGTTGTCGATCCCATCGCCAGTGCCTTTGGCGCCGCACAGCTCTTTTGTGCCGGTGCAGACGCACTTGCCGGTGGAGGGCTGGCACTCCTTGCCAGCTTCGCAGAATACAGCGCAGCACTTGTCGCTTTTGGTGCATGCGCCCCACTGGCCGGTGCAGGCGCTGCAGGCGTCGCGGACGACGCCGCACTGATAGACGCAGGTCGACTGTTCGGCGGTGCAGCTCTCCAGGGTCTGCCCCCACCCGCCGACATCGTCTATGTGGCTCACGCAGAAAGAGAAGTCGTTGTCGCAGTCGTCTACGCACTCCGAGTAATCATCATGGCACTTGTCATCGCCGCACGCGTTAGTGGGGCCGGAGCAGCCGGGCACTGCCGTGCACTTCTTTGTGCCTTCGCAGCCCTTTGAGTCTGTGCACGCCGCCGGTTCATTGGCAGGGTTGCATGCGCAAAGGCCGAGAAGGCCGGGGTCTATCTGGTCGAAGCTGGAGTCCATCGAGGGCTGTTCGAACGACAGGGCGAATGCGGGTGCGGTCAGCAAAAGCAGGGACAGTACCGATGTAGCGAGCAACTTGGTTATCATTTTGGGCCTTGGGTTGGCGTATAGTTAGACGCCCGGCAAATAAAAGAAAGTTAAGGATATAGAATGGCTGAGTTCGGGACCGCAGGTAGGCGGGTTAAGCCGCTTGCATGCGGGATCAAATGCCCTTAACGGGCAGTCAGCGCTTCTTATGGGTGAGCTTTTGCTCCCTTGACGTCAGCTCCCTGCCGCGCTCTTTAGCCTCTATCCCCCTAACCCGCTGGGCCTTTGACTGCGAGGGCCCGAGCAGGAGCTTTTGCGTCTCTTTTGCCATTTTGGATTGGGATAGTAAGGGGAGGGGGGATAAAAGGGTAGGGGTTAGATAGGGGGCGTTATACGCGGGGGATATGGGCTCTAACCGTTTTTCTGCCCGGATAAGCAATGTATACCGTCAAAATGGCCACCGACCTGAAAGAACTGACGACCACCCTTCTAGGCAGCGTACGCGCAACGGACGAAGATTCCTACATGCGCGGCCTTAGGGAGGCTATCAAGGAGCACCCCGAGATAAAGACTGCAATCCTCTACGGCTCTAAGAAGTGGGGGAAGGCCAAACCAGGAAACATCAACCTCTTGCTTGTGGCAAAAGGCGCCGAAGAGGGGGTCCAGTACAACCCCGTCAATGTTACAGACCCGTTGACCGGCAAGCGCATCGCCATGGTCAGCCCGGTCGTCGTTACGGAGGGCCACCTTAAGGCCGAAGAAAGCCCGCTTAGGGGGCTTGGCCACCTCTCCAACTTCGCGTTCTCGCCCCGCGAGGTAATCAAGGGGCAGGAGCATATGGACGCGCATGTGCAGAACATCTACAGGCAGGCAATGCCGCATCTTGTCTACTACGGGATACTCCCAAGGGAACTAGAAGTCAAGAAGGGCGAAGAGCACCTCGCGCTAAACAAGGTCGTAAGGAACTATTTTGGCGTGGACGGCAGGGGATACTGGCGGTCAAAGCCCGGGCTTGAGGGCGACCCCGTGCACCTAAGGAAGTCGGTTTTCTATGGCTGGCAGAAGAAGCCCGATGCCGTCGAGGAAGTCGGCAAGGCCAATGCGCCCATGTTCTTCAAAGCTATGGGGGACGCCGGGTTCCAAAAGGTGGAGACTGAAGGGGGCTTCAAGCTCGTCGCACCCAAAGAGATGAGGACAGCTAAGCTCCCACGGGTAAGGGCGCTGATTTCGCAGGCAAAGTGGATGCCTAGAAGGAGCATCAAGGTCGCCGCCAAAGAAGTCGGCAGCCGCGTGGCTCCCAAAGGATTGCACAGGTGAAGGGCTACTCTAAGGTATTGTCTGTGTTCAGTCCCCGATTATCGTAAGCACGATATCCCTCTTCCTAGCCCTGGTATCGTGGTCCACGACGGCTATCTGCTGCCAGGTGCCCAAAATCAGCTCGCCGCCCTTGAAGGGGATTGCAGTCCCCGGGCCCATGAGAGTCGCCCTGACGTGCGCCGCCCCGTTGTCGTCGTGCCAGGTGTCGTGGTGGGCGTAGTTAGGCCCGTAGGGGGCGATTTTATCAAGAGCGCGCGGCACATCTTTTAGTAGCCCGGGCTCGTGCTCTATCGTCGTCACAGACGCCGTCGAGCCGGCGATGAATACGTTGACGATGCCCTCGGAGATCTTTGACCGCGCCACGGCGGCGGCCACTTTCTTAGTGATGTCGATTATGTCGCCCTTGCCCTTGGACTCGACCGAGATTACTGCCGTCTGGACTGCCATGTGTGTTTTTATAGGCGGAACTGAAAAATAGAGAGTGGGAATTTTCTCCCACTTTAATCCTAAGGCTTGGGGACGAATATGCAGGAGATAACGCGGGTGGACGAGAAGGGCAGGCTCCTTATACCTTCAGGCATAAGGAAGGTTCTGGGTCTTGAGTCCGGGGTCGAGGCGCTCATAAGCATAGAGGGCAGGACCGCGGTCGTCTCGCCCGTCTTTGAGAAGAAGGCCTGCGAGCTGAGGATAGTCATGGGCGATGCGCCGGGCACCCTTGCCAGGGCGGCCGGTCTCCTATCAAAGGAGGGCTTTGACATCATCATGTCCGAGTCAAGGAGCCTGGAGCGGGAAAAAAAGGCGGAATGGGACGTCACCGGGAAGTACAAGGGCGATTTAAGTTCCCTGGCGGGCAAATTAAGAACGCTGGACTCGGTCACCGAGGTCATCATCAAAAAATAGTTTACACTACAGAGGGTTACGCTACAAAACCGATAGATTTACACTACAATGAAACTCGAGACCCCTCCGGGGACTAGGGATTTCCTGCCAGAGGAGATGGCGAAAAGGCAAGCGGTGATAGATACCGTCAGGGCCGCCTTCGAGCGCTACGGCTTCCCGCCTGCTGAGACTCCCGCCTTTGAGTACTCCGAACTCCTGACCGACAAGTACGGGGAAGAGGAAAAGCTCATCTACAAGTTCAAGGACATGGGGGGCAGGGAACTGGCTTTAAGGTATGACCTGACAGTCCCCCTGGTCCGGATGTTTTCTATGAACCAGCCGACCTTGCCGTTCAAGAGATATTGCATCTCCCGGGTCTGGCGCTTCGACCGCCCCCAGAAAGGCCGCTACAGGGAATTCTGGCAGTGCGATGTCGACATAGTCGGGGCCCCGGGGATAAAGGCTGACGCCGAGGTAGTCGCCTGCGCGATAGACGCGCTCGGGGCGCTCGGACTGAAGGACGCCAAGTTCAAGGTCAACAACCGAAAGCTGCTTGACGCATTGATGATAAGCGTTGGGATAGACAAGGGCTCGGAGCTCGCGGTCTTCAGGGCGCTCGATAAACTGGAGAAGATTGGGGAAGAGCAAGTGAGAAAGGAGCTCAAGGGCATAGACAAGAGGAAGCTCGACAAGCTGTTTGAGATTCTCAAGTTAAAGACGGTCAAGGAAGTCGAGGGCGTGGTCGGCGAGTGCGACGGTGCTAATGAGCTCAAGGAACTGACGAGGCTCCTTAAGCTATACGGCAAGAAGGTCTCCTTGGACCTGTGCATGGTGAGGGGCCTTGATTATTATACTGGCAACATATTCGAGGTGGACCTCGGCTCGTACGGCTCCATCGCAGGCGGCGGGAGGTACGACCGTCTCATCGGCCAGCTCTCGGGGAAGGAGAATGTGCCCGCGGTAGGCATAAGCCTCGGTATAGAGAGGATAATCGAGGTCATGAGGGAGAAAGGGCTTCTCGCTGATAAGAAAGCGGTGCAGGCCTATGTCCTGCGCGCAGACGACGAGTCCGAAGAGGAAGCTATCCGAATCACGCAGGAGCTCCGGTCTGCAGGGGTGAGCGCCGAGACCGACCTTCTCGGCCGGAATTTTTCTAATCAAATGAAGTACGCCGACAAGCTGGGCGCCGGCAAGATAGTGATTGTGGGGCAAAAGGATTTGAAGGGCGGCAATGCCACGGTAAAGGATATGGAAACCGGTGAGCAAAAGCAGGTCAAGTTGGAAAAGATAACAGAGGCAGTGAAATCGGAGGCAGTGAAATGAAACTACGCATCGCAATACCGAACAAGGGGAGAATGAGGGGTCCGGCGGAAGACCTGCTCAAGAGCGCGGGGCTAAAGCTCCTTAGCGGCGACGAGAAGGCGCTCTTCATAAGGACGAGCAACCCGGACATAGACGTGATAGCGGTGAGAGTGGAGGACATACCCGAGTTCGTGCAAGAGGGTGCAGCGGATGTGGGGTTCGTAGGAAAGGACGTAGTCGGGGAGAAGGGCGCGAAGGTGAGGGAGCTCATGCCCCTAAGCTTCGGCTACTGCTCGCTCGTCTTCGCCGCGAAGGAGGAATCAGGGATAAAGTCCGTCAAGGACGTGAAGGACGGCATGAAGATCGCGACGAAGTTCGTCAACTCGGCTAAAGAGTACTTCAAAAAGAACGGGAAGAAGGTCGAGATTGTGCCGCTGTCGGGGGCTGTGGAGATCGCGCCGGTGATAGGCATCGCGGACGCTATTGTGGATTTGACTTCAACC
>JBFYKJ010000080.1:0-37811 GCA_041306005.1 Candidatus Altarchaeota archaeon | reverse complement strand
GATCGTCTGCAGCCTGCGGTTCAGCACATCTTCGACAGTGAGCTTTAGCGTGTCCTCGAGCTTCGAGTCCTTTTGGAGGAGGCCCACCTTGATGAGCTTGCCGAAGATGTCGCCCTCCGTTTTTTTGTCCGGGTTTGCCAGGAGCTTCCTTGCAAGGCCCCTTATCCTCGAGACCTCGCTCTTAGCCTTCCACAGCTCCTTGGCGTTCTTCAGGCCGTAGGCTTGGACGAGCTCGCGCTCACCCTCCCGCCCCTTGAACATGTGCTTCGGCGTGCTGTATTTCCTTCGCTGCTTCTTAGGTTGCCCCATCTTGTTATCTTGATTATCTGTTTTCTATTGCCCTATATACGCTTATCTCATTATCCTAACCCTTACTTCTTCCCCGCCTGCGCAGGAGCGTTCTTCTTCCGCTGGACGCCGACAGCCGACTTGCCCCTGCCGGTGGATGCCGTCCTCTGGCCGCGGACCTTCAGCCCCCTTGCGAGGCGCAGGCCCTTGTAGGACTTCGTCTCGCCCATGAGGTCCTTGTCGGACTTTATAGCGAATGCGAGGTCAGAAGTGCTTAAGTGCAGGTCCTTGCCGGTGTCAAGGTCTTTTCTCCGGTTGAACATCCATGCGGGGATGCCAAGCGCGCCCGGGTTTTGTATGGCCTTCTCTATCTGGGCCAGCTCCGGGTCCGTCAGGTCTGTGAGGCGCTTCTTAAAACTCAGGTTAAGCTTGAGGAGTATCGCCCTTGCAAGGTTAAAACCTATGCCCTTGATCTCGGCGATGCCTGCGACGAGCTTCCTTGAGCCGTCGATGTCCGTGCCCAGGATTCTAACTACGCGGATTTGGCGCTTCTGGGCCGGCGGGGCTGACTTTGGCTTCTTCTCGCCTTTCTCGTCGAATTCCTCTTTCTTCGGGGCCTTTTCAGCCATGGTAAAGTTTATGATGTTTAATCATCGACCAGCCCTCGCAGGATGCGCCCGACCGGACCCCGATGGGATCCAACAGAGCTATTTCCTGTCAAGAACCTTGACTCGTCCGTCCGGGTAGCCGACGAATACCTTGTCAGGACGGCGCCTTGTGAAAAAGCCGTTGTCCACGACCCCAGGTATCCTGTTTATGTCGACTTCAAGCCTTTCCGGCTCGCCGACAGACAGAGAAAGGTCAATGTCAAGGATGTAGTTAGAATTATCAGTTATAAAAACCTTTCCGCTTTTTTCCCTCAATTTGGGGTGCCCGAAGGCCCGGAGCTTCGATGCGGCGTCCCGGTAGTAGTCGGGGATGACTTCGACCGGGAGCGGGAAACTGCCTATTAGTTTAGGCACGAGTTTCGATTCGTCGGCGACGCAGAGGAAGAGTTTCGACGCGTTTGCGACGGCCTTTTCCCTCGTTTGCGCGCCGCCCCCGCCCTTTATCAGCCGGAACTCCGGGTCCACCCGGTCGGTGCCGTCTATATCTATATCTAGTTTAAGGTCCCTTTGGAGGAACTCGCCATAAGATATTAAGGGGAGCTTTACTATCTTAGCCAATTCTTCGGTCCTCTTCGAGGACGGGACGCAGACGATATCGAGGCCGTCGTCCCTGGCCCGCTCGCCCAGCCTCTTTATCGCCCACTCGGCGGTCGAGCCCGTGCCAAGGCCGACTTTCATCTTATCCTTGACTAGCTCGCACGCCTTCTCTGCAGAAGCCCTCTTTGACAGATCCTGTGCGCCCGTTGTCATCGTTGACTAAGCAGCATACCACCGCTATGGCGGTGGGTTGCCAGAAACCGAGATATTAGGGGCGGGGGGATAAAAAGGCGAACGCATGCGCATCATTATGCTATCGGCTTCTTTTGATGCGCTCTCCGCCCGCCCCCGTTGAAAGCCGGGCCCTTGAGCCGGTACGACACGTGCTCGCCGCCGAGGCGCAGCCTTCTCACGTAGATGCTGTTCTTGTAAGGGATAAAAGTCCCGGACTTTTTCTTGCTCTTGACCTTGAACTGCTTCGCCTCCTCGAGCGCGCGGTCAGCGGCCTTATAGGGCTTGTCGCCCTCGCCCGGCCGGTATACCGCAACGCCCGCGCTGAAGGTCAGCCTCTTGTGCGGGCTGCCCGTGTGGCGCATCGGCCTTTCCTTCAGGTTCAACTTCAGCTGCTTCAGGGTCTTCAGCGCCCGCTTTAGGGGCTGCTTTCCGCGGATTATGGCCGTGAACTCCTCGCCGCCGGTCCTTGCGAGCATCCCATCATCGCCAGCGTTCTGCCGGAGGACTCTCTTGAACCGCTTGGAGAACCTGATTAGCGCCTTGGTCCCGGCATCGTGGCCGTATGCGGTGTTGTAATCCTTGAAGAAGTCAAGGTCCAGGTTGATGACCGCAAACGGCGCCTCCCTGCCAAGATCGGCCTTTGCCTTAAGCCGGTGGAGCTCGTCCATGAAGAAGGCCTGGTTGCGGAGGCGAGTCGCCGGGTCGAGCGTAGCCCCGTACTCCAGCTTGCGGACGTTCTTGAGCTCCGAGAGCCTGCGGTCGGTATATTTAGCCGCTTCCTCGGGCGTTAGAAGGCGGAACTCGCCGGTCGCAGTATCCCTGACTTTAAGGTTCCTAGGGAGGCCGCTCTGCGCTAACCCTTTATACTTGCGGAGTACTTTCCCGAAATTAGCTCTTTCGGCCTTTGTCACGGGCCATGTGACTACGCGCTTCCTAAGGCCTTTGTTCCCGGGCATGTTGGTCGTTATTATTGCGCTTAATAGCTAATAAACCATCCATGGGCGCTTTACCCCATAAACCGCTGCCTGAAGCGCTTTAGGATGTTCAGCACCCTCTTGCCAAAGATTAGGAATATGGCAGCGTTGCAGATTGCGTGCGCGGTATCATATGGAAAGCTGACAAGCTGGGCGGAGAGGACGGACGCCGGGGTGAGCGGGAAACCAAACCCTATTATGTACCACAAGTTGGTTATGAAGCCAAAGACGTAGCCCCAAAGGAAACCGATGATTGCCAATGACCAAACCGGTGCGCGCAGTTTACCGAAGACCGAAGACCCAAGACCGAATAAGCCCCATCCCAGCATCTGAAAAGGCGCCCACGGGCCCATCCCTAGGAAGAGGTTTGAGACTAAGGCGGTCAATGCACCGACCATGAAACCCGCTGCAGGGCCGAATACGTAGCCTGTGCAGCCGGTGATGAAAGTCGATGGCTGGACGCTTGGGAGCGGGCCGAGGACTACCCTGCCGGCGGCCGAGAGGGCGCCGAGCATCGCTACAAGAGAGATCTCCTTAGACGAGCGCGAGGGGCTCCCGAATTCGAGGAATGCTGCAAGGAGCGAGAGGAGGACTGCCCCGAGGGCGAAGAAGCCCCAGTGCTTCATGAGCGAGGTTTCCGCCAATGGCGCCGCTAGTATGAGGACACAAGACAGAAGACACAAGACAGGTAAGATTCTCATAGTCGTAACCTCCTTGTGGCACACGAAGCCATCTCTGCGTCGTGGGTGGCCATTATGACCAGGTTGCCCTGTTTGGCGTATTTTGAGAGATAATCGGCAAGCGCCTTCTTCAGCGCGGAATCCATCCCTCTTGTCGGCTCGTCGAGGAGAAGGACCTTGGGCTTTGCGACCATTATGGATGCGAGGGCAACACGCTGCTTCTCGCCGCCTGAAAGATAACGGGGGTAAGAGTCTTTGTAGTGTAAAAGGTTGAACTGCTTGAGGGCAGAGTCGACGTTCCCTGTTCTGCCGGTGTTCTTGAGTATGAATTCCACTTCTTCCTTAACCGTCTCGGCGAATAGATGGTTGTCAGGGTTCTGGAAGACGTAGCCTACCGCGCCCGCGGTTTGCTCTACGCCCGGGTTTTCAATGCCGCCGACATTTACCACGCCTGACTCGGGTTTAAGGAGGCCCATTATCAGTTTAAGGAGTGTCGTCTTCCCCGAACCGTTGGGGCCCTCGAGGACGACGAGCTCGCCCTCGCGGAAATCGTGGGAGAATTTTTCAAATACGGCTTTGTCGTAGGCGAATGAGACATCCTGCAACCTCACTAAAACATCACCAGGCTTTGTTTTGGCCGCGGGCATGGGCCTGCCGCCCTTCCTCGGCTTCCCGTCGTATGCGACTTTCCCGGCCTTAAGTGATATCTCCCTTGTAGCGAAGCCCTGCAGCTTCGCGATCCTTTGCTCGAGGAGGATTATTGTCATGCCGGCACGGTTCAGCTTCTTCAAAAGCTTCATCAGGCCATCAGCCGACTTCTTGTCAAGCTCCGATAGCGGCTCGTCGAGGACAAGTACCTTCGGCCTGCAGGCAAGGACCGCCGCGAGCGCGACCTTTTGTTTTTCCCCGCCCGAGAGCTCGTGCAGAGGGCGATGTTTCAAAGCGGCGATGCCGAGCTCGTCCAAGACTCGATTTACACTACATTCAATCCCCAAGCACGCCGGCCCGAATAGGACTTCGCTCTTCACGTCCGAAGACAGGAACATCGCCTCTGGGTCCTGAAAGAGCATGCCGACAATCTTAGCCAGGTCTTTGGTAGGGGTTTTAGATGGCAGTTTGCAGTCCACCGTGACGGACCCCTCGAGCTTCCCGTTGTAGAAGTTCGGGACCAGCCCGTTCAGGCAGCGGGCTAGGGTGGTCTTGCCAGAGCCTGAGGAGCCTGAAAGCAAGATGAATTCACCGGGTTCGATATCCAGGTCAATGCCCCCGAGGGCCTGCTGCCCGTTCCCGTAGGCGAACTTTAGGTCCCTGATCGTTATCATCTTGTCAGTCTGCATCGTAGAACCTGGCGTCTCCTGAGAACCCCCGGGCTTCCATCGCCTCGGCGACCGAGACGCTGCGCTCAAGCGAGTTTGAGAGGAGAGGAATCAGCACCGGCCCCTTGCCGCGGATCCCTTTGGTCCTTGCGCCCCTGGCGGCCTGGACCTGCGAGAGGGTCTTTGCGTCCTCGAGGAGAGAAGGAAAGAACCGGGCCGAAAGGGAGGTGAGGAAGACGGATTTTGCCGGGAGCTTTAATCGGGACATTAAGGATACCATCTCTTCCGGGGACGTCGTAAGCGAGAGGACGGCGAAGGAGGAGATGACTGTGGTGAGCCTTATCGCCATTATTATCGAGGAAATAAGGGTCTCTAGAGTGAACCTGAGGTAAGGCGCTTGGAACAGGACCGTGTCGCCGGTCTGGTTAAGCATGAGGTTTATCGGAATCCAGATTGCGCATATCCAAACAGAGA
Source organism: Candidatus Altarchaeota archaeon (assembly GCA_041306005.1). Classification (GTDB taxonomy): domain Archaea; phylum Altiarchaeota; class Altiarchaeia; order JAFGQM01; family JAFGQM01; genus JBFYKJ01. Next base: position 32,640 of record JBFYKJ010000080.1, on the reverse strand, counting down.
CCTTCATGTAGAAGAGCCATCCGCGGAGTATCTTGGAATGAGCAGCGATTAGGAAGGTGGCGAGGAAGAGGGTTAGGAGCAAGAGGGGCTGTTCAAGAAGGAGTGCGAGGGCTACTATGGCTGCGCATGCCAGGAACTTGATGACCGGGCTTAGCCTGTGGAACCAGGTGTCCTTGCGCCTGTAAATGAAGTCCCCCATAGATGGATATTATATCCAAGAGGAGAAAAAGGTTAGGCTTGTAGATAACCAAATAGCCTTTCAAAGTCCTTGTAATCTAGCTTGCGCGGGAAGACTCCGAGCACCGTTATGAAATTCGATTCAGGCATATGGACGGCGTACATAAGCCTGGAATAAACGCCGCCTACAGAGAGCTTGACCTTGAATACGCCCCGGTAGCCCTTGTGCTTCCGAAACCTATATGGGTTGGCAGACACCATTCTCAGCTTATCGGCTATAAGCTGCCTGGTGCCTTCGCCATAGTCATCCCACTGTTTTTCGAAGTACTGGCCGAAAAGAAGCCTAAATCTTGAGTCCACGTTTCGCCATATCCTCTTCTGTAAGGAGTTTGCCGTCACGATGGGCCCGCTTTATCACGGCGAGGAGCCTCAAGTCGTTCTCGTTGAACTCGATCTCCCGCGATTTGCGGACCTCATAGCGAACAGCCTGGCGGACTAGTTCGGAGAAGTTTGAGTATATGCCTTTTTTCACTAACGCCTGCGACTCCTTGTAGAGGAGCTCGGGCATCAGGAGGTTTACCTTGACGTCCATATGTATGGAATATGTATAGATTACATAAAGGGGGGATAAAAAGGGCAAACCCCTCATATGGGAGTCGCCAATTCTACGCACCCCGGCCTCTTTGAGGGATCAGCGATAAGCATGCATATAGAAGGATCCTCGACCTCCATCGCGATATAGTCTAAGCAGTCGTCCCGGTCCCTAGGGTCGTTTATCAGCTTGCATGGCTCCGGCGACTTCAAATAGACAGATAGGTCGTCGAGGCAGTCGTCCGCGTCGTCCATGTCATCGTCCGCAAGGCATTCGCCGATCTCAGAGTTTAGCTCTTGGGCATCAGCCGCCCTCTGCTCCTCGGCGACTTTCGCCTCCTCAAAATATGCGGTTATGCCCTCGGAAAAAAACGTGATTTCCTCGCAGGACTTCATCTTCGGGGTAACTGCACTGAGAAGCAACCCGACCAATGCCATCGTAAGGGCGCCGATGAATATGTATGAGACTACGGGTTTGAGCGGTTTCTTACCTGCCTTGAAGCGTGCCTTGGCTGCGGAGTAGACAAGGAAGGTCGTGAAGAGCATACCTATCGAGCTGGCGAATATGCCAACGAGCGAGAATGCGGTAAGTATGTTGAATATCAGCGCGGGGGTGAACGCGTATGAGATTATCGTTATGCTCTCGTCCAGCTTGACCTTCCTGCCCGCTACCTTCTCGCTGGCAAGGCTGAACAAGATTCCGATTAGAAGCGGGCTGATTATCCACTTAACATAGTCTAGGAGGGCCAGAATCAAGCCGTCGGTAACGGCATAATAAACGCTGATGGATGTCGCCGCCGGGCCGAAACCTGCAGTTATGTGGAATCCAAGGACGCTGTATAACAGGAAGGTTCCAAGGAATGTGAACACCCCGAAGAGCATAAGATGCTTCAGGTTTCCCGCGAGGCCGCGGGGCTTCATCTCCTCAAAGAACTTTTGGCTGCTTCCCGGATTCATGAGCATGAAGAGTCTCATGCAGTAGTTATAGCCGTTTGGGATTAATAGTTGCCGCAGTGTAAAGTTATCGCCGGGGGATAACTAGAGGTAATCCTTCAGCTCCTCCCCGCTCGTCTGCTTGCGGTAGAAGTCGTATAGGTCAAAGCCCCACTTGACGGCGCGCGGGTCGGTAGAGTCAAGGTCCATATCTAGGACAAAGCCCGTGTCGATTGTCTTGAGGGCCAGCGAGAGAAAGCCCTCGCTGACGGTGAAAGCGACCTTGACATCGCCCTTTATTATCGGCCAGTGTATATTCTTGGCCCCAGATATGATCTTGAGATCCTCCTTTGACGCGTCCTTGCGTATCAGATCCACGACATTCTCGGTTATGATTATCTCGGTGTCAACGCCCCGTTTGACGAGCTCTATAGCCATCGCAAACCACTCGGAATGGTAAATCGGCGAGACGCCGTAAAACTTGTGCTTTATGGAGCCGAGCAGCTCCAAGAAAATCTCGTTCACGGCGTTCATGTTGCCCTTCTCCTTAGTGGTGATGAGGATGGAGTTGTTCAGCTCGCCTAGGCGGAGCCACAGCTCCGGGGGTATGCCATCGGTATAGTGCGTCTGCCAGAATTCCTTGAACTTCTCGTAGGTGGCGTAGAACTCGAATGAATCTTGGGCCCTCACTCGGATAGCCTGGCCATAGGGAGTTAGGGCATAGTCGCCCGAGGGGGTCCTTTCAAGCACGCCCATCTCTTCGAGCTCCTTTGCCTTGGACGAGGTATTCGGGGCGTTGGAGTCAACTACACGCCTTAAGTCGGCCAGACGCAGGGGGCCATCCTTTAGTGCATCGACTATGCCCACCCTAAGGCCCGAATCGTATAGCCTCCTTATCGTCGGCTCCGCGAGCCGGTAGTCCTCGAGGAATTTGGAGGTCATAGGTAGTCGGAGAGCTTGACAGGTGTGGACTGTTTCTTGTAGTAGTCGAAGAGGTCGAGGCCCCATTGGATTGCGCGGGGGGAGGTGGACTCAAAGTCCATGTTCATATATTGGGTGGGGTCGTTCTTGGATTCCAATGCCAGCGACATGAAACATTCGCTGACTGTGAATGCGACGGAGAGATGGCCCTCAAAAACAAACCATTTGCCCCTGTCGCAGAGCTCCTTAACCTGTTTACCCTGGTCGCCCTTTAGGCTAGTTAGGACTTTAAAGATTTCTTTGTTCACGATCAGCTGCGCGTCCAATCGCTTCTCAAGGATTGCCAGCGTCGCGCGGAGGTACTCACTGTGGTATATCGGCGAAATTCCATAGAACCTCTTGTTGATTGAATCCAGTAACTCGACGAAGACATCGTGTGAATGGGTAACGTCGGAGGCTAAATCCTTGACCACAACAGAATCATTCAGTTCGCCGAGCCTGGCCCAGAGGTGGTCTGGTATGCCCGTAGTTATATGCGTATCCCAAAACTCCTTGAACTTCTCATAAGTCGCGTAGAATTCGAAGGATTCCTGCGCCCGGGAGCGCACCGCCCGGCCGTAGGGTGTTAGGGCGTAATCGCCCTCAATCCGTTCTATTAGGCCCATCTCCTCCAATTCCTTGGCCTTTGCGGATGTGTTTGGAGCGTTGGATTTCACCGCGTTCTTCAGGTCGGCGAGGCGCATGGGACTGTTTGAAAGGGCGTCAAGGATAGCGAGCCTCAGTTTGGAATCGTAGAGCTTCCTCACCGTCGGCTCTGCGAGGGAGTAGTTCTCCAAGAAAGAGGGGGGAGAAGACATGGATTAGTTAGGCTGTTTAAACAGAAAAAGAGCCTAGGGTCATAAGGGGGGCTTCTTCGGGACGGCCGCCAGGGCCAATGGGAAAGACAAAAGCACCACACCAGCCACCAGGAAAACGGACGAAACATTTCCAGAAGTCACAGCAATAACGCCACCGAACATGGGTGCGAATATGTAAGCTGCATCCATAAAGAGCGTCCAGACGCCAGCTATGCCGCCCCTGCCCTTGCCGACCGACATCTCGGTTATCACGCCGCCTATGGCTGGCCATGACAGACCAGCCCCCAGCGAGGTGAGGATTGCGAAGGTGACCAGCATTATGGGGTCGCCCTGCAAGGAGAATAAGACTAGACCGGTGCCGCATATCGCGAGGCCCGATGCCAAGATCCTTGACTTGCCGAACCTGTCGGCCAGAAAGCCGCCTATGGCCTGGAACAAGACCAGGGATATCACGAATACGAAAAGCAGGGTGCCGCCGAAAGCAGCCCCAAGCCCCTTCTCGCCATACAGGAGTGGCTCATAAGTCCATATCACCCCGTCGACGAAAGTGAGGGCAAAGGTGGCTAGGATTACGATAATGCCGGCAGATTTCAAAGACTTAAAATCCCTCACGGCAGGCAAAAACAGCTTGCCGGCAATGAGCTCGCGGACCGAAGCAATAACCGGCTTTTTGTCCTTTACAGTCTCCCCGACTAGCGAGAAAACCGCAAGCGACGCTAAAATAGCGGTCCAATAAAAAACTAAGGCTGTGGGAAGCCCTTCCTCAAACGACGGCTCTAACAGAGAGCCTGCCACCAGCGGGCCGAGAGCGGAACCCAGCGTCATCAAAGCCACCGCAATCCCAAAATACTCGCCCGCTTTGTGCGGCGGGGAGATGTCCATTATCAGGGCTCTCGCGGCAGCTACGACAAGCGATAGCGAAAGCCCAAAGAGTAAGGCAAACAATGCGAACCCCGCCGCGGATAAAGCTATGGACAATACCGCGCCTGCCAGCGCGGAGATGAGAAGGCCGCATATTATCGTTTTCTTCCGACCGATACGGTCCGACAGGGCGCCGGCCGGCAGGTCGAAGAGCAGGGCGACTATGGACGGCACCGCCACGAAAAGGCTGATTTCGAACAGGTCCGGCGTTATCCCGCCCTGGACAAAGCCGGGGAGCATGAACCATAATGCGCCGGCGCCCATAGCATACAATAGCCCTGAAAGGCTGACCAGAACGAGTTCGCAGCGGGCTGTCATTTATAATCCCTTAGTTTGGCGGGGTGCGACTTCTTCGCGTAGTAGTCGAACAGATCGATGCCCCACCGGATTGCCTTCGGGTCGGTAGAACGCAGGTCCGGGCCCATGTACATGTAAGACACGTCCGTGCCGCCCTTGTCTATCAAAAGCAGGGAAAAGAATTTCTCGGAGACGATGAAACCGAATTTGGCATCGCTTAAGCCGTACAGCTTGAAGTTTTGGGACTGGTCGAAAAGCCGGATTGTGCGCTCCCCCATCTTTGCGCATACGCGGAGTACGTCGTCTGTCAGTATGTATTTGATATCCAGCCCGGCTCCGACAAGCTCGTCGGTAAACTTGAGATACTCATCGTGATACACAGGCGACATGCCGTAGAGGAATTTACTGGCCGATTTCAGCATATCTAGGAAGTCGGTGTCTATCCTGGTTAGGTCCACAGTCTCAGGTTTCACGACAGTCGAGTTATTCAGGTCCCCCAAACGGGCCCAGAGGAAATCCGGGATCGCCGAGGTATCGTGCGATTCCCAGAACTCCCGAAACTTCGCATAAGTCGCGTAGAACTCGAAGGATTCTTGCGCCCGGGAGCGCACCGCACGGCCGTATGGCGTTAGGGCGTAGTCGCCGTCGATGCGCTCTATTAGACCCATGTCCTCCAAGTCTTTGGCCTTTGTGCTAGTGTTGGGAGCGTTGGAATCAACTATGCGCCGCAAGTCCGAAAGGCGTTTGGGGCCGTCGCCGAGGGCCTCAAGGATAGCCATGCGCAGCTTGGAGTCGTAAAGCTTTCTAATAGTGGGTTCTGCGAGGGAATAGTTTTGGAGAAAGAGAGAAGACATGAAGAGTTAGCTTGAAGGGGGAGAAAAATTAAGGCAGTTTAAGGAGAATACCCATAGCTATAAATATAGCCATTAGCATGAACTCACTATCGACTAGCAAGTAATAATTTGGATTTTTTCGGGTAGAGTTATTAAATAGGAGGATATAAGTGATAGCATAGATAGTGTTAAGATTTAACATATAAGCTAATGGGGGTAATTTTCCGGTATACGCAAATAGGTTTATAATAAAACCTAAGACTATAATTAGGATTAGTAAAAGTATTTTAGTATAGCGTATTCCCAGTCGCAAGGGTATTGTTGAAATTTTATTAATTTTATCACCCTCCAAATCCCGCATATCAAACACTACACTATTTGAAAAAACCATAACCATAATTATTAGAAAAAAACACAATGGTGCTATAGTGCTCAGTAATCCAAAATAGGCTGCAGGAATTAGTACAAGTGGGGCCCATATTAGTGCTGTAGTAATATTTTTAATGACCAAGAGCTCCTTTAATCTTCGCTGCTTAAACCGATTAGGTAAGATGGGCACACTATACAGAATAACTAATACCATGGGCAAGAGCAATAATATCAGTATACGAAAATCACAAAACAAAACTAAGAAAAATCCAATAAAGAACTCGATTATGGCTAATATGGGTAAGTAATTTCGATAGATCTTATTTAACGCAGTTATCTCCGGCTTGTTGACATAATCTTCGCGTTCATCAGTCCGTTTGTTTATAGTATACAAACTGATGTAGACGAAAGAGGCTGCAATATAGATAAGGGGTGGCAACGTTACATGTAAGAGGCTACTAGAAACGAATAACATCGATATAGCAACCAATCCTATTGGCAAATTAAGATAAATTAAAGTGTCAAAAAAGCCTTCTTTAGTAGTCATTCGGATATCGTCAGTGTCATGTAGCCATTGGCTAAACTGACCTCGGATTGCTTCAATTTAGTAGGTTTGTCAATAAAACCCGAGATTAGACCCGAAACCATACCTCTAAATAATGAATACGTTATACTATCTGAAAGTTCAGTCCATGGAAAATATCTAACAGAAACAACATACTGCATAGACTGTTTTGATATTAATACATCGCCCCACCCCATTGCAGAAAGATAGTTAGAAACCCAGGATTTATGTTCATTACTTTTTGGCTGCTTTTTTGCTAATGATTCGCCGAATTTATATGCCGAATTAAATAAAATTTCCGAACCGCCTTCAACGCTATCTAATCCGCATTCGAGGAAGTAAAGTAAACTAGACTCATCAAGGAAGTGTCTGAAACCTAGGCATTCTATATCCCCTTTACGTTGGCGAATAAACCGAGAATCAATTAAGTCTTTAAAAGATTTTTTTGAGTAAGTAGTTTTCCGAATTTTGTTGAGCATGCGATAAACTTGTTCATTACGCTTTATAAGGTTTACATTAGTTGCCGTCATTGCACCAACGGGTAAATATTTTGGAGCACCAAATATGTACTCACATGAAGCTGAACCCCTACCTTCACATGAAGGTTGGGCGCCTTCGCTAGTTAAATCGTCTATCAAATACGCCCAAAATCCAGCCCAAACACCCAACATGGTGCATCCGATACCGTTTTTACTACAAATGACATAATTTTTGGTCTTATAGGTAAGTGTCTTTTTTTTGTAATCAATCTTGTGTTCCATGCTGTCCGCCAGCATACACTCGGCATATCGCATAAAGAGATATATAAAGTTATCAAAATCTTTGCGGGGCGTCTTATTTATTTGAGGGAAGTTTGAAATTTTAGAGTAGTTATAGCCAAAGTTTTTACCGGCAGAATACAATGCAAGCGTACCTTTATTACCGTATTTTTTATAAATTTGCTTTTCTAACTCGACAAAAATAGATTCAGGATAAAAGAACTCTCTCATAAAGACATCTTGACACTTATCACTAAACTTACATACAACAAAACCAGGATTGTGTATTACCTCATTCTCAGGCATTACAATGTTCTTAACAAACCACTTTGCCTGTTCATCCTTAGTTACCATGGTGTCATTTGTCGTTTAAGGACTAACTTTGACTCTCCACTACAATCCCTTTCCCACTCACGATCTCGAAGCTATTTATCGCCTCACTGTGCTTCGTATGCCTCATCTTCCTAATCGTGATTGTCCTGGTGCTCTGCGCCCCGAGAGACTCCAGCGTCAATACCACTACCCCGTCCACCACGAACTCTTCGACCCCGTGCCTTGAGTAGCCCTCGGCCCCCGACGGCATCTCGTCGAGCAGTATCGTAGTCAGGCCGTGCTCCTGGAGCAGGTAATTAAGCTCGATTATCGCGTTCCTCACCTTAGTGATGTTCCCGTCGACAAGCACGTCCAAGGCGGGCAGGGCGTCGATAACAACTCTTCTCGCCCCGATGTTCTTTGCCGTCATTATCAGGTTCTGGAGAAGGTGGTTGATGTCAAAGCTCTCCGGGGAGATGGTGAAGATCTCGTCAGACTCGAGACCAAGCCTCACGAGTGACGCATCGATTATAGCTATCTTCTTCGCCTTCTCGTAGGCGGCCACATCCATGCCGAACTCAAGCATCTCGGCCCTAAGGTTCTTTGGCTTCTCTTCAAGCGTAAGGTAAATGCCCGGCTCGCCGAGCTTCGCCCCGTTGCATAGGAACTGCATGCTGAATATCGTCTTGCCCGTGCCGCTTCCGCCGGCCAGAAGGATCGTCCTGCCGCGGGGTATCCCGCCGCCTACCAACTCGTCGAATCCCTTTATTCCGGTCTTAGCTCTATCCACTACGGTCATTTTGGGCTGTTTGGGTGTTTATACTTATGACGCCGGGTATAAAAACCTGTTTTCGGGCTCGGGGAGCCCTAACGCCGGCAAAAACGCTTATATCCCTTGAATTGCTAATCCTGCGTGGCTTCTTCTGAATTCCTGGAGAACTACAGGCTCGCCGAGCCGACCATCAGGAAGCTGTACGACTCGGGGCTTAGGCTCGCTATCCTTGATGCGCTTTCCAAAGGCCCGATGAGGCTTGCGGACCTCCGCAGAGCTGTTGATTCCAACGCTCCTAACACCTCTTCCAAAGCGAAAGAACTCGAGGAGATGGAGCTGGTCGAAAGGCAAGACGGGCTTTACACCCTGACGCCGTTCGGCCGGAGCGCATTGAAAAAAGTCACTGAGAATATCGATTTCTGTTGCGCACATGAAAAATTCAGGGGGTATTGGAGCACGCACAACATCGAGGATATACCGTCGTTTCTGTTGGACAGGTTGGGTGATTTGAAAAACTCCAATCTCATAGGGCCATGCTCGTCAAACGTTGTCGAAGTGCATGACAGATTCATAAAAGCGTTGAATTCAGCAGAATCCCGAATCTATGGCGCCGTCCCAATATTTCAGGAGGCTTATTTCAAAGCAGGCGTTAAGTGGATTGAGCGTGGCATCGATGTGCAGATGTTGCTAACTGATGAAATCTTGTCCATATGCGCCAAGCTTGGCGGCGAGAAAGTTGCAAAGCTTTGCGATGGCACCGGGAAGTTCAAGGCGTTCAGAATAGATGAACTGCCTCTTGCGCTCATGGTGTCCGAGTCGTATATGACACTAGCGCTTAAGTCTAAGCAGACTGGGTCCCTCGTGGAGACTAATCTGTGGTCAACTGACCCAACTGCGTTGCAGTGGATGATTGACCTTTTTGAGCACTTCAAGAAACAGGCCATGTTAGTCAACCTGGAGGACTACCTATGACCTCAGAACTTCTTAAGAATTACGACGCGTGCGAAGACACGCTGAAGAAGCTCTATGACTCGCGCCTAAGGATAGCCATATTAGATGCCTTGGATAAAGGCCCAATGCGCCTAGCTGACCTCCGAAGAGTCGTCGACTCCAACGCCCCGAACACGTCTGCAAAGGCCAAGGAACTCGAGGACATGGGCATCTTAGAGCGCGCGGACGGCGACTTCCGGCTGACGGATTGGGGCAGCGTGCTGGCAATGTGCCTAAGAGACAACATGGATGCGATGTCCAGGCTCAGCAAGGTCAAAGAGTATTGGGCGACGCATGAGATGGGCACGCTTCCCATAGAGCTGCAAAAGAGGCTGGTTCTTGTTAAGGGTCTGGACATGCGCGACTACGGCTTTGACGTCAACAAGTCGGAAGACGACTTCTGCAAGATGCTTAGGAGCATAACGGGCCCAAGGTTCTATGGGTTAAGCGGCATCTTCTCAAGGGTGTGGGTAGGCATCACCGCAGAGCTGGCGCAGAAGGGCGTTGACATAAAGCTCATCCTGACCGAGGGGGTGTTGAGGTCTGTAGCAGAAACACTGGACACGAAGGAAAAGATTCGAGAGTGGGAAAGCGCGCCGAATATCGAGCTCTTCGCCATAGACTTCTCCCCGGATTTTGCATTCACCGCCTGCTCGCAGTTCTTCGCCACCCGGAACAAGGATAAGGCGACGGGGTCGCAGGACCTTTACAAGGCGGTTTATTCGACAAGCCAGGAGGCTATAGACCTGGGGCTTGAGATATTCAATTTCTATAGGACTAAAGCTAAACCGGTCAAACTTCGCGATTACCTATAGCCACAGCACCCTCCCTGAAAGCACGTTGGCGATGTACGGCATCCCAAGCTCCCGTTTCAAATCTTCGTGGGAGGCCAGCTTTCCTTCAGCCTTCTCCTTCTTGTATTCCTCGAAGGCGGCGAAATCCCCATATGACATTATCCTGTCGGCGTCGAGCATGCGCTCCTTTATCCCTTCCAGCTCCTTCCTGACGGCCAAAAGGTCCTTGTGTATCTGCGACAGCGTCACGTTCTCCATTGCGGATATTTAGTGCCCGGCGGGGTAAAAATCGGCAGTTTTCCACCGATTTATCGGCCGGTGGAATACCCGATTTAAAATTCGCTATACCCGCCAGGCATTTTAAGAGGGGGCTTCCCGGCAATCTTGATCTCTTTGGGCAACGAATGCCCCTTAAGCATATCAAAGTGAAGGTTGATTATAAGCCGCTTGTTGGTTGCCTTGTCGTGGTAACACGCCTCCTTTAGCCGGGTTATCGGATACAGCATTACAATGCCGTTTTCAAACGGCGGGGTCACAAGCCCTGCAAATTTCCCCGGGAAGAGCCGCATTATCGCTTTTAAGACCGGGGCAAAATCACTGTCGCCCGACATGAGGAAACATTTGTCGTACCTGTCTTGCACGGCATCGGCCATCAGCTGCAGCGAGATATTGACATCCGTCTGTTTTTCCTCGCGGTCCAGGAATCTTCGGTCGCCCGTGTAATGGCAGCCGGCCACCTTGCATCCGGTTTTTCGCCTGGCGAAATAGCCTTTGGTCACCGTGACCCCGGCAGTCTCCAGGGCGGTTATATACAGGTTGTGCCTGCGGACCGACTCCTCGCCGAAATCGTCGGATATCGCAGTGAAGAAGTAAATATCCCCCAGTTCCTCAGTTCCCTTCAGGAGGGATTTACAAAGGCTCTTATAGTCAAGCCATTTGTAGCATATGCCCGTTCTTTTTTGATAGTCGTTTAGCCTGTGGTATATGTTAAACCCGTCAATATAGAAGCTGACCCGGGATTTGCTCGTCGCCACTGGGGATGAACCGGGAGTCTTTGGGCGCAGTAAAAGAGTGAACCCTCGGCCGCAACCGACGTTGCCCGAGGGGGCTTATGGTTCGTCACCATAAGGAAGTGATGATATTTGCGTTAGGGGGATAAAAAGGCGAGGGGCAAGTGAGCTGTGAGCGGTGGCGCTTCACGCATATTCCCAGTTACGCTACGACCCTTTGTAGCGCAACCTCGATTTTCTTTACGCTCTGAACAATAATCCAGATAAGGGCCGAAGACATGGGGCGGAAGACTTCAAATCCTTGCTAATACAAGACCCGGTACCCTTGACACGAGGTTCACGAAGTGAACCTGTGCCCAACTTGCTGTTGACTTGAGAAAATGCAAGTTTGGGCTTCGGACCTCATGCCCCGGCGGGATAAAAACGCTTATATCCCCCGAACGGCTAAAATCGGTATGGCTGCTTCTGACATCTTACAGAACTACTCATCCTCCGATTACCTATGAAAACCATCCGCGACCCGATCCACGGGGACATAGAGCTCTCCGAAGCGGAACTAGCAGTCGTCGACAGCGCCCCCATGCAGCGCCTCCGGAGGATAAAACAGCTCTCGTTCTGCTCCCTAGTCTACCCGGGCGCGAACCACACGCGCTTCGAGCACTCTTTAGGAACGATGCACCTTGCAGGCCGCATCGCGCGCAGATTAGACCTCGAGGAAGCCCCCCTCAGGATGGCGGGCCTTATCCACGACGCCGGGCACCTCCCCTTCAGCCACTCCCTTGAAAACTGCTTTAGCCTGAACCACGAGGAGAACCTGAAGACGCTCCTCAAGGGCACACTGGGCGACGCCGTTGAAAACGGCGGCTTTGATAAGAAAGAGGTCCTCGCTCTCGCGCAAGGCGAGAAAGAGGGCAAGATAATCTCGTCCCAGATAGACGCCGACCGGATGGACTACCTATTAAGAGACGCCCATTACACCGGGGTCGCCTACGGGGTCATAGACGTGGACAGGGTAGTCAACGTCATCGGTTTTGAGAAGGGGAAGGTCTTCTTCAGGAAGAAGGGGCTCATCGCGCTCGAGGCGCTCATGATAGGCAGGAACCAGATGTACGAGGCGGTGTACTTCCACCACACGGTGAGGATTGCGGACGCGATGCTCGAGGAGGCTATGGGGCAGGTCAGGGGGGCTGTGGGGCTCGATGACCTGCTTAAGATGGGGGATGCGGATTTGGAAATACTTGCTAAGGGAAAGTCCGCAATCGCAAAGGAGCTACTCGGCCTCTTAGATAACCGAAGGCTCTACAAGGCCGCATACTCTACAAAGGGTTCGGTTGACCGAAATAAGATAATCAAGGAAACTGGGTTAAAGCCGCACCAAGTCTTAGTCAGCAGGACAAAGCTCGGCCGCCTCGAGTTCTCGGTCCTGGTCGAGGACGAAGGGGAGCTTAGAGAATTAACAGAAGTCTCGGGCATGGCAAAGAGCCTGCAGGAACAGATAAAGAGGCTGGAGGTGACTGAAGTGTTTGTGCCGCAGGAGTATAAGGATAGGGTGGGGAAGGCGCTGGCGGGGGCGTAGTATAAGCAGGGGGTTATCCCCCAGCGATAACATTATGTCTTAGCAACTATATATCCTTTGAATCATCAATAACGACGATGTCTTCCGACGGGGTGGTGGGAAGGCTGAAAACAGCCTGTTTTGCCGGTTGCGGGGAATCCCGCATAGCTTTGCCGTTTGCCCGAGTTGCAACTTATGCTGTTCCCCTTCTTTTCTTGGCTTCCTTCTTCTTGGCGCCAGTTACCACAGCCGAGCCCGGTATGGGAACGGGGATTGTGCCAAACGGCAGCACCATACACGCCACGATAACCCCCCAGCCCGACCAAGTGGGCGTTGTCTATGGCGGCGAGATAAACATAGGCAACAACACTAGTTCTAGCCCCGGGCTTGCGGTGCTTTCCGGGTCCAACGGCTCGATACCACTGCAGATATTAAACGACAGCGAGATGTATGGGGGCAACGGGACATTGTACCTGGCGAAATTGGTCAGTTCCGGCAACATCACGGGCTCGGGCGAAGGGAAACTTACTGTGATTTATGAGTCGGGCCCAGAACCGGGGCAGCAGCCTGCTGGCGAGGCATACGCGGAGCCGCCGTATATAGTATACACTGCGCCGCCGCTGCCTGTTGAAACGGGTGAGGGGAATTTAGGCGGGGAGGGAACATACAGAGTGCCGGCGTCGGAGGCGGTTGGGCCGCCGGACGTGGCCGGCGTCGAGCCAGCAGTCATGGAGGAGTGCATACGGATAACCAGTAATCTTATAAGCGAGATAATACAGTCGCTCGCAGGGCAATCATAGAGGTAACATGAAGCCGCTTGGGCAAACAACGGGAATGGGCAAATGGCCCGGCCGACAAAAGGCGCTTAACTCCCTGCTTTCGCTTTTAGTCATAGTGTCCCTATGCGGCAGCACCCTGGCAACGCCGCTGGAAATAACTGATAACAGTAGCCAGCCGACAGATAAAGGTACCAAGACCAGGAATGGCAATGCGCTGCCGGGCTGGCTTGATGAAGCCAACTGGCCCAACGGGCTTGACGATTCTTCGCAACCTCGGGGGCTTGATATTAAGAATAATGCCAAAGGGCAATCTAACGGGCTTAACGGTAGTGTGCCTTCTGCGTTCAAAAACGGCGTCCGGCCGAATGAGGTCGGGACTCGAATAAGGGCAAATATCGCACCGGCCGGCGCATCCGGCGGCGCGGTGAACGCAAACGGCCAGCCATCCGGGCCAAGGGAAGTGACGCTTGAACTGGACATCTCAGCACGCGGGCCTGTGAACGGGTCGAGCAGGGGCCTAATCGGCGAGGGCCTCAGCGCCCTGCCGTCGCCCGACAACTTGACTGCAACCGGGTCGGGGATAGGCGCCCGGGCTTACGCGCCTCTCACTGCACGCCTGCTGCCAGCTGGCGAAACCAAGAGGCGCAACCCGGACGCGTTCCCGCTTACACTGATAAACGAGACGTTCATCCCAGCCAACGAGACCCGATGGGAGAAGAACCCCGACTCGATAGAGTTTGGGCTGAATCTGACGGCCAATGGTACTGTTGATGCGCAAGGCATTGTGAACGAACAGGGCCTTGACGGTGACCAGGTCGTTGCGGCCGACGCCGCGGAGGGCAACGGCTCTGAATCTTATAGAGTCCCGGCCGTGCTTGCAGAGACTGCGTCCGCCCCTGAAACCGCTATCCCCTCCATCGAAGGTGCAGAAGGCAGGGATAGCGAAGTCGGCATCGAGAGCATCACGTCTGTGTCCTGCTATTTCAATGCTAACGGGGGCTGCAACCCCTACGGCCGGTCCGCCTCGTGCACGCCGTCGTGCTCCGGGACAGTTGGGGGCTGCAGCTATTCGGTTTACAACGGCTACGACTATTGCTATGAAAGCGGCACTTGCACAAGCACCGCAGGCTGCAACTCCGGCGGGTCGGACTACAAGAAGACGTGCTATTGCCACACCGCCTCGTGCTCTTCCGGGTACTACCCGTGCTCGAACACCTGCTATTCATGCGGGTCGGGCTACACCCTGAACTGCTATGGGAGCGGGACTGCTTGGTGCTGCCCGACGACCACAAACCCGTTTTACTGCGACAGGGCGGGCGGGTGCTGGACTTCTGCACAGTGCGACCGCGCGCAATACTGCGGCGGCACATACGTGGCGTGCAGCAGTGCCACGAACCACCTCAACTGCGTCAGCGGCACCGCCTATTGCTGCCCCTCCAGCAATCCTTACTACTGCAACGGCTATTGCTACAACACTAACTTCCAGCCCACCAACCCCTGCGGCTACGAATGCGACAGCGACAGCGACTGCGCATCCGACTACTATTATTGTAGCGGCGACTACGTGAAATACCGGAATTACTACTGCAGCAGCTACGATTGCACCTACAGCACCTCGACTGTCGTCGACTGCAACACGTACAACTACTGGACCTGCCTTGACTCAAGCACGCGGGCGTATGTGACATACACCTGTTCGGGGTCATCATCCTGCACGTTCGACGCATATACCGACCAGCAGTCATGCGCCTATGGGTGCTCAGGTGGGGCGTGCAACTCGCCGACTAACGTCTACGGCAACATCCTAGACGAATATGAGAATCCAGTCTACAACGCTAAGGTAGCACTGCTCGACTGCAGCAACAACCAGGTGGCCTACGATTACACGGACTCGTATGGCGATTACTCGATCACTGCCGCGCCCGGTAGCTACAAGGTAAAGATCACCTATAACAGCGTTTCTTACATCACGGGCACATGCCCGACTTATCTCTCCGGCTCCTACGAGAAAAACTTCCAGATACGCATAGATTCCGTAGTGTACGGCAACATAATAAACGAGGACGGGAACCCCGTGCCCGGCGCGACGGTAAGGCTCGAGGATTGCTCCGGGAACCTGGAAGATTCGGACACCACGGATAGCTACGGGGACTATTCTGCCCATGCGCTGGCTGGGAGCTACAAGGTTAAGATAGTTTATGGGGGCTTCACGCACATCTCGGACGTATGCGAATCATTCCATCCACCGGATGATTACGAGAAAAACTATGAGATTACGACCAAAGCCACGGTGACGGGCATAGTGCAGGACGAGGACGGCTCGCCGCTTTCCGGCGCCGTAGTGCGGCTCAGGTACTGTGACGGCAGCGTAGCGGCCTCCACAACGACCTCGGGCTTCGGCAGCTTCAGCCTCTCGACCCTCGCGGGCAATTACGAGCTCGAGGTAGTCTATAACGGCGACGTTTACGCATACGCGTGCAGCCTATTCACGCCGGGCACGCACAATCTTGGCATAATACAGATCGCCACGCAGGCAGTCGTGACCGGCAGGGTGATAAACCAGAACTCGCAGCCAGTCCAGGGAGCGATAGCAAGGTTCCGCACCTGCGCCGGCGCGCTGGTCACCTCTGACACTACGGACGCCAACGGCAACTTCACGCTCGATGCCCTGGCAGGCCAGTACAAGTTTGAGATAGAGTCGGGCGGGTACATATACGGCTTCCTGGTCGGCGGCCAGGAGTGCTATGACTACCAGCCGAACTATTACAGCTTTGGCGATATCCAAGTGACGACTTATGTCGAGGTGTACGGCTACGTCCTGGACCTCAACGGCGACCCGGTTGCCGAGACTGAGCTCCTGGTATACGACTGCTCGGGCAACTACCTCACGTATACGACGGCCAACGCCCTCGGATATTTCTCCTTGACGCTCGAAAGCGGCGATTACCAAATATACGTTTATGCGGAGTGTGCGCAGGGGTGGCTCACCGACGACGTGGACACGTGCCTGACTTTCACCGTGGATTCGTATGTCAGCATCGAACTGCCGTGCAGCAGCTGCCAGGCCGCGGTCGAGACCGCTGTAGTCAGGTCGGGCGGCGACTGCTACGGCACCATAAGGACGGATTTCGACTACGTGAACACGTGCGACGAGGAGATGAGCTATGACATAGTGTTCAAGCTCTACAGCCCTGGTGGCTCAGTCCTCCAGCAGCAGACGAAGCACGGCCTGCTCAGTTTGAACGACGAGGACAATTTTGACATCTACTGGTATCCCCCAACTGGCGGCTGGGGCGGCAACGGGAACTACAAGGTAAACGCCGCGTTCACGGGCACGTGCGACTCGGGGACAAAGACCCTGAGCACAGACCTCACGACGAGCATATCCAACTGCGCATCCACGTGCACCGGCTACCTGAACTTTAGGGTTATGGAGGACGTCGGGCAGGGGCAGGCGATACGGCTAGGCGGGGCTCGCGTGACCGACGGCACCTCGACGTGCGTGACAGACGGCACTTATGGCGAATGCGGCCCGATAACGGTGTCAAAGACCACATGCGGCTACACCGTGCCGATAAATGTGTATTGCCCGGACAATAAGCTGTGCAAAACCACATCAGTGAAGGTAGATAGCAACGGGGACACTGACGATGTCCAGGTCTACTGCGACTGCCTGGCCAATACCGGGCCCTCGCTGTCGGCTTACGCAGACTTTGATTACCCGAGCCACGACTTTGAGTCGGAGTTCTTCTACAAGGGCGAAGACGCCAACTTTGACGTCGAGGTTTACGACAACAACGGCCATGTCGCTTCCTCCTACTTAACCACGGTAGACACCATGGTGAGCCAATCGGGCAAGGTCACGCCGATGAAATACCTCTCGACCGGCGAGGGGGCTTACACTACAAAGGCCAACGTACTCGGGCTGCGCCAGATGACCTTCATACCCTACAAGAGCGGGTACCGCCAGATATTCCCGGACTTCGTTGACGTCTATGTGAAGGACTATGACGCAATGAGGGACCTGCACGTGACGTCGCCGGACGGGGTGCCCCTTGCAGGCGTGCTGGTCAAGGTGGACTATGGGAACAACGGCGAGTTCTACACTGACACGAACGGCTACATAAACCTGCCGCTCTCAAGGGGCCAGCACAACATCATAGCATATTGTGACAACGGGAACACCTGCGGCGAGACGTTCCAGATAGGCGATGAGACAGTCGGCGAGATAAACGTCCTCTGCGACTGCAACGACTGCGACCTGGACGGTTACTCTGACGAGTTCGAGGAGCTGGTTGAAACCGGCAAGTGCAACCCGAACGACACCCCGGCAAAGGCCATGGCGGACAGCATGAAGTGCGTCGACACCGGCGCGCTAAGGGACCTGCTTGGAGACCCAAAACTCTGGGATGAGCTGAACAAGGCTTACGGTAGCGGCATGACCGGGACCGAGTTCCTGAACTCGATAGAGAACATGACGTACACAGTGAACGTCAGCGGCCAGTCCCTGGCATGCCCGCTGTCGGGCGGCGTCGGCATGATAGTCGGCCTTGGCGCGGGCATAATCCAAGGCGGCATAGACGACCTGACATTCATCAAGGACTGCGCAGTCTACGCCTACGACAAGCTGCAGGATCTGGGCTCTGTGGACGACGACATCGGGAGCTTCTTTAACAGCATGGGCCAGCTCGGCAATGTAGACTGGGGCAAGGAGTTCTGGAGCTTCTACATGGACAAGTTCAAGGAAGGCCGCCGGAACTGGGTTTGCACGGTTGCAGGGTTTGACGCGCAGGACAAGAACGCTTGCGCCCACGGCTATGTACAAGGCTATGTGGCCGGCTATGTCCTGGAGCAGATTGCCAGCACCCTTATAGGCGCCGGGGCTGTCAAGAACCTGCTGACAGGCATGGGGATTGCCAGCAAGTTCGGCAGGCTCGCCGGCTGGGTGATGAAGATGCAGGCGATGGTCGCGAAGGTTATTAGCAAGATAAAGGCCGTAATCACCGGCATATTGAAGATCGGGGACGATATAATCCGCGGCACCGTCGAGTATCTCCAGAGAACGGACGGCATATTCGCTAAGCTCTACAATCTTGCAGGGGATACCCTATCCATTGCGGAGGTGGCCTATGGCAAGATGGTAGCCGGAGCCAAGATGATCTGCAAGAAGATGGGCGTTGCCAGGTGCAAGGCCATGGATCTTGCAGATGACGCCGGGGAGAAGTTCGTCCAGTCCCAGTGGGACGATATCGCCGAGAAGTTCGCCTACCTGGCGGACGATGTCGGGGAGGAAGCTGCCATGCGGGCGTATGAGGCGATTGGGCCTGAAGCGATGTTACAGTTCACCTTCAAAGCAGGATCCAGTCAGATGGATGGGCTGTCCATGATAATCCTAAGGTACGGCGATAATGCCCCAGACATCCTCAAGCGCGCGGTGAGTGTGACTGGCGACAAATTCAATATCGTGGCTGATGGTGTGCAAAAGGGTGCTATAAACCTAAATAATTTTGACAACTTAGACCAAGTTAGCAGGCTGGTGAAGGCGTGGAATGGGAACCCGTTCGATGACCTGCAGGGAATAAATAAACACCTGAGGGTATACAAAGCAAAGGGGGTTACATTAGTGGTTTCCGAGCAGAAAATCGATGGGATAGCGGTGTTGAAGAAGGGTAGTGTTTCAGATGAATTTGGGTGGGAACACATTGTAGATGGGAACCATCACAATGAAATAAAAAACACATTGGGATTAGCTGACAACGATGCATCTGTAAAAGAGGTCATAGAAGAGGTATTGCGTGACGGGAGAACTCTAACAGAAAATGCTGATGCTATTGAAATTACTAAGACCGTTACTCGTGGCGGCATGAGTAAAGAGATAAAGGTGGTCGTAAGTAAAAAGGCCAAAAATCCGGGCAGCATACAAACTGCATACCCGTATACCCCATAGATGGACAAAAAAGACTTCGTTGAAAAGGCAGTAGTGAAGAGGGAAAGAAGATCGTCAAATGAGGCTAATTTCTTAATAGAATTATTAGACCGCAAGACTAAGAAAATTGCGGGGGCTTATTGTTTTGCCCATAGGCAGTCGGATCTTAAGGGCATACAGGTTGGCAAAACGCATAAGCTCCTGTTGAAGTTGTGTACCTTCAAAACTACCGAAAATCCAAAGCTGGAGAAGAGCTTTGCAGACCTTAGCGAAAGGCCAATGCATTATAATAGCTACGTAATCAAGGGCCAGATAATAAGCTTACTCGAATACCCCCGCCCAGATATAAAGTGGGCCGTTGTCGACTGTGGGATTAATGTTTATGTCGAAGTGCCCAAGAATGCATATAAAGTCGGCGACTATATCACCGCCGAGGGCCGCTTGGATTGTTTCCTGCCTGAAAATGAAGACTAGAGTACTATTCGGACTCCTCATCGCAGTCTTGCTAGCCTCGGCCTCACTCGCCATAGCCGCGCAGACAGACGAGCCTAAGCACTCCGAAAAGCTGGCCAAAGACGTTGTAGCGGCCATGGAGTCCTCCGGGACCGTGGACATCATAGTCGAGCTTGACAAGAACCGCACCAAGGGCAATGCCTTCAAGGAGAAGTCCATGCTGAAGAAGCACAAGGACAAGGTGGATAAGGACCTGGGCGACCTCGTCAGCATGCGGGTGCCGTCAAGCGTGCTGGACGAGATAGCGTCCGACCCGGAGGTCAGGGCAGTGCACCTCAATTACCCGGTCTTCGCGATGCTTGACACGAGCGTGCCGCAGGTCGAGGCCCCGGCCGCATGGGCGGCAGGCTACGACGGAACGGGCGTGGTGGTCGCGGTACTCGACACCGGCATTGACAAGCAGCACCCGATGCTCGCGGGGCGCGTAGTCCTCGAGCACAGCTTCATAGACGCGGGCACGGTCAATGACGTGAAGGGCCACGGGACCCACATCGCGGGCATAACGGGCGGCAACTCGAACACGACGAAGGGCGTCGCGCCGGGAGTAGTTTTCTTCAACGGCAAGGTCCTCAGGGATGACGGCAACGGCGACACGATGGACATCATCGACGGCATCCGCTGGGCTGCAGACCCGGACGGGAACAGCTCCACGGACGACGGCGCGGATGTCATACTCATGAGCCTTGGCGCCGCTATCGACGACCCGTTTAGCCTTATGGGCCTGGAAGTGGCCGCCGCCGTGGCCAAGGGCGTCGCGGTCGTGGTCTCCTCGGGTAATTGCGGCCACCTCTGCCCGAGTTCGACTTGCGGCAGCTACAGGGGCGTGACAACGCCGGGCTCACACCCGGACTCGATAACTGTCGGCGCTGTGGATGACGATTCACTGGTCGCCTGCTTCTCCTCCGGCCAAAACATACTGGGTGTGGGCATAAAGCCTGACATTGCGGCCCCGGGCGTGGACATAAACTCGGCAAAGCCCGGCGGCGGGATGCAGGAGATGTCGGGGACCAGCATGGCGGCCCCGCATGCGGCCGGCGCGGCCGCGATACTGCTCCAGATGAACCCGGAGCTCTCACCTGCGCAGGTCAAGGAGCTGCTGCAGAAGACTGCAAATGACCTGGGAAGCCCGGGGAAAGACACATCATATGGCTACGGCCTCCTGAACATATCGGGCTTCCTCTCGCCAAGGCTGGCTGCTTCAGCCCCCGAGGGCAATAGCGTGGTTTACGGCTATATCTGGGAGGGGAACCTTACCCTGGAGAACATCTGGGTGGAAGAAACCGAGGTGATCAATATAACTGGCCCGACTTGGATGGATATAATCTACAGCGCCCCGATCGCGCTACAACCTGCGGAGTTGGTAAACGTTACGATGCTGGTCGACTCGTGGGTCACCGGCCCGGGAGAGAAGCGCGGCAATGTGACCGTGCACCACTCGAACGGCAACGTGAAGGTCCCGATAGCCCTCGACGTGGTGCCATCCGACCTGCCGGTAATCGAGGGCGTTAACATAACGCCCGAAGAGGCATTCATCAACGAGACAGTCTATATAGGTTTCAACGCCACGGACAACGGCCAGATAACCGATGTGCAGGTCGTCGTCACCGACCCGGCGAATTCGACGTTCATCCTCGAGCCGGAGCTTGCCGACACGCATAGATGGGTAGCCGAGTTCAACGGCACCGCGCTCGCCGGCGCGTATACTGCGGCTATAACCGTGACCGACAACGTCGGGCTCTCGGTCTCAAGGGACTTCGAGTTCTTCGCAGACGAGTTCTTCCTGACTGCCCCGGATGTGGACCAGTTCTCGAACGCGACGATGTCGGCCAGGTTTAGGAACATAGGGCTCTCAACTGTAGAAGCATATGTCGTCTTCCAGATAACCGACTTCGGGAACCAGACGGTATCGCAAGCCGCATCAGCGCCGACTGACATCCTCCCGGGGCAGGATGCCTATTTCAACCACAGCTGGACGCCGCAGGAGTTCGGCTACCACCAGGTGACCGCCGTGCTGGTGGTGGACGCGCTGAGCCAGCACACGAAGTCTCAGGTCTTCCAGGTCCTGACCCCCAAGGTGATAACCGTGGGCACGGGCCACGCCTCCAGCTCCAATGTCACGAAGGGCGACACCATCACGCTGTTACTGAACCTTACCAACATAGCGCAGTCGACGGTCAACGGGACGCTGGAGTTCGGCATCTGGGACGCTGAAGAGCGGCTTGTGGACTTCATAGTCGCGAACGTGAGCCTGCCGCCCGGGCAAAGCGAGGTCACCGCCCAGGGGCAAATGCGCAGAAGGGCTGGCAATTACGACCTTATCCCGGCGATCCATTACGGCAACAGGGGGGACAAGGGCTCGCCCATACCGGTTTCGATAACCACGCCGCCGATAGGGCGGGTCGCCTCCACGCAGTTCCCGGCGGCCTTGGAGATAAACGAGACTGCCCTCGTGGGGATGGCTGTGGAGGATTTCGGCGGCGTGGCAATAGAGGTTGCGAGCAGGTTCAGGATAATGGATGCCAACGGCACTCTGCCGCTCCTTGTCCTGCCGGGTGACTCGGCCATAGTCCCGCACGGCGCGTCAAGGACCCTGAACGCGTCATGGACCCCGCTGCTCCCGGTCGGCCATTATGTCGCGATAGCGGACATAAACTATGAGGGCAACCTTGACTCAAAGAGCGCCGCCTTTGAGATAACCGACCACAAGAAGCCGGTGATATCCAGCCTGACGACGCGGGGGCCGTTTATAGAGGGTGGCGCCGCCATAGCCAGAGCAGGGATATGGGACAATAGCCCGATCGCAGTCGCCGAACTCCGTGTGACATCGCCGTCCTCTCAGCAGTACACCCACTCGATGAAGCCGTACCAGGGCATGCTCTGGTCGGGGGGCATACCCACTGAGGAAGCCGGGGGGTATTCGTATTACGTCCACGCGTGCGACTCGTCCGGCAACTGCGAGGACAGCACGACGTCCGCGTTCTCCGTCATCTCGTGCGGCTCGAAGAAGTCGATACTCATAATAGACGACGACACCTCTGACCGGCCGTACTTTGACATCCTTAACAGCACCTACTGCCTAGCGGTCTGGGACAGGTCGGAGGTTGGGTCGCCGGACCTTGCCACGTTGCAGATATTCGATGCGGTAGTATGGTCAGCCGGCGGAAGGCCGACGCCGGTCAATGAGACGGAAGAGGTCATTCTCCAGCAATTTGCTGCGACCGGCAGGATAGCGCTCCTCGGCTCGGGCTTCCCGCAGTACCACTACAACGACAGCTTCATAACCTCGGTCGCCCGCGCGCGCGGCAAGGACGTCGACCTTGTGGACTACGCCCAGGACGGCAACTCGACAAGCCTGTCAATGAAGTTCAGGCACCCGACGCTCCTCTCCGGCATGCCGCTATCTCTGACTCTGAACAGCTCATTCGGCCCCGCGCCGCTGACAGGCCTTGAGGCCATAGAGCTTGCAGAGTCTAGAAATTCGGCAGCCATCACAGCCTATGAGAGTGCAACCAGCAGGGCGCTCCTCCTATCTTTCGACATAGCTTGGGTGCAGCAGCCCCAGAGGGACGTGCTGATACAGAACATCGCCGTATGGCTGACGGAAACGGCATCATATGATGCCCGCGTCCTTTCCCTGGCGACCTCCTCTGCATGCCCGAACTTTGGTGCGCCTACCGACTTCGTAGCGACTATAGACAAGCCCGCCGGCGTGGTCGAACTGAAGATATACGTGGATGAGGTCTACCAGTCGTCCCTGGCGGTTTCCGACACCGGCCAGTCGCAGCAGCAGTTCAGCCTCTCGATGCAAACAGGTAAGCACGTCGTAAGGGTGCTTGCAGTCCCACAGGGCGCATCCGACCTGGTCGGCATCGACAACTTCGCGGAGGCCGGGGTCACTGTCGTCCCTGCCGCCGGTGATGCGGCCGTGACTGAACTGCTCTTATCCCCCGAGAACCCGGGCGTCGGCGAGAGCGCGGTAATAACAGCCACCTTAAGGAACCTTGGCGGCACTGCAGTCACCACTACGGCCAGCATAATCGCCGACGGCTCGCCCATGCAGTTCCAACTGCTCACCCTGCCCGCGTGCGGCGTGGTAAACATATCGGCATCCTGGCCCGGGTCGGCAGGCGCGCACACCATACGCGCAGAGTCCGCAGCAGCCGACTCTAATTCCACTAACAACTTCAAGCAGACCACGTTCTACACGTGCACTAACGCGTCGGTGCTGTATATCTTAGACGAGACGGGGAATGAAACAGGTGTGGACGTGAACTCGACGAGGACCGTGGAAAAGATGAGGTCTTTGGGCTACTGCGTCGAGGCCTGGGACCTGGCCGCCAAGGGGCTGCCATCGCAGGGCTTCGTCGACTCCTTTGACGTCCTTGTCTGGGACGGGCGGAACAACTGGGGGCCAATAGACGAAACGGAAAGGGCGATTCTTGACGCATTCACAGGCCCACTGATGCTCATGGGCTCGGACATGGGCTTTGCCCACTATGATGACGGGCTGCTCGAGAACCTGACGGGCGCATACTTCGGCAGGGACATGGCTCTTGAGAACGCCACGGCGGTCGGTTTCCTGGACATAGACCCATGGGGCCAAGTGGGGACGATGCCCATAAACAGCAGCCTCTGCCCGTATCCGGACACTTTTGTCACCGAGTCGGCAGTGGCCAGCTGGGCGGCAAACGAGACCGCCAACGAGACCGCGGCCTACGCGTCCGAGAAGGATTACCGCAGGAGCGTGGTAGTCGGGTTCCACCTGGACTGCGTGACTGACGATAACAAGGTCGAGAGCTTCCTGGATGCGTCCCTGGGCTGGCTGACAAGCGGGCTGAAAACCTTGGATATAAAAGTCACATCGCCGCAGAACACTACCGTCCACAACGTATCGAATTCGTTCAATGTCACCGCAAACATGCCGGTTACGTGCGTCCTGCACCTGAACGGCACGGATTACGCCTCGGGGCCAGGTTATGAGACAGCCCACTCCTGGGCAATCAACCTGACAATAGGCAACTACTCATCTATAAGTTACACCTGCGAGAACGCTAAGGGCATAAATGTCACCTCGCCGGCTTACTGGCTGAGTGTGGATCTCGACGGGGACGGGGACGGCTACTACGCTTCGGCGGACTGCAACGACAACAACGCCAGCATAAACCCCAACGCAACTGAGCTGTGCAACTTGGTGGACGACGACTGCGACAACGAGACGGATGAGACGTTCACAAACTTGGGGGCGTCCTGCGGGTCAGGCGGCCTGGGCATCTGCAACGTGTCCGGCGTCTTTGTCTGCGCGGCAAACGGTACGGCCGTAGTATGCAATGCTAGCGCCGTCATCCCAGTGACAGAAGTCTGCAGCGACTCGCTTGACAACGACTGCGACGGGCTGGCTGACTTCTTTGACACGGAGTGCAAGGACATATCAATCGTCGGCATCGAATTCGACCCAAATCCACCTACAAAGGGCGCGGACGTCGGGTATTCCATCCAAGTCGCTTACAACGGCAGTGAGCCCATCAGCATAACGCTCGGCCAGTACCTGGACGGCAATTTCACGGGCACCCTGCAGATGAACCTGTCGCCGAATTCTCTCAACACCCTTAACGGCACCAAACGATTCACGAGCCTTGGCACATATAATATAACCCTCGTTGCCGACTATGCCAATGAGATCGGCGAGACAAACGAGGGCAACAACGCCTACTCGTTCCTGCTGACCGTGGTGCAAAACCCGGATGACGGCGACAACGATGTTAACCTGGGCATCCCCGCCGCCGGGCACGACTGCAACGACTCGGACCCTGCAATCAACCCCGGGGCTGACGAGTCGTGCAACCTCAAGGACGACGACTGCGACGGTATCGCAGACGAGGAGGGTGCAGCCGGCTGCAGGTTATTCTTCAAGGACTTTGACGGTGATGGCTTTGGTGACATGGGAGACTCAAAGTGCCTTTGCAACGCGAGCGACCCGTATGATGCCGGCGGGGGCGACTGTGACGACTCCAGGGACACTACAAACCCACTTGCCCCGGAGGTCTGCAACGACACGCTTGACAACGACTGCGACGGGCAGGCGGACGAAGAGGGGTGCATAGAGTGTGTGACTAACGAGGACTGCGGGACCGGGAAGGCTTGCGTAGCCAATGAGTGCGTCGGGTGCGGAAGCAGCTCCAATATGGACTTCTGCAGCAACTGTTATACGCGAGGCGGCATAGTAAAACCCGGCGAGGCCGGCTGCTGGTGCGAGTCAAAGCACTACTACATCAACGCGTGGTTCGGCAGCTGCCCAAGCACGTGCACCGAAGGCGCGAGGGTCATCTGCCCGACAGGGCTTTTGGGGCTCTGCACGCAAGGTACACGGACCTGCACGGGCGGGGTTTGGGAGGAATGCGTGCCCACCCAGCCAGTCGCAGAGGTCTGCGACGATTACAATGACAACGACTGCGACGGGCTGACCGACGCTGACGATCCGGACTGCATAGCCCCATGCGACGCATCGGTGCCCTGCGGCCAGACTGAGACGATAAACGGCACCGCCAAGCACTGCCGCGACCTGCTCTCGGGCTATGGCTGGTACAGCGACGCGGAGACGAATATTTACTGCGAGTCGGAAATCGACGTAGGTTACCCCTACTTCTGCAACGGCTCGGTCTACAAGTGCGCCGAGAACCTGACGTGGGTGTACGTCGGCCCCGAAGAGTGCGTGACGGACACGGAGAGGCCGTGCGACACCGGGCTGCCGGGCGTATGCGCCCCGGGCGTCCAGACGTGCCTTGAGCGCAGGTGGGCCGGGTGCGGCGGGTTTGTAGAAGCGTCGGCCGAGGTATGCAACGACACACTCGACAACGACTGCGACGGCGAAACCGATGAGGGCTGCACCGCACTATGCGGCAATTCGGCAGTCGAATCAGGCGAAGAATGCGACGCTGGTGGCGCAAACGGCATTGAATGCGACCCGCCTTATGAGGGGGAATGCATGTACTGCAGCCAGGATTGTACTAACGAGACTGTGGCGGGCGGGTACTGCGGCGACGGGATTGTACAGGACTTAAACGAAGCCTGCGATGGGTCGGACGTCAACAACATGACCTGCGACAGTGTGCCGGGGTACTCTGGAGGGGCGGTCAATGGAGACGCCCTCATTTTGCCCAATCCCACCGGCGAACTGGCCTGTTTGAGCTGCGGCCTGGACCCAAGCGACTGTTATATGCAATATGTATGCAATGAGACCGTGCCATTCTGTCCTCCGGCCGATGTCGACGGCATGCTTTACTACTGCAGGGACCTTGGCATGGGCTGGATGTGGTACGACGCCGCAGCGGAGATATGCAATAACACGCTGGACGACGACTGCGACGACCTGACCGACACCGACGATCCGGATTGCCGGGAATGCGCTGATGGCGCAATCCAATACTGTTTGACAGGGCTGCAGGGGGTGTGCCATGCGGGCACAGAGACCTGCACCGGCGGGTTCTGGGGCAACTGCACGCCCGACGAGGAACCGGTGACAGAAGTGTGCAACGACACGCTTGACAACGATTGTGACGGGTGGGTGGACACCGAGGACTCTGATTGCCAGGACTGCACCTCGGGGGATACACGAGCATGCCCCACCGGGCTCCTGGGGGTGTGCTCTGCGGGCACCCAGAACTGCACTGGCGGGTTCTGGGACTCGTGTGTGCAGGACGATGAAGCGTCTGCGGAGGCATGCAACGACACGCTTGACAACGACTGCGACGGTGAAACGGACGCTGAAGACCTCGATTGCGTAGTGCCTGACTGCACAGGCAACGCGACGCAGCCGTGCGACACCGGGGAAGAGGGCGTATGCGCAGCAGGGACACAAACGTGTTCGGCAGGTTCCTGGGGCTCGTGTGTGCGGGATGATGAGCCATCGAGCGAAGACTGTGGCGACACGCTTGACAACGACTGCGACGGGCTTACAAACCTGGATGACACTGATTGCCAGGATTGCATACCCGGCAATGTGACCTCTTGCTCCACCGGGCTCCTGGGCATGTGCTCTGCGGGCACCCAGAACTGCACCGCCGGCTTCTGGGGCACGTGCGTGCAGGACGTGCAGCCTTCAGCCGAGCTCTGCAGCAATAGCCTAGACGACGACTGCGACGGGTTAAAGGACGCCGCAGACAACGACTGCACGATACAGATACAATCGGTAATGAACACCACGGTCCCTGTCGGCATCAATTCCTTCCAGGTGTACACGCCTGCCAGCTCAACCTGCACCATGCACCTCAACGGCACGGACTATCCCGGGGAGACTGCGATCCAGGGCTGGGCGAAGACCGATTATGCTTTCAGGCGGAGCCTTAACAGCCTTAACAGCGTATTTTTCTTACCGTTGAATCGCTCAAGCACTATTAACCTGCACGGGGGCAATGCAATGGTCTATGGGAAGTCCTGCGGCAGCGACATGAGCGTATACTACAACTCTGTTTCTGACATAGGCGGCGTATTTGCGGGCTCAAACCCCTGTGACTGGTTCTACTATCGCTCCAACGCCGACTATAATGTGCCTACGGATACCCATCGCCTGGAGCTTTATTACACCTTTGATGACTCTGCCGACGGCACGCCGCTCGACTTCTCGGGCTTTGGCAGGGACGGCTCTGGCTCAGGGCTTTCCAGCGTCGCAGGGAAGGTTTATAATGCGTACGACGTCCAGGGACGTGTCGCAGCCCCCGAGCTACCCGGGGATATCTGGAACGACAACGGCATGACATGGATGGCGTGGGTGCAGGTGGATTCGAATGAGGAGATGTATGTGGTTAGCCATGGGGACTACGACATCGACCTCTATGCCCTTGCGTTCGACTATGAAGGCGGCTCCCTAAAGCCCTACTTTAAGGCTGGAGATGTCACGGTTTTCGGTAGTGTGATATCCCCACACACCTGGTACCATCTGGCAGGCGTCTGGGACAAAGCGAATCACAAAGTCTATCTCTATGTTAACGGGGTCAAAGTAGGAGGCGCTTCAAACTATATGAGCGGTTACACTTTGTCGAACGCGCCCCTGATCATAGGCGCAGCGCAGTCATTCGGCGACTTTGACGGCAAGATAGACGACGTCCAGCTGTGGAGCAAGGTTCTCAGCGGGGGCGAGATACAAGCAATATACAATGCAGCTGCTTATCCAGGGCCTGAGGTCAACCGCCCGGCTCCCACACCGGTGTACAAGACATCGCACACCTGGAGCGCCAACATGTCTCCCGGCAACTACTCGGATATAGATTACACCTGCCTGAAAAGCACAGGAACCTCGTCAGATTCGAGGACTTACTGGCTTGACGCGGTTTAGGGATCGCAAGAAGGGGCTCAACAACAGGGCCGGCTTTGCGCCTTAGGGCAGCCTAAGAAGCAAACAACGGCAGAATTCCAAAAGTTCTAAAAAATACTAAAGCCGCGCCAGCCCCCTGGCTGGCGCTGCCGCCCGGGCTGCCCCGGGCGCCAAAGGATTTAATCCATCCCAATCAGCATCTCTTCCAGCTGCCGGGTAGAGGGGTACTCCTTCTTCCAAAGGGACCCTATGGATGGGAGGCTGAACTTCGGGAAAAAGCCCCTGCTTTGGGACCCGCCCCCTACAGACCTCACCGCGCTTCTCCTCTCTTGGGCCAGCTCTAGCTGGAACTCCTCATTCAACATCTGCAATGACATGTTTCCTCCAGTTGGTGCTTGACCTGCACGGCTTTCGCCTGCCTGTCGGTTGTTTTCCAGTTGGGATGGAATTAGAAGGTCTGGGTATAAAAGGATAAAAAGCGCCTATGCGGCGAGAAGTTTTTAGAGATTTTTTAACACATGCGTTCTTAGACAATAATTGTGGTTTTTTATACGTTTATGTAAATAACTAACAGTTTATTTATTCTTGAGCACCTCAGCAGCCCCCTTAGAGGGGCATGGATGGATACTATGGGCGAATTCCAAAACGAGCTAAAGAGGATGCAGAACAACAGCATCATTGTCGCGCTCATCGTCATCGGCCTTGTGGCTATGATAGCGGTGTTCATGAGGATGCCGGAAAAGACTTACATATGCGGCGACAACGCCTGCAGCCCGGTCGCCGGCGAGAGCAGGGCGACCTGCCCGTCGGACTGCACGGGGTTTTGCGGCGACGGCGTCTGCGAGGGCGGTGAGGCGTGCTCCACATGCGTCGACGACTGCGGGACATGCAGCGTGCCCGACGTGACGGTCAGGCTCATTGGCGATGCAAACGGCAACGCGACCGTGACCCTCAAGTACGACACCGGCGCGGTCATAGGCAAGCAGTCGGGCGATAAGGGCAAATTCGTGTTCGAGGGCGTCCCGGCTGGGAAGCTCATTGCAGTGGTGGAGGGCTCGCCCGGGAACAAGATCGAAAGCCCGGCGGCCGAAGCCACATCCATAGACATAACCATTCCCGACGGGTTCTTTGGGAAGGATGACGGACCAAGAGACGAGAGCAACGTCTTCATCGTGCTCAACCAGACGGCCGAATCCGAATTTAGGGACAGGGGCTACGCCATAGTAAGGTACTTCTACAAGCAGAACTGCCAGGCGTGCGAGAAGCCCGTCGACTGGGAGCTTGTGCTCCGGGGCCTTGCCGCGGAGATGAAAGGCGAGATGGCGCTCGAGATAATAAACATGGACGTGAGGGCCATGGATGCCCAGCGGTGGCTGCTGACCGGGCAGGACATGGCGCCCGTGATACGCATCGACGGCGAGCAGTACGGCCACACGGCCTACAAGCTCTACTACTTCGGCCCGGCGCTCAGCGCGATGGAAGACACGCCCGCTGAGAAGCTGAGGGAAGAGATCTGCAAGTTCACCGAGAAGTGCTGAGCTGCGCGGGTTCTGTGCTGCCGGTGTAAATAGTCTGTTCTGCGGGTGTAAATAGTTATTGATACCAAGCTAGCTGAAGGCAGAAAAGCCGCGGGTGGAAAAGCTGAAGGCAGAAAACGCTTTAAGACAATCACTTAACCCCGCGGGGAGGCATGGGCACGCGCTGGCTGATTATCTCCCTCAGGGCCTCCGACTCCTTGCCCGCGAGCAGGTGGAGCAGCGCGCCGCCGCCGGAGGATACGTGGTCAAAGCCCGATATCCCCAGGTTCCTTATCGCCGCCGAGGTGTCGCCGCCGCCGATGACTGAATAAGCCTCCGAGTCGGCCATCGCCTTGAAGACCGCCTTTGTACCGTCCGCAAACCGGTCGTCCTCAAAGACCCCGGCGGGCCCGTTGCAGAACACGGTGTTAAGCGAACCTATTATCCTTGAGAATTCCTCTATCGTCTTGCTGCCGATGTCCTTTATCGGGAACTCGGCGGGCAGTTCGTCCACGTCCAGCTCCACCCTCTTCCCGTCCTTCTCGACCGCGAGGTCGACGGGCAGGTATATCTTGCCCTCAAAGCCCTTCATTATGCGCGCGGCCTCCTCATGGTATTTCTCATACCCGTTCTTGGCGAGGAACGCGTCGTTCGCCTTGCCAAGGTCGCGGCCTTTTGCCTTCAGGAACGCGAGCGACGGGACGCCGGTGACCATTACGTAGTCGGCAAGGCCCTTCGTGAGGGCGTTCTCGACCATGAGGAAAGTGTCTTCAAGCTTCGCGCCGCCAAGGACGTATCCCATGGGGGGCTTTGGCTCCACATTGACCTGCATGACAGCCTTGAGCTCTTTCTCCATGAGCCGGGCGACCGCGGAGGGCATCACGTGCGGGAACCCGACCATGCTCGGCTGCGAGCGGTGGGTGCAGGCAAAGGCATCGCAGATGTATAGGTCGGCGAGCTTTGACAGCTCTTGGACCATTTGGGTCTTCGACATGTCATGCGGGGAGCCTATTCGGTTCTCCTCGTCGTGCATGCGCAGGTTCTCTAGAAGCACGACGTCGCCGGGCTTCATCCCCTTTATCGCAGCCTTCGCCTTTTCCCCGAAGATGTCGTCAACGAACTTGACTTCCTTCTCAAGCATCCGCGACAGCACGGCGGCATGCTGCTTCAGGCTTATGCAATCGGGCTTGCCGAGCCGGGACTGGTGGGAGATGACTACGACTTTTGCGCCGCGCTCGACGAGCTCTTGCAGCGTTTCCTTGTGGGCCTCGATCTTGAAGGTCTCGCGGATTTCCTTAGTTTGCTTGTCGACGGGGACGTTAAGGTCGCACCTGACAAGCGCCGTCTTGCCATAGACGTCGACGTCGTCAAGAGTCTTATGCCGCGGGACAGCGATGCCTGTCATCTTGCCGGTTTGCTGGTGAGAAACACTTAGGAGAGCGGCCCTGTTGTAAAAACGGGCCGAAGAGTTATCGGCTATTGAAAGCCCTGTAGCCATTGCACCGGAGCCCGAAGGCGGTTATCTGCACACCGGGCGTATGATTATCGCCTATGAATATAAAAAGGTTCTGCGGTTTGAATGATTTTCCGGACATAGTTCTTGTGGGTATGCTAAAAGCCGTATTTGGTTCAAAAAAAAGCCCTGAAAGTGAATGACGTTTTTCAAGAGGGGCATTGACAGCGTTTTTAAACCGCTGCCGGGTCACGGCAGCAGCTTGAACTTCGAGTTGTATTCCTTTAATATGGACTTGCCCTTGGTCTCCATGACGCCGTCCATCGGCTCCACCCAGCGTATGAACTCCACATACTCACCGGGGTCCTTGCCTACGAACTCGACCATCAGGTCCCACTCGCCCATCGTGTTGTACACGCTCTTCACGTTCGGGTGCCGTATCAGCTTCTCGGCGATGACGTCGCTCATATAGGGCTGCGTGCCGCGAGTT